>DAOTXK010000438.1:0-8548 GCA_034435395.1 Anaerolineae bacterium | reverse complement strand
GTTCGTGGCCAACGGCCTGCCCTGGCCCGTCGTCAGCCAGACGGCGGATGGGATGCGGTTCGCGCTACAAACGTCCTGGTTGAACACGCTGCACGTGCAGTCTCTCCCCTTCGTGGCCGACGCCTTCGCCATCTTCCTGTTCTACCAGTTCTTCCTGGACATCCCGAAGGAGCTTGACGAATCGGCGCTGGTGGACGGTGCGGGTCCGTTCCGCATCTACCGGAGCATCATCCTGCCGCTTTCTCGCCCGGTGTTGGCGACCGTCGCCATCCTGCAATTCCTGTTCCGCTGGAACGATTATCTCTGGCCGATCATCGCCGTACCAGGCGAGAACGCGCGCCCGCTCACCGTCGGCATCGCCACCTTCTACACGCAGACGCCGGACTGGGGGCAGATCATGGCCTATGCCTCGATGATCACCGTGCCGGTGTTGATCGTCTTCCTGATGTTCCAGAAGTGGTTCATCCAGAGCATTGCCACCAGTGGGCTTAAGGGGTAAGGTCTGCGGGATACATCCGCTGCCAACACACCATCGGATGCCTTGGAAAAATTCCCGTCTCGGTCGTGGATCAGAACGCTGATAGATAAGCCTTGCTCCTCCAGTTCCCAGACCATCTGACGCCCCTGTTGCGTCACCCATGCACGATTGCGGTTTGGGGTGCAGCCACCAACATGAACACGTCTTGCCCCTAGTTCGATGAAAAACAGCACTTTGCTGGCAGAGCGTTTCCCCTGTGAAGAAACCACAGGCCAGAATTTGTGTCTTGTAGTGTCCCAGCAGTTTACACCAGCTGATTGATCCGCCGCGGTCGTCAACCGCAAGCGGGTACAGCGCGTGATGCGCGACATGGGGCTGCAAGCGCGGGCCAAACGCCGCCAGCGTCACACCACCACCAGCAACCATCCCTATCGGCGCTACCCCAACCTGGTGAAAAGGACCTGACGGTCGCCTTTCCTGACCAGGTATGAGTGGCCGCCTCACCTACATTCGGCTGCGCATCGAGTGAGTCTACCTGGCCGTGCTCGATGAGACGCTCGGCAAGGCCATTCTCTTCCGGCTCGCCCACCGGGGCCATGCTGATCTGGGCGCGCTGAGTAGACTGGGGGAAGCCGGTTCTGAGACCCACCCCACGCCAGTCCCCCAGCGGCTTCTTAACCCTGGATCGAGAGCTGGGCGCTGGCGGCACATTACGAGTTCACTTATGTTCGCCGTCTGGTCCAGAGTAACGCACCGCCAGGACAGGATGGCGACTCAGCCGTAGCACATTCTCGAACGTGCTGCCAACCAACAGTTCCTGAAGCGCACTGCGACCGTAGGTACCGAGCACAATGAGGCAGGGATTTTGCTCTTCGGCTGCCTTCAAGGTTTCCCGTACCGGGTGCCCATGTCGGAGCAGTGACCGGGCTTCAAGCCCAAACATACGTATAGTCCGACACAGGTCTTCCAGACGCTCAGCATCCTGTTCGTCAAAGGCGACGACCTGTTCCGGAGCCCGGTGCTTCATGATGCGCTCATCCTGCACGTGAAGCACAACAACTTCTTTTGTTCCGGCACCTTTCAGGCGTTTGACAACCTGAAAAGCTGCCTGCGCACAGGCTGAAAAGTCGGTGGGATGCAGCACCCGCGTGAACATTTCCTTACAGGCAAGCGTACAGTCGGCGTGCCCCATGTTTCGCACGACATGGGCCTTTTCAATCAAAACCGGGACAGTTGCGCCTCGCACTACTTCGTAAGCGACACTGCCTAAGAGCAATTCCTGGCCCAGAGTTTTACCCTGCGCGCCAATCACAATCAGGTCAACTCGTTCTTCTTCGGCCACGCGCAGAATCTGCTCGGCGGGCGAGCCATATCGCACCTGGGTGAAGACTCGAAGGCCCTGTCCCTCCAATGCCATGCGCGCCACGTTTAACCGTTCCTGCACACTCCATTCCACGCGGTTAAGGTCCTCGCGATTGGCCGTTGCAGGCATCGGCACATCGCTTTCTTTGATCACCGTGACCAACACCACCATCTTTAACCCCGCTGCCTTCAGATCGGGGAGACAGGCAAAAACAGTATTGGCATAGGCCGAAAAATCCGTTGGAAAAAGCGCTTTTGCAAACATCTCTGATGCTCTGGAAATTGTGGCCGCCGATTACTGGCGCGACCGCATCAGACCGGTGCCTCCCTGCCGAACGGTAATAATCTCGGCCAGGATAGCCACTGCAATCTCACCGGGCGTTGGCCCGCCCAGGTCCAGGCCGATGGGGGCATAAACACGAGCCAGGGCGCTTTCGCCATAACCGTCGGCGCGCATGTGATCGAGAATGGTCTGACACTTGGCCCGACTGCCGATCATACCAATATAGGGCACCGGAGAATCGATCACCTGACGCAAGGCAGCCTCGTCGGAAACATGGTCGGTGGTGATGAGCACGACGTAAGTGTCTGTGGTTAACGTTATCTCGTGCAACTCCGGCACCGTCCCCCGCCCGGCCTGCACATCCACCACCACAGTCTCAAACCCGGCAGCCTCGGCCATCGTTTGCAGGGGACGCCCGATATGCCCGCCGCCCACGATCACTAGGCGAGGAGGCGGCGTATAACTCTGGATGAATACGGTCAACTCGCCGCCACATAAGGTGCCAACTGCGTCCTCACCCTCCTCCTTGAGTGCGTAATGTTTCAGCAGGGAGCGATTCGAGGCCAGCGCCGCTTGCGCCTCTGCCAGAATGGCGGCCTCCAGCTTGCCCCCACCGACTGTGCCAACGGTTGTGCCGTCGCGCAGAAGCACCAGCTGCGCGCCAACCTTAGCAGGCGAAGCGCCCGCGACTTCCACCACGGTCACCAGTACGGCAGGTTGCCGGCTCTGGAGCGATTCCGACAGTGCAACGATCGGGTGCTGCATACGGACCTCAACCAGGGACTTCATCCGGGGTTAGAATCGGCACCCGGCCCTCTGCCACGCAGTGATAAGCAAAGATATACATGCCCGCCGACCAGGCCTGGTGAGGATAGCCCATGGGCTGTCCTGTTCGCCCATGACACCATTCGTTAAATTCCCACGCTTCTTCGACCCCAAGACGGTTTACTTCGGCCAGTCTGGCAAGCTGATGTTTTGCCTCATCTAGCTGACCGGTCTTCACCAGCGCTGCAATATAAAATCCGCCTACAAAAGGCCCTTTCCCTTAAACGTCTGCGCGCGGCGAACTCACGCTCCCTGATCAAGCGCAGCGTTCAGCCACTTCAGAATCTCACTCACGGTGGGAATCCGACCAGCCGAGACCAGCTTTTCGTTGATGACCAATCCCGGTGTAAAAAGGATGGGATACTGCATGATCTCGGCCGGGTCTTCAATATGTTGGAGAGTGACTTCCAGATCGGGATGCTGCTGGGCCAGTGTTTCCAGGCCGCGAACGACCGCCTGCTGAACTGCATAACAATTGTAGCAGCCTGGGCCAAGTACTTTGATATTGAGCATCGTCAACTCTCCGTGACGGCATCCGTCGGGGGAAGCTGTATCCCCTTCTTCTCACAATCGATGCAGAGGTCGGTGGCGCGATTCGTCCAGTAGGTTAACCCACAACCAGGGCAGGTCGCCTTACGCAGACCGCCTTTTTTCGGCTCCACTTTAGGACGAAGCTCTGGCGGCAACACGGCGAACGGGTCCTGGACACAGGCACACATGGGCGGAGGGGCATCGGGTCCTTCGGTCTCAGTGGCAGGGTTCTGGTTCGATTTGTCCATTCGGATACTTGTCCTTTTCAGCCAATCGCCGGCGCATCAATAACCAGCGTGCGGAGCGTGGCCAGTCGGTCAGCATTTTCCGGCTCAAACAACGGCGGGCACTGATCGAGCTTGACCTGGGATGCCACCAGCTTCAGGGCGAAGGTAAAACAGGTGGGCTGTCCACACTGCTGACAGTTGGTCTGCGGCAGCAACTGATATACGGCCATCGGCGTGGGACGGTGGTGAGTCTCATGGTCAGGCGTGATCTCGTCCTTCCGCGCCCACGTGCGGTTGACCAGGGCAATCAAGCCCTCAACCTCTTTCACTGCCGCTTCGCGGTCTTCCACATCGCTGGTCGAGATTTCATAGGCATGGAAGGCGATGTTGTGTCCACCTTTTTTCCACGTCAGGGCCTGAGCCGCGGGGTGGTAAACAGCCCCTCGCAGCGTGGCATTAAGATAAGGCAGGACCGCCGAAATATCGGTGGTCAGCCGGGCGGTGGCGGCGAACCGTTCAGCCCCCGGCTCGCACGGTGGGGTGAAGACCTCCAGGTCGTAGTGCTCGATCAACATCGTCACTCTCCAGGTATCGTATCATCCGGCCATGGATACCCAACCGCGCCGAGCAGAATGGCCCCATCTCTCAGCAATGAGACCAGCAAATCAGGACAGGTCAGGCGATAGCGGATGTTAAGGCCCTCGCGTCGGGTCGCCACCAGACCGGCTTCCCGCAAAACGATCAACTGCTGAGACACATAAGGCTGGCGACAACCGGTTTGTTGCACCAGATCACACACGCAGGCAGGCTCGTTGCTCAGAATTTCCAGGATTTGCAGCCTGACCGGATGAGCCAGCGCTTTGAATAGCTTCGTCTGGTTTTCGTATTGGCACTCCATCGCCAGTTCCTTAAACCATGGCTTACCTGGAAGAATCCCTACCAGGCACTGGTGCCAATGGACTCGTCCTCACTGTCGCCTGGGCGAACAGCATCCCCCGGCGGGTGAAGCCGCGCGCGGACTGGCGATCACCGACACCGCCGTGAACACCTGCCGCGATTGCGGGCTGCCACACCGGGGACACTGGGGCTGCCAACCGGACTCTTTTTTCTTGATCGAGGCGAAAGCCTCAAACCGGGTGTCACACGCTTCGCAAATGTAGGTATAGATCGGCATCTTAGGCCCTCTTCAACTTCCCTGCGCCAGCTCGCCAGCCAGCGGTTCAGCGACCTGCAAACGACCGGCAGTAACCTGCCAGGGGTTCGCAGCGCGTCTTAATTACGCCTCACAAGCTGTCGGCCATAGAAGCGAATATACGCCTCGCGCAACGCAGCCGCATAATCAGCTTCGATAGCGGCACGGTTGGGGATGTAATTAAACTTTCGCGCCATCTCGACCAGTTCGGCGTCTGTCGCCTCGTCGGGGTGGCGATCCAGGCTGTACAGCTGCTGGAATACCTTCTCCAGGCCCGCCATCCCGATGACGATGCCACGCGCCCCGATCTTGAGATAGGTCACCTCACCATCGCCAGATGGGCAACAACCGCCGCCAAATGGCATCCCACTCATCTGACTTCCTCTCCATCCACAGTCTCCGATAACGGAGTTGGCTATCAAGCTGTATTCGTGCGCCGAACGGTGCGCGCGGCATGTGCGCGCAGCGACGCACCCTCCCGGTTAGCCGCATGGTTTTGCCGCTGTGCCGCACGTTATTATCGCTACACTCAGATTTTCTTTCCCACCACCGACAGACGTTCCGCCAAAAACGCACATTCATTACATTGAATGTATCATACGTCACGCAACACTCCGTATTCAGTGCCAATCATCGGGTAGTGAGGATGACATCCATCATCATGATAAAAGTCGGTTTTGCCCCCTGAGAAGGCCATCCAGTTGAGGGGTGGTGGCTTTTCGCAGCGAATATCATGTGGAATCAGTGACATTGTGCGGTGTTCGCCGGCTGGAATGGCAACTATATTACATTCTGAAAATCGAATGGAAGGGCTATGGACACTTACCAGGCGCACGCGATGTATTTTAAAGCGCTGGCACACCCGGTCCGGCTGAGAATTCTCGACATGTTACGACGGGGAGAAGCCTGTGTGTGCCATATGGAGACGGACACAGGCAAGCGTCAGGCCTACGTTTCCCAGCAGTTGATGATCTTGCGTGAAATGGGCCTGATCGATTCGCGGAAGGATGGACGGCAGGTTTTTTACTGGATTGTCGATGATAAGCTCCTTAAACTGCTGGAGGCCGCGCTGGGCCCCACAAGTGGCGGCGCGCCATTGCCGCTTGACAACTGTCCCTGCCCACGCTGCGCCCCTGTGGAGGATATGTCATACGCCTGACCTGGCCGGCGAATGCCCAGGGAGCCGTCCGCCGGACAACTTGCTGCCTCATGCTTGTCGAGGCATTTAAATACCCTGACGCATTCAGAAAACCGAATGCGAGAGGGGAACCTGTGACCATCGGCGGTCTTTACGCCACTCGCACAGGTTGGCAGGCTGGGCCTGCGGTTATGGTTTCATGAGCGTTTGGCAGGTGTGAAGAGATGAAACTGGCTCGGTGGCGGCTGCTGGCCGTCTTCGCCCATCCAGACGACGAAACCTTCCGCTGCGGGGGAACGCTGGCCCTGCTGTCGCGTCAGGGGGTTCAGGTCCAGGTCGTGACGGCCACCCGTGGTGAAAACGGCTCGTGTGGCGACCCGCCGCTGTGCAGCCCTGGTGAACTTCCCGCCCGGCGCGAGAAAGAGCTGCGCTGCGCCTGCGATGCGCTGGGCATCGAGCCACCCTATCTGTGGGGCTACCAGGATGGACACCTGAGCGAAGTCGACTCCGGCGAGCTTGTGGCACGCATTCTTGACGCCACCCGCCAGCTGCGCCCGCATGTCATGCTCACCTTTGGCCCGGATGGGTTATCGGGCCACCCCGACCATATCGCCATTGGGCGCTGTGCGGCAACAGCCTTCACGCGCGCCGATGTGGTTGCGGCATGCTATACCCTGGCGCTGCCCCAAAGCGTGGCGGAGCACTTCGGCCTGAAGGGAATGCAGCCCGTGCCTGACGAAGCGATCACCCTGGCTGTAGACATCACGCCGGTGTGGGAGAGCAAACGCGCCGCCATCCATTGCCACGCCACCCAGCTAAGCGCGTCGCCGCTGATGCGGGCTTCCGTTGAGGAACAGCGGCAGTTCTTCGGGATCGAGTATTTTGTGCGGACGGCCTTACGCCGGCCAGAGCGGGACCTGCTGTGGAGAATGATTTATGAGCGTCATCATTGAGACCGCTGGATTGACCAAGCTTTACCCAACTGCAAGGGGGAAACCTCCCGTGTGCGCGGTCGATGGGATCGACCTGGCCGTGCGCAGCGGTGAGGTCTTTGGCTTTCTGGGACCGAACGGGGCAGGCAAGACGACCACCATCCGCATGTTGACCGGCCTCACCCGCCCCACTGCGGGCAGCGCCCGCGTGCTGGGTCTGAACCTGCTCACCGATATAACCGGCATCAAAAAACACGTGGGCGTCGTGCCGGAAGCCTCCAACCTCTACGATGAACTGTCAGCTTTCGAGAACCTGATCTTTGCCATGCAGCTCTACGGCGTGCCGCGCGCCGAACGAAAAGCACGGGCTGAGGAGTTGCTGGACCGCTTCCGGCTGGGCGAAAAACGGGATACACCCTTCGCCCGGTTGTCGCGCGGTATGAAGCGGGCGCTGACGATTGCCGCCGCGCTGGCCCACCGACCCGCCCTGCTCTTCCTGGACGAGCCGACAACCGGGCTGGACGTGATGAGCGCGCGCCACCTGCGGGCCATGATCGGCGAGCTGCGCGCCGAAGGAATCACGATCTTCCTGACCACCCACTACCTGGAAGAGGCTGAACGCCTGTGTGACCGCGTCGCGATGATTGTCAACGGACGCATCGTGGCTCAGGATACCGTAACCGGGCTGAAATCCACTGTGCCGCAAACACCGGTCGTCGAAGTGACCCTGGCCGGGGCCGATGGCCGCCTGGAGACCAGGCGTGTCAGGGGCAAGGACGTGGCCGACGCGGTCCGCACCGCGCTGGCACAAACGGATGAGCGGTCAGTGGTGGCGGTGAACACCGTCCGTCCGACGTTGGAAGACGTATTTGTGCGACTCACCGGGCTGAGCGCCGAGACAATGCTGATCGAAAAAGATGGCAGGGGGCGTGGCAATGCTGGCCGATGATCTGCGCGGCATGTTCTACATTGGCTTGAAGGACCTGCGCGCTTACTATTTTAAGCCGCCCAACATCAGTTGGGGCGTTCTGTTTCCGTTTGCCTTCATCCTGGCCTTCGCCATCCGCAATCCGGGCGATCTGCAGGGGCTTGTGCCAGGACTGCTGGCACTGACGATCTTGTTCGGCACCAGTTCGATGGAAGCCATCGTCATCGTCTTCGAGCGGCGGATCGGCTCGCTGGAGCGCCTGCTGCTGGCGCCGATCCGCCTGCCCGCGTTGCTCGCCGGCAAGCTTTTGGGGGGCATGGTCTTCGGGCTGACGGTGACCCTTATTGTGCTGGCGATGGCGTTAGTCATATTTGGTGCAGGCGGCATCAACTGGTGGCTGTTGTTGTTCGCGCTGCTGCTCTCGGCCACGGCGTTTTCGGCGCTGGGCGCGTTTGTCTCCGTTGCCGTGCGGGAGGTCTTCGAGGCGCAGACGCTGGCCAACTTCATCCGCTTCCCGATGATGTTCCTGGGCGGAATCTTTGTGCCGGTGGCTTCGTTGCCCCCTGGCCTGCAGATTATTGCCCGGCTTTTGCCGCTGACTTATTCGGTGGAGGCGCTGCGCACGGCGCTCGCTGGCGGCTCGCCGTTGGAC
>DAOTXK010000437.1:0-6615 GCA_034435395.1 Anaerolineae bacterium | reverse complement strand
ACATAACCCCGACGATCAGCTCCATATCAACCAGGGATCATCGGCATCGCGCGCGCCGTAGATCACGGTCATACGAATTTCATCAAGGAAAATCTGGAAGGCATACGGGTCGCCATTGAGCCGCAGGCGGGTCTTCCAGGGCAGGCGCAGCCAGGCATAGGCAATGGCTCGCCGCTCCTGGCGCGTCATATCCCGCAGCATGTAACAATACCAGCGCGGCAGTGCCTCCCGCAACCAGGGCGATCGTTCCACGACGACCTTGCCGGCGATCGCCAGCACCCCCACCACCGCCACTGTCTCCCTGAGCAGGGGAATGGGGATCAGATACGCCAACAGCAGGCCGCAAAGCCCGCCAAACAGCAAGAAGCTCGGCAGCGGATACAGGCGGCGCTCCTCGCCGTAGTGACGGAAGTGGGCCATCATTGGCTCTTTGATGCGTCCCCCCAGGATGGCCCCGTAATAGCCGCTGACCCCTCCCAGCACCACCACCAGCACCCACCTGACGGGCGGGGGCAGCACCGCCCCGATAAACAAGCCCGTCAGGATGTACCACAGCGCCAGCAGCACCTGCCAGACCAAGGGTACGGGCATCTTCCTTCAAGCCTCTGCCAGGGGGAAGCTCAGTCGCATTTCTGGATGTGGTAGAGCGTGTCCCGTGCCAGCACGTACATGTTGGTCGCGGAATCGTCAACCGTGATGCCACTCAGATCGCGGAAGCTGGTGCCAGCCGGCGCGCGATAACTGCGGATGAATGTGCCCCCGAGGGTGGTTTCATAAAAAATCTGGTGGGCGGCATCCATCACGTAGAAGCCAGGCGAGATCAATCCGATGTCCAGGTGCATGGCGTTGGCGCTGCCCAGGCGACCCACACCGCCACTGGGCAGATTGGCGAACTGGAAAAATTGTTGCTCCCCGGCGTAATACTTGAGGATAGAGCCGTCGCTGAGCAGCACATACACGTTGCCCGTCTGGTCGATGGCAAAATCGACCGCGCTGGACAGGTCCGGGCGCGCATTGCCAACGAAATACTCCTCCGGCCCGCCGGGATACTCACCGCCGGACGGCTGGTAGCGCCATATCTGGTTGGCCCCTGAGTCCAGGATGTAGAGCCGCCCCTGCCAGGTATCAATGGCAACCGGGTTGACCCAGCGATCCGCGCCGACCAGGGCCTGCGCCGTAGCCGGGGGGAAGGTCGGCGAATAGGAGAGTAGCACGCCGTTTTTATCCAGGGCGACCAGGGCGCTGCGCCGGGCCACGCCCCCCTCCGTCAGCCAGGCGATATCCACCAGATCGCGGATGACAAACTGCCCGATGGCCGAGCCATCCTGCACGATGATCGCACTGTCGCGGACCAGGGCGTTGCCCACGCTGTTGAGCGTCTCCTGGTAGATGGTGCTGCGCACGGTGTCCAGCACATACAGATTAACCCCGCCTTGCAGCACCGGCCCCCGCAGGTGGCGCGTCCCCGGCTCGTAACGGCGGAGCGGCGTCATCGGGCAGCGGGAAACGCCCGCGAACTCGTCCAGCCGGCTCTGGGCCTCCTGGTAGAGGGCCTGGAGCGCCGGGTCTTCCGGGCGGCGCGGCATACACTGGTTGACCACTTCCATCACGTCGAACCATGCCTGCTGCGCCCGTTCGGGACTGTTCTGATTGATCAGGCGCGCCGCGCCTGCTGCTTCCTGGGCCTGGGAAAGACAGCGCTCAAAGGCGGTTTCGTCGCGGGTGCTCAACGCCAGAGCCACCACCAGCAGCACCACCGCCAGCGGGATCAACATGGCCGCGCCGGCAGCGATGGGCGTGGGCAGGGACGGCGGCTTGCCGGGTTCCGGCTCCGGCAACACCTTGTCCAGCAGGCGGCGGAGCGATCCCGAAAAGGCCGACAGCCGCAGCAGGCCGCGCCGCAGCAGCAGCAAAAGGCGCTCGCCCAGTCGCAACACGGCGCTCCGGCTCCTCACCCGCAGCTCGGCCACTTTCGGACCGGCAGCCGAGGCCGTCTGGCTGAACGACGGCTGTCCCGATTTACCGCCCCGCGCCAACGCCCGGAGGCGGGAGGCCAGTGACCTGCCCGGCTGAGCGGCAGTCCCAGGAGGAGCGGCCCGCTGCCCGGCGGCATCGGCCCGCCCCCCGCGTCGCCAGAACCGCCCGCCAGGCGCGGCCTCGACAGCGGGGGCTGCTTTCGCCGCCGACTCACTGAATCCTGGCCGGGGGCCAGCGGTGGACAGGGCTGGCGGGGCGACCGGTCGACCGGCTTCCGCCCGCCCGGTTTCATCAGGCGTGACGGTCGGCCTGGCTGGCTGATCCGCCCGCCCTTCCGCCATCAGGGCCGAGTCGGGCATGTCCGGCGGGATCAGTTGCAGGACAAGCGCGGTGGCCGTCGCCAGATTGTGCCGTTTCAGCCGCTCCACCGTGGCCTGCACATCCCCCCTGACCCCAGCCGAGGTCAGCGCCGCCACCGGGATTTCGACCAGGCTGGCGCTGCTCAAAGCGACCAGGTCCCCCGGCCCGCCCTGGTAATGCGCCAGCTTGATCTCAGGCTCCGGCCCGTAACCCAGCGGCTGCCCGTTGATCAGGTCCGGGTCCTGCAGATCATAGGGGCACGTCTCCAAAGCCCCTTCCTGCCACAACAACGCCAGCCCACCATCCGACCGGGCGATGTAGAGGTCGCGCTGGCGCAGGACCAGGCATACCATATCCGCGTAGAAAGGGCGGTTAGGATGTTGCTGGTTGTGCTGGTAAAGGTCCCGGTTGATGGACATCAGCACTTCCCGCAAACCAGCCGTCACCCCGCCAGCGCTGGCGAAGTACCGATCAGCCGCCAGCTGGGCCATCCGCTCATAAAAGACGGCAGTGGCCGGGGCCTGCGCCGACGGCAGGACAAGCGCGAAAAACGCATCTCGCTCGCGGCCCCGTGGGGCGCGCCGGGGGGCCAACTGCACCAGCGCCCCCGGCGGCGGGGCGCTGATGGGGCGGCCCCCCACGATATAGAGATGGCTGACCAACGCTTCAAGCTCGTCCATCATGGCTGGTCTTTTAACAAGGGAACCGGACGGTCGCAACAGACCTGGATGCCGACCTCAGAACCCAGGCTGTCCTGCAGCCGGTGCTCGCTAACCACCCCCTCGCGCAATGGGGTATGTAAGGAGGTAAAGCGCTTGCGCCGCCGGCTGCTGGGCGGCGACAAATCCTTCAGCCGGAAGTCGATATCCACCGCCCGCCCCATCTGGGTCAGCGGGAAGATGATGGTCCCCAGCAAGGTACGCGCCGGATCAAACTCAAACCGCTGGCCGGTCGGCACGCGGAACACGCCGTCAAAGGGCGCGCGCCAGCCGTTCACCTCAAAACAGAACGGGCCGGTGATCGTCTCCTGGGGGGGGCCCTGCATCTCCAGGCTTTGCAGGCGAACGGTCACCACCCACAGCGCGCCCTGCAAATACTGCCGTATGGCATGGTAGGTCAGCACATCCCGGCACAGCGCCTCTGCCCCTACCGGCAGGGCCATGTTGGCCGCGTCCGGCAGGTGCGCCCCGTACCCCACGCGGTCCGCCCCTTCCGCTGACAGCTCGCTGTAGATGTTCACCTGAATGGTCTTATCCAGCGCCGGTGCCGCCACGGGTGGCGGCTCATCCGCGCCGTCGCGCGGCTCAAAGATCGTGCCCCGCAGATAGGCGAGCTGGCTGTAACGATGCGAACTGCCCATCGTAAACAGGAAGGCCACCCGCTCGTACCCGCCCAGCATGACATAGCGCCGCCCCAGTATCCCTCCCCTGGCGCAGCCCACCAGAATCAGGCGCGCCTGGTGCGGATGATACATCGCCATCAGTTGCTCGACACTGTCGGCCAGCTCCAGCGCCGCTTCATTGCTGACATCCGTCACCGGGTAGGCATAAATCTCGGTGAAGCCATCGGCCCGGAACATCCCGGCCAGCGGATTCCCCATGTCTGGGGGGGGCGATAGCAGGAATAAGATGGGAATCGACGACGGATCAGGCGGCACCCTGCCGATTTGCGACTGATAGCGATAGATGGCTTGATGGCCATCAAGTCGCCTCCAGTAGAATTGCACGCTGATTCATCCCGTGATGCCAGACAAGCGCCGATCGTGATGCCGTATTTTAGCCGAAATCAGACTCCCCAGCTATTTTCACCCACCGCTGGCCGCTGGGCGGCAAACCTGAGCGGCCGCCCGGCCCCAATGAATAAAAGACGCACCGATGTGGTGCGTCCGGTAGATGTTCGTGGCGGCAAGCAGCACCCGGCCAGGGCGACGATCACCATCTTACGGAGAAGGCTCCGGCTCGCTCTCCACTGCCTTGAACGTCAACTCCCCCGCCTGGGCGTCGTAGTCGATCTGCACCGTTGAGCCCAGCGGGTATTCCCCGGCCAGGATGCCATCCGACAGCCGATCCTCGACCAGATTGGTGATGACCCGCCGCAGGGGGCGCGCCCCGTACTCGGCGTCGTAGCCCTTCTCGGCCAGAAAAGCCCTGGCAGCAGGCGTCACATCCAGCAACAGCGCATGCTCCAGCACCCGCTCGCGCACTTCATCCAGGCGCAGGTCCACGATGCGGGTGATGTCCTCCTGGGTCAGCGCCCGGAAGACGATAACCCCGTCCAGGCGGTTGATGAACTCCGGGCGGAAGGCGCGACGGAGCTGATCCATCAGCACCTTGCGCATTTCCTGGTAACTGTTCTCCTCATCGGCCTTCTGTTCCCGGGGCACGCCGAAGCCCAACGACGGCCCCTTCTTGATCGTCTCCGCGCCGATGTTGCTGGTCATGATGATGATGGCATTGCGGAAGTCCACCGTGCGCCCGCGCGCATCGCTGAGATGCCCTTCCTCCATGATCTGGAGGAGCATGTTAAAGGCTTCCGGATGGGCCTTTTCGATCTCGTCGAACACCACGATGCTGTAAGGACGGCGGCGGATGGCCTCGGTGAGCTGCCCGGCCTCTTCGTACCCCACGTAGCCGGGCGGCGCGCCGACCAGCCGGGCGACGTTGTGCCGCTCCATGAACTCGCTCATGTCGAGCTGGATGAGGGCGTCCTCGCTGCCAAACAGGAACTCGGCCAGCGCCTTGGTCAGCTCGGTTTTGCCCACCCCGGTCGGCCCCAGGAAGATGAACGAGCCGATAGGGCGGCGGGGGTCCTTAAGGCCCGCGCGGGCGCGGCGCACCGCTTTGCTGATGGTCTCAATCGCCTCGTCCTGGCCGACAATCCGGGCGCGCAGCGCTTCCTCCATGTGGAGCAGGCGGGCGCTCTCTTCGCTGGCGATCTGCGTGACCGGGATACCGGTCAGCATGGAGACGACTTCGGCCACATCTTCAGCATTGAGCATGGCCCGGTTGGTTTCGGGGTTCCAGTGGGCGCGAAACACGCTCAGGCGCTCTTCCAGTTCGGCGATTTCCCGCCGTTTTTCCTCCAGTTCTTCTTCCGTGAAGTCCTCGCTGTATTGCAGGTCTTCGCGGAGTTGTTCCAACTGGGCTTCCAGATTACGCACGCGCATGGACTCCGGGCTTTTGTACATGCGCACCCGGGCCGCGCCCTCGTCAACGAGATCAATGGCCTTGTCCGGCATAAAACGGTCGGTGACGTACCGGGCGCTGAGCACGGCGGCGGCATCGATGGCCTCGTTGGTGATCTCCAGGTTGTGGTGCTCCTCAAAGTTGGGCCGTATGCCCTGCAAAATCTGGATCGTCTCTTCGATGGTCGGCTCGTCGACATGCACCGGCTGGAAGCGCCGTTCCAGCGCGGCGTCGCTTTCGATGTGCTTCCGGTATTCGTCGAAGGTGGTCGCCCCGATGCATTGTAGCTCCCCGCGAGCCAGAGCCGGTTTCAGGATATTGGCCGCGTCGACGCTGCTGCCCGCCGACCCGGCGCCCACCAGCATATGTACCTCGTCGATAAACAGGATGCTGTCCGACGACTTCAGCTCCTCGATCACCCGCTTGAGCCGCTCCTCAAACTGGCCCCGGTACATCGTCCCGGCCACCAGGCTGCCCACATCCAGCTGCAAGACGCGCTTGCCCTGCAGGGAGCGAGGAGTCTCCCCTCGCACAATACGCTGGGCCAGCCCTTCGACGATGGCGGTCTTGCCGACGCCCGGCTCGCCGATGAGGGCCGGATTGTTTTTGTTGCGGCGGCTGAGGATCTGGATCACGCGCTCGATTTCCGTTTCCCGCCCGATGACCGGGTCCAGCTCGCCATTGCGCGCCTTTTCCGTCAGATCAGTCGCCAGCTGGTCCACCAGCGGGGTTTTGGTCTCGCCGCGCCCGATGCGGTTGCGGGGTTCAGGGCGGGCGTTTTCCCGGCGGCTGCTGGAGGTGGTGGTGGGGCTTTCCTGCAACACCCGCCGGGTATGCCGCTTGATTTCTTCCGGGCTGATGCCGAGACGCTTGAGCACGTCGATGGCCACCCCCTCCGGCTGGCGGACGAGGCCCAGCAGCAGGTGCTCGGTCCCGATATAGTGATGCCCCAGGCGGCGGGCTTCGTCCACGGCCAGCTCCAGCACCTTCTTGGTGCCCGGCGAGAGGTCCAGCCGCTCCGTGCCCGTCCGCTGCCCGGCGCGCGTCATTCGCTCAACCAGGTCTTCCACGCGGCGGGGTTCCAGGCCCAGAT
>DAOTXK010000436.1:0-5945 GCA_034435395.1 Anaerolineae bacterium | reverse complement strand
CGTCCGGAGACCACGCCCGACGATGTGCATGGCATGATCGCGGCTAAGGGAATCCTGACCCAGCATGGCGGGGCGACCAGCCACGCTGCCGTGGTAGCCCGCCAGCTGGGCAAGCCCTGCGTGGCCGGCGCCGAGGACATCAAAATCGACCTGCACAAGAAGCAGTTCACGGTGGACGGCCAGGTGATCAAGGAGGGCGACACCATCTCGCTGAATGGCGCGACCGGCGAAGTCTTCAAAGGCGCGCTGCCCACCGTCGCCCCGTCCTTCGATGATCAGCCTGAGCTGCAAACCATCCTGGAATGGGCCGACGGCATCCGGAAGCTCCAGGTGTGGGCCAACGCCGACGATCCGGAGCAGGCGGCCCGCGCCCGCAGCTACGGCGCGCAGGGGATCGGCCTGTGCCGGACCGAGCATATGTTCCTCGGCGACCGCACGGAGAAGTTCCAGGAGGCCATCCTGGCGGAGACCGAGGAGGAGTTCAACCGCGTGCTGGACAACGTGCTCCTGCCGCTGCAACGCGAGGACTTCTATGGGATATTTAAGGTGATGGATGGCCTGCCGGTGATCATCCGCCTGCTGGACCCGCCATTGCATGAGTTCCTGCCCTCGCTGGAAGAACTGATCGAGGAAGTGGCCACGCTTAAAGCGCAGGGCAAGAGCGATCCGGCCAAGGAGAAACTGCTGGCGGCCGTGCGCGACATGCACGAGTTTAACCCGATGCTGGGCCTGCGCGGCTGTCGTTTGGGCATCACCATGCCCAGCCTGAACAAGATGCAGGTCCGCGCCATTTTTGAGGCAGCCTGTGATGCCGCCAAAGAAGGGGTGGTCGTCAAGCCTGAGGTCATGATCCCGCTGACCAGCCACGTCAACGAGCTCAAGCATATCCAGCCGCTGCTTGTGGAAGTGGCCGAGCAGGTCATGAAGGAGAAAGGCATCCGGGTTGAGTACAAGTTCGGCACGATGATCGAAGTCCCGCGCGCGGCGCTGACCGCTGACGAGATCGCGGAGGTGGCTCAGTTCTTCAGCTTCGGCACCAACGACCTGACCCAGATGACCTTCGGCATCAGCCGTGATGATGCCGAGCGCAAGTTCCTGCTGCGGTACGCAGATGAAGGCGACCTCAACATCCTGCCTCAGAACCCCTTCCAGACGCTCGACGAGGCCGGGGTGGGGCAGTTGATCTTTATGGGGGTTGAGAAGGGTCGCCGGACCCGCCCTGACCTGGAGGTCGGTATCTGCGGCGAGCATGGCGGCGACCCGGCCAGCATCGAGTTCTGCCACCGCGCTGGTCTGAACTATGTGAGCTGCTCGCCATACCGCGTGCCGATCGCGCGCCTGGCAGCTGCCCACGCCGTGACGAAGATCGTCAGTTCGACCGAATAGGTGAGATGACAGGGGAGTTGACCGGCGACTCCCCCGCTATTTTTTTTTGAAAGTAAAGGCTGGCCGGGTGTTATAACGGCGGAGGAGGCATGACCACCCGAAGTTATTATGGGCTGGAGAACCACGGCTTTGAGAACCTGGACCGTGAATACTGGAATCTCTCGACGCCGGCGCTCTACGAGCAAATTGTCCGTTTCCGCGAAGGTTCCCTCGCCCATCTGGGGCCGGTAGTCATTCGCACAGGTCAACATACCGGGCGTTCTCCCCGCGATAAGTTCATCGTGCGCGAACCGTCCAGCGAGGGCGATATCTGGTGGGGGGATGTCAATCGCCCCATTGAGGCGGCCCGGTTCTTGGGCCTTAAACAACGTCTGCTGGCCTATTTCCAGAACCGCGCTGTATTCGTGCGCGATTGTTTTGTGGGGGCGGACCCCGAGTACCGGGTGCCGATTCGGGTAATCACTGAGATGGCCTGGCACAACCTGTTCGCGCTGAACATGTTCATACGCCCCAGCAGGGAGGAGTTGGAACATCATGTGCCGGCCTTCACGGTGATTGACGCGCCCAGTTTCCATGCCCTGCCGCAGTTGGACGGGGTCAATTCCTCGGCCTTCATCCTGATCAACTTCGCGGAGCGGCTGATTCTGATTGGTGGGACGAGCTATGCTGGCGAGATCAAAAAATCGATTTTCAGCGTGTTGAACTATATCCTGCCGCGGCAGGGGGTCCTGCCCATGCACTGTTCGGCGAACTATGGGAAGGATGAGGATGACGCGGCCATTTTCTTCGGCCTGTCTGGCACGGGCAAGACCACCCTCTCCGCCGACAGCACCCGCACGCTGGTTGGCGATGATGAGCATGGGTGGAGCGACCGGGGAGTCTTCAACTTTGAGGGCGGTTGTTATGCCAAGGTCATTCGCCTGAGCCAGGAAGGAGAGCCGGAGATTTATGAGACCACGCGGCGGTTTGGCACCATTCTAGAGAACGTGGTCATGGACTCCGAAACCCGGCGCATTGACCTGAACGACGATACCCATACGGAGAATACCCGTGCCTCATACCCGATTTCCCATATCCCCAACGCCAGTCGTCGCGGAGTATGCGGTCATCCCAAACATATTATCTTCCTGACAGCGGACGCCTTTGGCGTGCTGCCGCCAGTCAGCAGGCTCACCCCGGAGCAGGCGCAATATCACTTCATTGCCGGCTATACGGCCAGGGTCGCGGGGACCGAAAAAGGCGTGACGGAGCCACAGGCGACCTTTAGCGCCTGCTTTGGTGCGCCGTTCATGGTTCACCATCCGAACGTGTATGCCAAAATGCTGGCCGAACGCCTTGACAGACACCAGGCTCAGGTCTGGCTGGTTAACACAGGCTGGACGGGTGGCCCCTACGGCACAGGCCACCGCATAGAACTGAAGTACACGCGGGCAATGGTGCGGGCCATCTTAAAAGGCGAACTTGATGGCGTGCCCACCCGGCCTGACCCGGTGTTTGGTGTCCATGTGCCGACTCATGTGCCGGGCGTGCCGGACGGCCTGCTCACCCCACGGGATGGCTGGGCCGATCCGGAAGCCTATGACCGGCAGGCCGCTCACCTGGCCAGGCTGTTTCACCAGAACTCCGCGGCTTTTGCAGCCGAGATGTCCCCGGCCGTCAGGGGGGCGGGACCGAAGGTTCCTGTCGACTAATCTTGCAAGTCAGGTCTGGCCGCGGTCTGTTCTCCTGCCAGCGGTCAGCTCGGCGGTGGCGTGGTCCCTGGCCACCAGCGTTGCCCTGGTGCCGCGCTCTACCGGTTCTTGGGGCTGAGGGCGCGTGGAATTTCCTCGACGCTGGCGAGGCCTCGACGCAGGCGCAGGGCGATCGGGTCACGACGCCTGGTTTGGTCATAATCCAGATGCTTCAAAATAGTATATGTGGTATGCTGTGGTTAAGCGCCAAGCACGGACCGGTCGTGACGATGGCGCGGGCTTCGTTGACGGTTATGGCCAGGCCCGATGCCTGGCTGAGCCTGATCCGGCGGAGGGATCAGGGACCCGCTTGACATGTCAACAACTCACTTGATGACGGTCGATGGCAGGTGGGATGAATAGGACATGAGCGAAGACTCGGGCTTTCCCTGGGTGGTCGAGTTTAAGATTCCGAGTGCCGCAAGCGTGGCCAAGCTTACGGTGAAGGACCGGGCTGTCCTGGGGCGGTCGGACAAGGAGCATGGCATTGCTCCTGATCTGGACCTGAGTCCCTGGGGGGCTATGGAACTCGGCGTGGCCGTGGAGCATGTAGCCATCTATACCGAAGAAGATCATCTTCGGGTGATCGATCTTGGCAGCGGCAAGCCGACCCTGCTGAACGGGGAGCGCCTGGAAGCGAATCAATCCCATCGCCTGGATCACGGCGACGACCTGCAACTGGGCGTGCTCAGTCTCCAGGTGAACGTCATTGCCTCTCCAAAGTATGGGAGTGTGGTGCACCGGCAACCGGGAGTGGCGATTGCCGAGGAGCCGGGGTCCGGTCATGGCCAGACGGTGTTGATTGTGGAGGATGAGCCGGAAACCGCCAAAATATTTAAGCTCATCATGGAGCGCGCCGGATTCACCACCTATACCTGTCGCGAAGTGGTGAGCGCCATCCGGGCGTTAAATACCGAGCATCCGAGCGCGGTGATTCTGGACCTTATGCTGCCGGACGTTCACGGGCTGGAACTCTGTCGATACGTGCGGCGAGACATCGACCAGCAGGATATCCCCATCATCGTGGTCAGCGCGGCGGTGACCCAGGCCAGCATTTCTCAGGCGATGGAGGCAGGGGCGGATGTTTTCCTGGGGAAGCCGGTGAGCATGAACGAACTGGTGCGCGCGGTCTCTTCACTGGTCAACTGGTATGAAGCGAAGAAGCCCGCGGCCCAGACCAAGCGGCTGGACGGCACGGAAACGCTGCGCTCAATGCCGGCGGAGGTCCGCCGTGACGCGCTGGTGTTTTTTGTAGCCGGGTACGAGGAACCGATTCCGGTGGTTGTGCCCAAGCGCATCACGATTGGGCGGCGCAGTGGGAGCGGCACGCCCCGGCCTCATGTTGATCTGGATCGATACGGCGCGTTTGATGCGGGCGTTTCCCGGCTGCACGCGGCCATTCACCGCGAGGCGGACGGTTTTTTTGTCGAAGACCTGGGCAGCAGCAACGGGACCTGGGTGAACGAAACGAAGCTCACCGCGCACGAACGGCACGCCCTGGCGAACGCCAGCGAACTGCGCCTGGGCAGTCTTCGCCTGCGCGTCTTCTTTTTCACCGAAGATGACGAGGCGCTGCTGAGCCGTGACTCCTCCTGAGAGGGATACATCCCCACAGACGGCCTCCGGCGGCAGCATCCCTGGCGCGGGCAGGTTATTCCCTGTTTTTTGACATCATTACAGGATTATTAACCGGTTCTCCCTGCGCGCCTGTCCCTGGTCGTGAGTGGTGGGTGCCGAGGTGTGGCATTTGACGCCTGAACTGGGGAGCTTATAACTTGTCTGGCCGCGCTGGTGACGGTAGTATGGAGTCTGACGTGCGCGCGGGCTGGCCGCGCCTTTTCACAATGGAGCTGTCCCCGTAATGATCTGGACCTATGAGGAAGCCATCGACTATCTGTACAGTTTTATCGACTATGAACGGCGTCCCCAGGTGCGGTATGCGCCCAGCGTCATGAATCTGGAACGTCCGCACCGGTTGTTGGAGGCGCTGGGCAATCCCCATGAAGGGTATCCTGTCCTGCACATCGCCGGTACGAAAGGCAAAGGGTCGGTGGGGGCGTTCTGCCAGGCCGCGTTGCGGGCGGCGGGCCTGCGGGCCGGTTTGTATTCGTCGCCGCATTTACAGTGGTTTCAGGAGCGCTTCCGCATCAATGAAGAGATGATGGACAGGGAAACGTTCACGGCCCTTACGGCTGAGATCAAGCCGGCGGCCGATCAGATTCCGGGTCTGACATGGTTTGAGCTGACGACGGCGCTGGCTTTTCTCTACTTTGCCCGGCAGGAGGTCGATGCCGCGGTGTGTGAAGTCGGTCTGGGCGGGCGGCTGGATGCAACCAATCTGGTGACTCCGGTGGTCTCGGTCATTACCAGCCTGAGCTATGACCACACCCATCTGTTGGGTAACACGCTGGCCCAGATCGCGACTGAAAAGGCAGGTATCATCAAACCGGGGATTCCAGTGGTCAGTGCGCCGCAGGAACCGGAAGCGGAAGCGGTGCTGAGGCGCATCGCCGGAGAACGCGGCGCGCCGCTGACGATGGTCGGTGCTGACTGGCAGTATCAGGCGGGGGACACGACGCGGCGGGGCCAGCATTTTCGGGCGGGACGGGCGGGAGAGCCGTGGCGCGATTACTGGACGCCGCTGACGGGACGCCATCAGGCCCTCAATGGTACGGTTGCGTTGGCGACTCTTGATCTGGCGCGGGAGGCCGGGATCGATCTTACAGCCAAGGCCATGGCCGATGGTCTGGCCCGTGTAAACTGGCCGGGGCGTTTCGAGATCATCGAGGAGCAGCCCTGGATCGTTTTGGACGCTGCCCACAATGGCGC
>DAOTXK010000435.1:0-22925 GCA_034435395.1 Anaerolineae bacterium | reverse complement strand
GGCTCGTTGTGGTTGAACCGCCGCATTTCGCCCCGCGACATAAAACACCCATCGACGATGCTGGCGTGATCTTCCTTATCGATGATGACGAAGTCGCCCTTGCCAACAACGGCTGAAATCGTCCCGACATTGGTCTGGTAGCCGGTCGGGAAAACCAGAGCCGCCTCTTTGCCGACAAACGCCGCCAGGCGGCGGTCCAGGTCCAGGTGCAGTTGCAGCGTGCCATTGAGAAACCGCGACCCGGTGACGCTGGTCCCATAACGGTCAATGGCGGCTTTGGCGGCCTCGCGCAGGCGGGGATGAGTCGTCAGCCCCAGGTAATTGTTGGAGCCGATCATCACCACCTCTTTGCCCTCGAAGTAGGCGATCGGGCCTTCGGTATCGCTGAACGGGCGGAAATAAGGATATATCCCCAGTTCCATGGCCTCTTTGGCCTGGGTGAACCCATAGGCTTTGGCAAAAACATCCGCCATCGGGGCGGCACCATTGGCAACGGCTGCTGCTTCCTGCGCCTTGCCGGACTCGGCGACGTTCTTAAGTCTTTCAGTCATGGCGGTAGTTCCCCCTTCCCATCGGCCAGCGGTGGGTCAGTTGTCAACTGGGTTCGTGGGCATCCGAGAGATGCCGCACCGGCAACACCTGTCATCAAAACTTGGCACTCCATTCTAACAGTCGGGGAACATATCAGCGAATCGTGGGGCGAGTGCGACGGACGATCAGTGACGAAGATCACCCCCGACCCAGCCAACTGTCCGGCTTTGGCCAGGCATAAGTCCACACGGACCCGACAGGCACATACCCCAGACTCTCGTAGAGATGACGGGCTGGATTACCCTCGGTGACCCCAAGCATGGCCTCCCGCCGCCCTTCGGCATAAAAAATGGCATGTGCGCGGCCCATCAACGCCCGTGCCAGCCCCCGCCGACGATGGGCGGGCAGGACGCAGATTTCCGCGGTGAAACCCTGCCCACTGATCCGACCCGTGGTCAACGTCACGCCGACCACCCCTTCGCCCTCCGCCAGCGCCAGGCCACTGGCCTTCCGGTCAAATCGGCCATACCGACCGTCCAGCGTCTGCCAGACGATGCGCGCCGTGGAGGCCAGCGTGCGCAGTTCGGGGATGATCTGCGCGTCCAGCGTACCGGCGTTGGCCCGATAGATCACCTCCGCCACGGCATCGCAATAATCGTCCTGCCAGCCGATCAGCCGGTAACCCGGCGGCACCTCGACTGGCACCGACTCGCCGGCCAGCTCAGCGCGCATGATCAGCCGCTCAGCGCCGACAAAACCCGCTTCGTCCAATGCCTGGCGCACAGCCAGCGGCGCATCCGGCAGCTCCGCATAAATTCCATCGGCGACATCCTGTTCCTGTAAAGCCGCCATAGCCTGAGCCAGCAATTCACGAGCGACCGCCGCCGGGGCCTGGGGCAGCGTATATAACAGCGCGATATGGCCGATGTGGTTGTCGTGGTGCCAGGCGACCACCCCAATCGCCTGCCCATCATGCACGGCCAGCCAGGCCCGCGTGCGGCCATAGCGGACCGCCGCCGTGATATAGTCCAGGAAACACTCGTCCTCCGGCAGGGGCATGCCGCTGGCCTGCAAGTGAGCCAGCAGCCCCGTGGATAAGGCATCCAGCGAGGCGGAAGCATCCAGCAGTGGCACCAGCGTGAACATTATCCCCTCACCGCGGCGAACCGCGCTGCCGCCCGTCAGTCACGGCGCAGCGATTCCAGCGCACTGACCAGGCTGCACGCCGCCAGGACCATGCCGGTCATCCGGCGGCACAGCAGCCCTGCGATCGCTGCCAGCGCGCCCAGCAACACAGACATCCCCAATCCTGCCCGCCGCACGGCCCACCTGGCCCGGTCGAAATCCCCGGTCCTGGCGTAAACCGACCACTTGAGCAGGGAACCGCCATCAGATGAGGTCAGCGGCAGCATGGCCGCCCCGCCGATGAGGGCGTTCCCCGCCAGGAAGATATCCAGCAGATCGCGCCCCAACGGGCCAGCCGGCATCAATGGACGGATCGCGCGGGCGGCCACCAGCGCGGCCAGGCTGGCCAGCGGGCCGCCAATGGCCCGCCCGATATGCGCCTCCGGCGGAATGCTGTGGTCACGATAAACGGTGGTCCACTGAACCGCGTTGATCAGCAGCCCGTCCACCGGCGCCTGGGCGGCGCGGGCGCTTATGATGTGTCCCAGGCTGTGAATCAGGTTCGCCCCGCCCAGCAGCAGCGCCCCAAGACCGGCGAGCGGCAACCGCGCCATCCGTGCGCGCTCAGGATAACGCTCGGCCACCAGCAGCCAGCACAGGCCGAACGTCCCCGCCGCGTGCAGCGGCGCGCTGATGTCCGCCTGGACAGGCGTCCGGGCCAGCGTAAACAGGTGTCTGGGTGGTGGTGGCACGCGCACTTCAGCCCTCAGCGCCTCCGCCCCTTGCCGTCAGCCGGCCAGCGCGCCATGATAGTAAAGGGTTCAGTGTGCTGACGCCCCAACATCCAGCCGTCTTCCGGCCCAGCCGCGCGGAATACGCTCTGATCGCTCCCAAGCCTTCCCACCGATGATAACACAGAACATCAAAAGCCCCATCCGTCGGAACAGATGGAGCCATGGTCCCCAGGTTAATGTTAGCGGGAAAACAGCCGGAATCGTCAGAACCAGTAGCCTTCCAGCCAGTCCAGGAAGGCGGTCAACACGTCTGGCGTCAGGCGCACGGCGGCTTCGTACCCATGCGGCGAGAAGGCATAGGCGCGGATGTTGTACTTGCGCACCACAAAGATCAGGTAATCGCGTTCCCAGCGCGCCCGGCTCCACAGAAAGGCGATGCCCTGCTCCCGGCGCATCAAATCCAGCCAGCGATGGCGGTCGACCTCCGGCAGATTGCTCAGCTCAAACCGCAGCGACAGCATGGCCCCCAGCGTGAAGCTGAGTTCCAGCACCCCGCTGATCCGGTTCACGTCCACCGTCAGCGCCGCGTAATCGTCCTGGGTGGCCATCGCCGCCGTGCCGCGTGGCGAATGCCCCGCCCTGGCCGGGTTGAGACGAATCTGGGACAGCAACGGGGCCCCGTTGAAGCGTTTGCCCAATTCCGTATCCAGATCAATCTCACCGGTAAAAAAACGCTGCAAGATCAGCGGCGCGGACTGCTGGATGGTGTACTGATGGCCGGATAGGGTTAATTCGCGCTGCAACAGATCGAGATTGTATTCCGTATGCTGCACGCGAACCTCCGGCTGAGACTCGTGCCACCGCGCCGGCCGGGTATCCTGAGTGAGCTGGACAGGAAACAAATCGGCCATGGGCTTCACAAATCCATATGGCTATCTTATTACCCAGATTATACAACAAGTGAACCTTAACTGAAACGCGCCTCCTACCAAAGTACCACCAGCCCGTTTATTCAACGCCCGCGAAATCTTTGTGATAGATGCGGTAGCGCTTGTAGACTTCCGCGCTGATCAGGTCGGCGATCTGGTTCATCGCCTGGTTGTCATCCAGAATCCAGCCGAAGTCAGCATGGGTGTATCCCCGTGGCACGGCGGCATCCACCACGGCCATATACAACATGGCATCAATGCCCATCCCCCGGTATTCCTCCAGCACCCCCAGGAACGGCACGCGCACCCGGTCGATCTTGCGCCGGACCTTCCAGTGCCAGAAGATGCGCAGCAGTGTGATGAATTCCGGCGTGTCGGGGTGCGGGTGGGCATATTTGATCGCCTGGTTGAGATCGGCAAACAGGGCGATGAACCCCGCCGGCTTACCCGCAATTTCGGCGATCAAAACCATCTCCGGCTCGATGAACAGCTTCATCTGGCCGATGACGTGGCTGATCTCCTCAAAGGTGGGCGGCACAAAACCCCAGTTATCCTTCCACGCCCCCAGATACATATCGGCCAGCATCTTCAGCTCCTGGTCGAAGTGTTTCATGTCGATCGGTCGAATCGTGATCTGGCGGCGCTCCTGCTGTTTCCCCAGCACGCGCCGAATCTTGGGCGGCACATTTTCGCCCATCAACCGCTCTTTATGAATGCGGTACGATAGAGTATCCATGATGCCCCGGTAACCGGCCTCCTCGATGAAAGTTTTGTAGTATGGCGGGTTGTAGGGCATCAGCAGCACATGAGGGTCGCCAAAATAATCCACCTGCAGGCCAAATTCATCCAGGTCGTTGAAGCTGGCCGGGCCGCGTATGCCGTCTTTGCCCCTGGCGCGCACCCATTCTTCAGCCGTGTGGAGCAGCGCCAGCGCCGCCTCCCGGTCCTCCAGCACATCAAACAAGCCGAACCAGCCGATGTTCTCGTGATGAAATTCGTTGTGGCGGTGGTTGATAAACGCGGCGATGGTCCCCACCGGCTGCGCGCCGCGCCAGGCGATGAAGTATTCGATATCCATGTGCTTGAGCATCGGATTTTTGCCCGGCTCCAGCTTTTCCCGGCGCAGGGAAACCAACGGCGGCACCCAATCGGGATCATCCTTAAAGACCAGCCACGGAAACCGAAGAAACGCCTTTTTATCCGCCGGCGATGACACGCGGCGCACCGAGACAGTTGTGGTCATGGCAAGCACCCTCCCCAAGAATGCCTTCCAATGATACCAGCAAGCGGGGAAACCGGCATCCAGTCACGCAAGATGATTTTTAATGTCTAAATTATCTCATTATACAAGGCTTAGCAACTCTTTGACAAAGCCAGTGTTTGTATTCTATGATTACGCCTCAATCCCGCACGACTTGCTCAGGAGGTCGCTTATGAAGCCGCGCAAACGAGAGATGTACCGGATGCCCTGGTCGATGAATGATAATCCGATTGGCTGGCTGGAAATCACTGATAAATGCAACATTTACTGTCGGGGCTGCTACCGGCGCAACCTGACCGGCCACAAGCCGTTGGAGCAGATCAAAGAAGAGCTTCGCTTCTTCAAAGAATGGCGCAACTGTGACAATATCTCGATTGCCGGGGGCGAACCCCTGATTCACCCGGACATCCTGGAGATTGTCGCCTACATCCGTGAACTGGGCATGAAACCCCTGATCCTGACCAACGGCGTCAAACTCGCCGACAACAGGCCGTTCCTCCTCGAGCTGAAGCGCGCCGGGACCCTGGGCTTCACCCTGCACATCGACAGCGAACAGCAGCGCCCACACTGGAAGGGCCGCACAGAAGAGGAACTGTGCGAACTGCGGCTGGAATATGCCCGGATGATCAACGATGTCAGCGGCCTGTTCGTCAGCGTGGGCGCGACGATCTACCCCACCAACCTCGACAAGGTGCCTTACCTCGTCCGGTGGGCCAATGAGCACATCGACGTGATTCATGGCCTGGTCTTCATCACCTTCCGGGGCGCTCCCCAGGACGGCACCTATGACTACTTCGTCGACGGGCAGCCCATCGTCGATATCGATCTCGGCTACACCATCGAAGACGACGAGGAGATTCAGATCATGTCCAACGACGTGTACGCCAAGGTCAAGGAAGCGAACCCCTTCTACGAGACCTCGGCCTACCTGGGCGGTTCGCAGACCCACTACGCCATCAAGTGGCTGCTCAACGTGCAGTTTGGGGCCAAGGGCCAGATGTATGGCTCCATCGGCGCTAAGGGCATGGAGCTGGTCCAGACGTTTTATCACCTGTTCACGGGCCGCTACCTGGCCTACACCACCCTGCACAAGCTGCCCAAGATCGCCCTGCTGCTGGGCGCGATCGACCGGCCGGGCCTTGGGCGCACCCACCGCAACTACTGGAAGGATGTCCTGCGCCACCCGCAGCGCCTGTTCCAACCTATTTACACACAGAGCATCGGCATCATCCAGGCTCCGGACCTGCTGGCAGACGGACGGCAGGATATGTGCGATAGCTGCCCGGATATGACGGTCTGGGATGGAAAACTGATCCACTCCTGCCGCATGGACGAATGGCGGCTCTATGGCACCTACGTCGTGGCGCAGCGGCACACCGAGGTCAGCGGCCAAGGCACGGCCCCCTCGGAAATCGAAACCGTGAAAGATGGCGAGCTGACGCCGGCCAAGTAAACGTCCGTCGGGGACCTGTCAGGGGCGTATCACGCGATACGCCCCTACCGCTGCACAAAAGGCCGCGCCATCCTGGCTACCACTGATAGCAGCCAGGGCGGCAGTTGCTGGCGCATACCCCACTCCGCCAGCCGTTCCCGGATGGGCAGCGGCACCAGCCTGAAAAACGGATTGCGGCTCTGGTCCGCCAGGCTGGGCGCGTCGGGCCGGTCAAAGACCTTGAAGCCCAGGTATGGATCGAACTTCCAGGGATAACCACGGGGCCGCTCCAGCGGCTGCAAGGGCCGCTCGTATGTGTTGTGGGCCAGCAAGGTGCGCTGCGAGTCGTAAAGCGCCAGTTCCACCCGGCCACAATCGACCGGCGACAGGCTCCACATGGCGTCCGCCACGCGCTGCGAGGCATTGGCCGCCACGTCAACGGGCTGTTCGCCTGCCAGCCGCAACCGACCCGCTCCGTCAAAGACCTGCCAGCAGACGAGGGCCGCCGGGTAAGCCTGCGGGGTATCGTTGAAGACCCACAGCGCCCGCGGGCGACGGCCATCGTGCTCCAGCGCGACCAGCAGCGGTTGGGAGGCCCGCCGGAGCGCTTCATACCCCCCTTTGGGCAGCCGCTCAGAATCCAGCACCCCACATCCCACCTGCGGCACCAGGTCCACCAGCCAGAAGTGGATATACCCGGCACAGCCCTCGGCCCGGGTGCGACGCAGGTGCTCCACATGGAACTGGATCAGCGCGGCCTGGTAAGCCCACAGACGTTCGATCCGTCCATCCAGGTGCTGGAGGCGCTTCCAGGCATCCGGGAACTTCTGTAGCGTCCCCAGGGCGGCGGGCGCTTCGAAGCCAAACTCCGTGTTCAGGCGAAAGCGGTGGCGGTACACGTCAGTATACCAGCGGGTCCACAGCGCGCCGTAATAGGTATGCGCGTCGCCAGCGCGCTGCCAGTCGTTCTCCATCTGCCCGGAGCAAATGAATACCGGGCGCGTGGGGTCGCGGGATACCGCGTCAGCGTAGAGCGCCGGATCGGGATGGCGCTCGTAGTTGTCGCGATGGGCATAGAGCATCGTCGGTTCGTTGTGGCAGGACCAGGCGATGATGCTGGGATGATTGCCCAGCATGTCGATCATATCCCGCTGCAAGGCCAGAGCGCGCGCCTCAAACTCTGGCGAGGAATCGTGCACCCAGTGCAGCTCAAAATCCTGCCAGATCAGCATCCCGGCGCGGTTGCAGAGGTCATAAAGCTCCGGCGGGGAAACGTGCACGTGCACCCGCAGCAGGTTCAGGTTGGCCTGGCGAGCCAGGGACACATCCCGCTCCAGCGAATCCCGATCATGCTGCGAGAGATAAACGCCCGGCATGTAGGAGGTGCCGCGCACAAAAACCGGCCGCTCGTTGATCCAGAAGGTGAAGCGGTCGGGGGCGCGGTCCAGCCGCACAGTACGGATGCCGAACGTCTGGTCTAACGTGCTCAGCGGCTCCTCGCCCTCGGCTCTCAGGACGGCCGTCAGCCGGTACAGATTCGGCTCCCCGTGATCCCAGGGCCACCAGAGCCGCGCCTCCGGCACGCGCAGCCGGTGTGTCACCGTCTGAGTGCCCGGCTCCAGCGCCAGCAGCAGGGAAGCGGTCATGCCGGGACCATCGTGATTCTCGGCGGCCACATTCACCGCCAGGCTCCCAGCCCAGCGCCCACCAGTGGCGTTGGTCGCCGTGAACTCCAGATGGACCGTCCCATCCAGTTCCGTCTGGATGCGCACGCGGTCCAGGCTCAGACCGTCGTCCAGCAGCAGCCAGACCGGTCGCCAGATGCCCAGCGGATTGACGTGGGGCGGGATCACCCCCTCGCCATGTTCGTACAGCCCTTTGACCATCCCCCGGATCACATGGTTAACCGGGTAATTGCCGCGCGGGTTCGGCATGTCCCAGGGCGAGCTGACGCGCACCAGCAGCGTGTTCGCTTCGCCGGGCCGGTAGGCGTCGGTGATGTCCAGCGTGAACGGGACAAACGCCCCCTCGTGCTCGCCGATGAACCGTCCGTTTAACCACACGGAGGCAAAATAGTCCACGCCGTCGAAACGGAGCCGCGCCCGGCGGTACGGCACCTCCGGGGCCTGAAACGTCCGGCGGTAGACCCAGGTCTGGTGGTTGATGGCCCGCAGATGGTCGCCCCAGTAAGGCCGATCCGGAAAGAGAATGGTCTGCAAGTGCGCGCATTCCGGCACGACCAGGTTCTCCTGGAACATCACCGTGTTCGGCAGATGATCGGACTCGAACGGGACCGGACGCACATACCAGTCGCCGGTCAGCCGCATATGCCAGGGTGGCCGGTCAAAGGTCAGCATGTCACCCCCCGCAGGATATCATCAACCCTGTCCACACCGTCACCGCCGCCCGATCCGAATGGTGTGTGTGGCCTGTTCCGGGCTATGGCGGTAGACAAGCGTCTGGTTCGCCCGGTCGCGCGCGTATTCGCCATCCGAAATCTGAACGTCATAGCCGCCGGGATACTGGAAGTCTGGCACGAAGATCTCCGTCGGCGCTTCCACCGCCGGATGGTGACGGAATTCGTACAGAAAAGCGCCTGATTTATAGTCAAAGGACAGCCGGAGCGGCTCCCCGGCAGTGGCTCGCGGGTAGGGGCGAACCACCGCCTCCAACGCCCGCCCGCCGGAGTTGATATCTTCCGGATCGGTCTGCTGATCGCGGCTGAAGATCGAGAGGTCTTCGCCGTTCCACTGATCGCCCCGCGCGTTGTCATTATCGGCGGTGTAATTCCAGATGGTGCAGCTCAACAGATTGTCTTCAATGGCCCGCAGGCTGCGGTCCATCGCCCTGATCTGGGCGCTGAAGTTTCCCGTCTGATACGCCTGCCGATCGTTCAGGTTGTAAGCGATTCCGATCTCGCCGATCAGCGTTGGTCCGCCGCCCAGCAACCCGGCTGCCTGGCGTTTGTACTGTTCAAGCTGGCGGGCGAACGACCGGCGAATCCGCCCCGGCAGCCAGATCACCCGTCCGGTGAACATGTCAGCGGCAATGACCGGGCTGAAGCGTTTCATGAACAGGACAAAACCATCGTACCAGTGCGGGGCGTAAACGATCTGCGGCGCATCGTCCGAACCCCAGCGGGGCGGCTCGGTGCCCGGCTCCGTCTCGATGAAGATCAGCGCGTCCGGGTCAACCGAACGGATGGCCTCGGCGTAGCGGTTGGCGAAGGGGCGGTAATAATCCTGGGAGAAGCTGACCCGCCGCCCGCCAACCTGCAAAAAATGGTCCGGTCGTCGCAGGTGAGGCTCACCGGCTGAGTCAATCTCCCACACCCCATTCTGCCTCCACACACAGTCGAAGCCTTCCCGCCAGGCGGACGCGCCCGCCGGATTGAGCAGGCGGCGCTCGACGATCCGGGGGCCGGTCAGGCGGCGCTCCCACACCTCCACTTCCTGGGGGAAACCCGCGCCGAGCAGCATCGATTGATACGGGCTGGGCAGCGGGCCCAGTTCAAGGGGCGTGCGCGGCCTGGTCAGGTCTTCCCAGCCGATATAACCGGCGAGCGGCTCGTTCATCGTGTCGTAGCCCGCCACATGCTCCAGTCCCTGCAAGCGCAGGGCGACCTGCTTCATGGCCCCCAGGTAATGCCGCTGTAGATAGTCCTGGGCAGGCTCCCCATCAATGCGCGTCTCCGGCGCAAAGTCGTTCCCGCCGAAGAACAGGCTGAACATGGTCGCCGCCGCCAGCTTGCCGCCATTGGTCGGCCAGATCATGGACGGGAAGGGGTCGCCGTGCAGGGCGTGGACGATGGCCGCGCCCGTCTCGTGGAGGCGGGTCAGGTCGAACCCGACGGCTTCCAGCGTCCAGCCGGGCGCGCCGTCGCCGCCGCAAAACCGGCTCCATACGTCCTGATGGGGATCGATGAACAGGGCCAAGCCGTGCTCGCCCGCCTTTTTGACCACGGCGTACAGATAGTCCAGGTATGCTTCATCATAGAGACCCGGCCCGGCGTGCTCCACCGCTTCCCAGGTGACCAGCAGGCGCAGGAAGGTCAGCCCCCAGTGGCGCAGGCGGGAGAAGTGCTCATCGGCCTCTTCCAGCGGAAAAGGCCGTCCCACAAAAGATACCGCGCGATGGTCAAAGAACCCCTCGCGCCGGTGGGTCGCCCCATCGGGGTGCCGGGGAACCTTGCTGCTGCCGCCCAGGTTCACCCCACGCAGGATCAGCGTCCGTCCACAGTCATCCTTGAACCACGGCCCATCTATCCGGATCATGGACATAACTCCCGGTATAACATCAGAGCCACGCCACCGCTGCTTCCAGGGCGGTTTCCGCTGAGGCGCGTGGGCAGCCGCTCCTGTGGAGCAGGGTTGCCCGGATAGAGTGTAGAGGATTCTGGCTCCTGCCGCCAAGCGTGGCAGCTCGATAAAACCGGAGTATACTCTCCCCGCGCCGGGGTGCGCTTTCCGAACCGGGATACCGTCGCCGCAGGCCGCCATGCATGAACTCAGCATCACCCAAAATCTGCTCGATCTGGCCGTCCGACACGGCGAGGCCGCCGGCGCCAGGCGGATTACCGTTTTGAACCTGGTGATCGGCGAGTTTTCCAGCGTGGTCGACGACTCGGTGCAGTTTTACTGGGATTTTGTCAGTCGGGGGACCCTGGCCGAGGGAGCGGAGCTGCGCTTCGAGCGCGTACCAGCCCGGCTGCGCTGCCAGGACTGCGGCCACGAATTCCCGCCTAACGAGGATTATGCCTGCCCGGCCTGCCACAGCCAGCACATTGCCGTGAGCCGGGGCGAGGAGTTTTACCTGCAAAGCATCGAGGTAGAGGACTGAGTCATGCCTGAGATTCCGGTCATCGAAGACATCATGAGCGCCAACGACCGACTCGCCGCCGAGGTCCGCCGCCAGCTCGACGCGGCCGGCGTGCTGGCCTTCAACCTCATGGCCTCCCCTGGCGCTGGCAAAACCAGCGTCATCCTGCGCACGGTGGAAGGTCTCCAGGGCGAGTTTCGCCTGGGCGCGCTGGACGGCGATGTGGCCACCGTGGACGTGGAGAAGATCGCGCAGGCCGGCATCCCGGTATCGCTGGTCAACACCGGCGGCAACTGCCACCTGGACGCCAACATGGTGCACGCCGCCCTCCCCGGCCTCGACCTGGGCGCTATCGACCTGCTGCTGGTGGAAAACGTGGGCAACCTGATCTGCCCTGCCGCCTTCGACCTGGGCACACACGCCAACGTCGTGATCGCCAGCGTGCCCGAAGGCGACGACAAACCCTACAAATACCCGGCCATGTTTCGGGGCGCTGATGTGCTCCTGCTCAACAAAATCGACATGCTGCGCTACGAGCCGTTTGACGTGGAACACTTCCGGCATGGGGTGGAGGTGCTCAATCCCGGCCTGGCGTTTTTCCCCCTCTCTGCCAGGACCGGCGAAGGCTTCGACGCCTGGCTGAACTGGGTTCGGGAGCAGATCGCCGCCCGTCGGATCGCGCCCGGCAACGCCCCGACGTAAGGGTATCGTCAGACTGGCCCCCCGCAGCGTAGCCTGATCGTCCAACAAACCATCGCCTCCCGCGTTACAATGTTTTGCCGTCATCCAACCGTCAAGAGACTTACCGGCAGGAAATCAGGAGGAGATGATGATGAGTCAACGGCCCGTACCGGGTGCCATAAAAGTGATCCTGCTCGCTGGCGCGGTCGGCCTGCTGCTGACCGCTCTCCCGACCGCCCTCGCCCAGGGCGATGACATCAACGCCCTGATCGACGCTGCCATCGCCTATCTTGGGGAACGGCTGGGCACGACCATCACCGGCCCTGAGGTCTCCCGCTGGACATGGCAGGAAACGATCTGGCCGGACGCCGCGCTGGGCTGTCCCCAGCCGGACCAGACCTATGAGGGAGGGGCGCGGCGCGGTTACATCATCCGGCTGGAATACGCCGCCGCCATTTACGAAGTCCACATCACCGCCGGGGGGGACATCATCACCCTGTGCGGCAGCGAGGCAGCCACCACGCCGACTCCCCTCCCGCCATCGGAGCCGACCCCTGGCGACGACCCGGAGGCGCTGGTCGCCCTGGGCAAGGCATACCTCCAGCAACAACTCGGCGCCGCCACGCGGTTTGTCCGGTGGACGTGGCAGGAAGCCGTCTGGCCGGATGACTCCCTGGGCTGCCCGTACCCTGAGCTGGCGATTGACGACAGCTTCCCCCAGCGAGGTTATATCGTCCGCCTGGATACAGCCGACACAACTTACGAGCTGCACATCACAGCGGACGGCGACCGGGTCATGCCCTGTGTCGAGGGCCTCGCGCTGCTGCCCATGATCGGCGGGCAGCTGTTTAACCCGGTGGCGGCGGAAACCCCGCCCGCAGTGGCCGCCCTGCCCCAGCCGTCAGCCGCGCCAACCGCCGCCGCATCCACTCGTGCGGGGGCCAGCATCCTGCTCTACACCGGGCCAGATGGCAACGTCTACCGGGCGACTCTGGACAGCCTCCCCGGCCAGGCCATCACCACCGACACTGCCGATACAGCCCCGCCCTCCGCGCCGTTGCCCGTCCTGAACCATGATTACGGCTATTTCCGCTGGTCGCCAGACGGAGCCCTCGTCGCCTTTGTGGACAACATCCACCCCTATCGCCTGTTGCTGACCGATGCGGCGGGCGCGCCCCCGGTCGTCCTGGCCGAAAACCTGACGCCGCTTTACCCGCCCGCCTGGAGCCCCACCGGCGACGCGATCGCTTACGTCACCCCCACACAAACCTTCCGGGGCAACGGCCAGGTCATGGCGATCTATGCCATCGCGCCACCGACCAATGGCGTCGTCGCTGAGCCGCGCCTGATCGGGACGTTTGAGCAGGCGGTGGGCTGCGGCGGCGGCGGGCCTGACCCTGCCGAGGGAGCCTACCAGCGCGAAGTCGGGTTCTCCGGCAACGGCCTGGCTTTCCACTGGCTCCCGGACGGCAGTTTCCTGTTCTCCAATAGCTGCCTGGGGGTTGGCCTCTCGCGGCTGGACACGGCCACCGGCGACATAACCGTTATCGCGCCGCAACTGGCCCGCCTCTCGCTGGACCCGCTGCGGCAGCGGGCCGCCGGGGTCGTGTTTGCCAGCGCTCAGGAGCGTCAGCTGGTGCTGGTCGATCTGGCCAGCGGGGAACGGCAGGCCGTGCCGCTGACCCATACGCCGGATCAGGTGCGCTGGTCAGCCGATGGGCAGCGCCTTTTCGTCAGCACCGTCGACGCTGGCGAAACGCTGCCGCTGCCAGATGGCGAAGGCGCGATCTCGATCTTCGTGGTGCGCCTGTGGGAGATCAATCTGGAAACGGGGAGCAGCACACTCCACTTTGAGCAGGAGGGACGCGGCATCGGCCAGATGGTCGAGGCCATCCCGGATGGCGGGCTGGTGTTCAGCTTTGTGGAGAGCGCGCAGCGCTGGCAGGAAGCCGTCGCCAGCGGCGCGGAAACCAGCGCGCAACGGGCCGCCGCGCCCGCCACCTGGCTGCTGTACCTCAACCGCGAGGGGCAGATCATCCGTCTGGGGCAGGGCGGGCAGCCCAGCGTCTCGCCGGGGATGCCAGCCGCTCAGGGATGAGGCGGCATTTTCCATCTGCTGGCAGGGGGCAGGTCTGGCGCTGCTCGCCGATTGGGGAAGCGTCAGACCTTGATGTCCGAGCGCGGGTCCAGGGCGTCCCGCAGGCCATCCCCCACGAAGTTGATGCTCATCACCGTCAGGATGATCAGCAGACCGGGGAAAAACCACAGCCAGGGCGCCTGCTCCAGGTACTGGTAAGCGCCATCTAACATGCTGCCCCAGGTGGCCGTCGGCGGACGAACCCCCAGCCCCAGGAAACTGATATACGCTTCCGTCAGGATGGCCGAGGCCACGCCCAGCGTCGCCGCCACGATGATGGAGGCCAGGGTGTTCGGCAGGATGTGCGCCAGGATAATCCGCCGGTCGGGGATGCCCAGCGCCCGCGCCGCCAGGATAAACTCCGCCTCCTTCAGCGACAGAAAACTGGACCGCACGATTCGCGCCAGATAGGTCCAGCTGGTCAGCCCGATGATCACAATGATCACAACCACGCTGCCGCTAAAGGTGCGCCCCAGCAGGGTGATGTCCGGCACATGGCCGCTGAGGAACTTCGCCAGCACCAGCAGGAGCAATATCGTGGGAATGCTGAGCATCGCCTCGGTGATGCGCATCAGCGCGGCATCGACCAGCCCGCCGTAGTAGCCGGACAGCGCGCCAATCGCCGTGCCCACTGTCACCGCCACCAGGACGGCAAAAACCCCGATAATCAGCGAAATCTGCCCCCCGTAGATGGTCCGCACCAGGATGTCCCGACCCACTGTGTCCGTGCCAAACAGATGGGCCAGCGACGGCGGCTGGAGGCGAATGCTGGTGTCGTTGTAATTGGCATCCGCTTCCGAGTAGACCACCGAACCAACGGTCACATACAGAAAAATGCCTATCAGCACAAACAGCCCGTACATCGCCATACGGTGCCGCCGAAAACGGCGTATCGCCAGCCGCCATGGTGACTGGGGTTTGTATTCATCTTCCTGGACCAGGCTGACGGGTTGTGCAGTGGCCTCTGTGGTTGACATGGCAGCCCTCTACGAATAGCGGATGCGCGGATCGAGCCAGGTGTAAAACAGGTCCGTCAGCAACTGGAAAACCACAACCGCCACCGAGATCATCATCAACAGCCCCATCAACACCGGGAAGTCAGTCCGCACCAGGTGATCCAGGAACAACCGCCCCATGCCCGGCCAGGCGAAGATACGCTCAGTCACGACGGCCCCGGCCAGCAACAGCGGCAGGTCCAGGCCGATGATGGTGACCAGCGGCAACGCCGCGTTTTTGAAGGCGTGGACGAACAGTATCCGGGGCTCGGTTAACCCTTTGGCCCTGGCGGTGCGGATGTAGTCCGAGTTGATCACTTCCAGCATATTGGAGCGGATGAACCGGCTGTAGCGGGCGACATCGATCAGGGCGATGCTGGTGGCCGGCAACACCACATGCCAGGCGATCTGCATAAACGTGCGCCCCTGGGCGGGTTCGTACATGCCCACGGTGGGGAAGTACGGCAGCCCCCAGGCCTTAAACCGCACGGCAAAAATATACATCAACATCAATGCGATAAAGAAGATCGGCATGGAATACGTGATGAAGGAGATGGCCGTCAGGATGTTGTCCATCCTGGAATACTGGCGCAAGGCGGAATATACCCCGATGAACAGCGAGAAGATAATGATCATCACCTCCGCCGTCACCATCAGAATCAGCGTATTAGGGATGCGCTCGGCGATGACCTGCAACGCTGGCTGGCGCGTGATCAGCGAGTTGCCAAAATCGCCCCGGATCACGCCTTTTCGCTCGCCCGGCCTGTCGCCCACGCCGTCCCCATCCGTGTCGACCAGCACCCAATCGTTGCCGACCAGCCAGTAGATATATTGCACCAGGATGGGCTGGTCCAGCCCCCAGGCCCGCCGCAGCCGCTCTTTGTCCTCAGAGCGCGGGGGCATGCGCCCGCCCAGCGTCGCCACCGGATCGCCCGATGCCATCATCAGCACGAACAACGCCACGCTGATCAAAAACAGCAACGGGATGGCCTGAAGCACCCGGCGGATGATGTATCGGCCCATGTACATCCCTCCGGCAGCACAAAAAGGGGGCGGAGTGGGTTGTCGTCCCCCCCGCCCCTCCCCAACAGCTACCGAGGCTCTATTCGGCGATATCCCATTCGAACGAATTCCAGAACGGAGTCGCGCCGCTGATCTTCACATTCCGCATGCGGGCGCTGACCGGATAGTTGTCCGGGTCGGTCCAGATGCCGAGCCAGACCACATCTTCGGCCATCAGCTCGGTGATCTGATGGAAGATGGCCACGCGGGCATCGTAATCGGTGGTGACCGCCTGCTGCCGGAACAGGGCATCCACTTCCGGATCGCAGTAGTGCGTCCAGTTGGCCCCCTCCGGCGACTCCGGGGTGGGAATCCCCGCGCACAGGAAGTCATCCTCAGGATCGGGGTCCGGGAATCCATCCGGCGCTGACGACCACTGGGCAAAGTCAAACTGCCCGGTGGCAATCGGACCGCCGGAGCCGTAGCTGTTCCAGAAGATGTCATACGACGGATTCTCCAGGATCGTGCCGACGCCCACCTCGGCCAGCATCTGCTGCACGACAACCTGCGTATCCATACGCACCTGTTTGGGCGGCGTGGCATAGCGCAGCACCAGCTCCACGCCGTCCTTGTCGCGGGTGCCGTCGCCGTTGCTATCCACCCAGCCAGCTTCGTCCAGCAGTTGGGCCGCCATCACGGGATCGTAGGGGATCGGCTTGAGGTCCGGGCTTTGGTACGGCAACCCCTCCCAGAAGGAAGCCGGCGTGTAGTTGAACCCCAGCCGCAGGTCCTGGTTGATTCGATCGCGGTCCACGGCCATGGCTATCGCCCGGCGCACGTTCACATCCTGAATGGCCGGATGCCCGGTTTCCGGGTCCAGGTTAAAGAACCAGCCCTCGTTGTAGCCGGCCGGCACCCAGATAACCTGCACACCGGCGTCTTCCAGTTGCACCGCATCGGACGGCGACACGAAATAGGCGATGTCACCCTCCCCGGCCAACAGCGCTGCCGTCTGGGCCGCGTCGTCCGGCACAATACGGACGAAAACGCCGTCCAGCTTGGCCGGTTCATCAAAGAAATTTTCATTGCGGACGAAGAGAATGTGGCTGGCGACCTCCCACTCCTGAAAGACAAAGGGGCCGCTGCCCACCGTCGGCGCCCGGTTCCAGGCGGCGTTATCCAGGCTGCCTTCTGCTTCAAACACCGGACGCAGGACATGCTCCGGCAGCACCCAGCGGAAAACTGAAGTGAGCCACGGCGCAAAAGGCTCATTAAAGGTCACCACCACGGTCCGCTCATCCGGCGCTTCCACGCTGTCGATGTAGGGATCATACGGATAGCGGCTCAAGGGGGTATTGTCTTCGGAGACGATCATCTCCCAGGTGAACACAAAGTCCGCCGAGGTGATCGGCTCGCCATCGGACCAGTTGATGTCGTCGCGCAGCCGGTAGGTGATCACCTTCCCATCTTCGGTGATGCCGCCGTTTTCCACGCTCGGCACTTCGGCAGCCAGCACCGGATGGGGAGCCAGGCTGTCATCAAAATTCCACGCGCCATAGAGATAGAAATCGCGGAGCATCATGGAATACGTCATCGTGGAATACATCGGATTGAGGCTGTCCGGCTCCTGGGTGTAGATGATCGTCGCGATCTTGCGCTCCTGGGCAGCCGCCGGACCGGCCAGCCCAACGATGATCACCGCCACCATCAGCAAAACAGCGAGGCGTCTGAAGTTCATATCTTGCTCCTCCTCAAGAAGACTAACCCGCCAGATACGCCTATTTTAACCGATTGCGGGGGTCATTCACCTCCTCTTTTTTAATTAATCTGAGTATACACATCATACAAAGACATGCTCCCCAGTGTCAAACAGCCCGCTCAAGCATGTGCCAGAATCCCCCGCACGCGGCCTGAGCAGGGGCAGCCCAGAGAGGCAGGTGACCGGCGAGCGGCGCGATCCACCGTTGAAAATCGCCCGCCACCATGTTAAAATGCCTGGGCGTGTGCGGCCAGGCAGCATGGCCGCCGCTATTTATGCGGGCCAAACAGGCCCATACGCCCAGGACCAGCCCTTTGGCCACCAGCAGGCCGGTCACAGGCCCTAAGGACACAGCATCATGACTGATCTGATCAAGGCATTGGAAGCTCCCGCGCCGGAGCACCCCGAAATCTTCCCCGGCGACACGGTTAAGGTCCACGTCCGCATCGTGGAAGGCGACCGCGAGCGCGTCCAGGTCTTCCAGGGGACCATCATCCGCCTGCGCAAGGGCGGCAACGACGCCAACTTCACCGTGCGCCGGATTGCCAGCCACGGCGTAGGCGTTGAGCGCACATTTCTGCTGCGCAGCCCTCGCGTGGAGAAGATCGAGGTCGTGCACCGCGCCAAGGTGCGCCGCGCCCAGCTCTACTATCTGCGCGACCGTCGGGGCAAGGCCGCCCGCCTGAAGGAAAAGCGCCAGAACTAGGTTATCCATGCGACCGCCGCCCGCGCCCCTGATCGGCGTTGTGGCCGATCACCAGCTCATCGCCGCTTCCGCGGGGAGCGACCGCGCCCGCCCGTTTGTCGGCGTCTACGCGACCTACGTGGCCGCGCTGGTGGCGGCGGGCGCTATGCCGGTCCTGATCCCACCGGAGTTGCCAGCGGCCTTACTGAGCGGGGCCTTCGACCGCGTGGACGGCGTGCTCCTGACCGGCGGCGGCGATGTCGACCCGGCCCTCTACGGAGAAACCGATCTCACCGGGACCGTGGGCGATATCAAACCGGCCCGCGACGCCGCCGAATTGCAGATCAGCCGGTGGGCAGCCGAGACCGACAAGCCACTGCTGGGCATCTGCCGGGGGCATCAGGTGGTCAACGTCGCCCTGGGGGGCCGGTTGTACGTGGACCTCCCCAGCCAGTTTCCGACCGATCTCACGCACGCCGCCGACGAGAGTAAACCCCTGGATCACCTGGCCCACGAGGTCATCGTCGAGCCAGCGTCACGGCTGGGGATGATCGTTGGCCTCACCCGCCTGGTGACCAACAGCCGCCATCACCAGGCCGTCCGGGAGATCGGCCAGGGGCTGGTGGTCAGTGCCCGTTCCCCCGATGGGCTGATCGAGGCCACCGAGAAACCAGACGCGCGTTTTTTCCTCTCGGTCCAATGGCACCCGGAAAACCTGTGGGCGCGCGATCCGGCCATGCGGGCGCTTTTCCGGGCGCTAGTAGAAGCGGCAGCCAGCACCCGCGAGGCACGACTCAACACCGGGGCGGCCGTCTCGTGAAGGACTCCGGGGTGGTTTCCTCGGCTGCTGAACCGGTCAACCTCGGCCCCGGCGGCCCCATCGGCGTCCTGGATTCTGGACTCGGCGGGCTTTCCATTCTGCGCGCCCTGCGCCAGGAGCTACCCGGCGAATCCTTCATTTATGTCGCCGATCAGGCGCACCTCCCCTATGGCCCGCGCCCGCTGGCCGAAATCCGCGCTTTTGTCCAGGCCATCACGCGTTTCTTGCTGGATAATGACGCCAAGACGATCGTGGTCGCCTGCAATGCCGCCAGCGCCGCCAGCCTGCTCTACCTGCGCGAGCGCTTCCCCGCCATGCCCTTCATCGGCATGGAACCGGCGGTGAAACCGGCAGCGGCGGCCACCAGGAGCGGCGTCATCGGCGTGCTGACCACAGCCGCCACCGCCGAAGGCCCGCTCTACGCCCGTGTGATCGAGCGCTACGCGCGGCATCTGCGCGTGGCCACCATCGTCTGCCCGGAACTGGTCCAGGCCGTCGAAAACGGCCAGACCGACCTCGCTTCGTTGCGCCCGCTCTTCGACCGGAAACTCCCCCCTTTGCAGGAGGCAGGGGCCGACCAACTGGCCCTGGCCTGCACCCACTTCCCGTTTGCCGCCCAGGCCATCCGGGCCTATCTGGGACCAGGGGTGACGGTCATCGATCCCAGCCCGGCCATCGCCCGGCAGACGCGCCGCGTGCTGGCTCAGCACGGCCTGTCTTACGCTGGCCGCCAACCGGCGACGGTGTGCTACCTCACCACCGGTGACCCGGCTCGCTTCGCGGCGGTGGCTGGATCGTTGCTGGGTGAAGCCATCTCTGCCGAAGGGATGCGGTGGTCCGAGGGTATCCTGGTGCGGGCCAAGCCCTGTCGCTGAGCACCCCGAAAGGACCCGCACGTCAGAACCATCATCCTGGATTGAGCGGGCCAGGCAGGGCCGCCATCACCCCGGAGCAGCCTCGGGGGAGGGGTCTGCCGCCGGGTCGCCGGCCCCCGGCGCGCCCGCCGTCGCCGGAGCCGCTTCGTTTTCCCGGCGCTGGCGGGCAGCCTCGGCCAGCTCGGCACGTTCTTCGGTGGTGATCGAGAGTCTCGTCTCGTCAAAGGGCATGACGCGCCGGGCATAGTCGGGCGGATGAATCGGCAGCACAATATGGAAGGTGCTGCCGGGCAATGCCTCCGGGTCATAGCCAGGGCTTTCCACCCAAATGCGCCCGCCGTGCCCCTCGATCATGCCCCGCGCGATGGTCAGCCCCAGGCCCGGCCCGGCTCCCATGAACTTGGTCGTGCCGGTCGAATGCAGGCTGGGATCGGCCACCCGGTAAAACTTCTCGAAGATCAGCTCGTGGTGCTGCGGATCGATCCCGATCCCGGTATCGCTAACCGTCACGTGAATGGCCTCCGGGATGCCATCGCGCGTTTCCAGACCCGCCTCGATCGCGATCCGACCGCCATCCGGCGTATAGCGGACGGCATTGACGATCACGTTACGAAATGCCTGGACCAGGCGCTGCATATCGGCTTCCACCGTGGGCAGGCCGCGCAGCCCGCGCGCCGACAGGCTCAACTTACGGCTGCGGATGGCCTCCTCCAGCGGCTCAATCGCCATCCGCATCACGGACTCCAGGGCGGTCGGCGCGAAGTGCAGGTCCATGGCGTCCACATCCAGCTTGCTCACATCCAGCATGTCGCTGATCAGCTCTTCCATGCGCTCGGCGGCCTTGCGCAGGTTGGCCGTCATGCCGGTCATCTGGGCGGGATCGAGCAGGCCCTGCTCATTGAGCATGTCCATGATGTCCGTGTAGCCACGAATCTGGGCCAGCGGCGTGCGCAGTTCGTGGCTGGCGATGGTGACGAAATCCGTCTTGACCTTGTCCAGGTGCAGGAACTCGGCGTTGGCCTCTTCCAGTTCCAGGTTCAGGCGGCGCAGATCGTCCACCAGCCGGGCGTTGCGCAGGGCCACCCCGGTCTGGCTGGCGACGGTCGCCAGGACTTCCAGGTCCGAGGCCTGATAGGCTTCATCATTCACCTTGGGACCGCTGGCCAGAATGCCGATGGCCCGCCCATCGACCATGATGGGCGCGTAGGCGCTCATGCGTAGCTGCTGGAAAAACTGGCGCTCTGCCGGGGCCGCGTCCAAAAATGCCCGGTCATACTCCAGGTCAAACTGCAACAGGGGGGCCTGAGCGACAAACAACGTCCGATAGACCGGACCCTGGGGATCGAGTTCACCCTTCACGTCGGGCAGACGGCTGAGACCATCGCCCCGCCGGGGTTCGACCAGCACCTGGCCCTCCTCGCCAGCTTCCACCAGGATCAGGCCGCCGGGGCGGGCCCGCAGGGCGGAAGCGACCGTCTGCAAGGCCAGCCGCACCACTTCATCCAGCTCAATGACGGCGGTGATACGCTGGCTGTAAAAACGAAGGGCCGGCGCGGGATCGGTCGCCGGGCTGAAGTAGCGACGGGCCGCCACCTCCGCCAGGCCACGCAACGATACGTACAGCCCGGCCAGGACCAGGGCCAGCGCTCCCAGCGCCAGGAATTCGTTGACGCCGCTGAGATCCAGCGACCTGGCCAGCAGGGCGGCGGCCAGGAAAGCGATCGCCGTCGCCAGCGTGGCGACCGCCAGCCCCGCGCCCCGGAGCAGGGAGCGCCGGACATCAAATATCCGATGGCTGTGAACGGCGTATGTCGCCCCCGACAGGCCGAGCAGGCCGACGATCCAGCCGACTTCCGTCAACCATGCCGAGTCACTGGCGGACAGAATCACCCCGATCAGCGCGACCAGGATCACCACCATCCAGAACAGCGAACGGTTGGCCACCTCCGGCAAATGAGCGGTATACAACTGGCGCAAAGCGAGGGCGGACAAGGCCAGCCCGCCAAGAACCCATCCGGCCAGCGCCATCGCGCCCGCCAGGCCGCCAGCGCTGACAGCCTCGCCCAGCCAGCCCCATTGACCCGGAACAGGCTGGCCGCCGATCAGGTCTGCGCCCACCAGCAGCGCCAGCCATCCCCCACCGGCCAGCAGCCACCACTGCCGACCGGGGCGCTTCAGATAGGCGAACGTCAGCGCGCCTAACATGACCAGCGCCGCTGAATAGAGAACCACGCTGACCGGGGCGCGCCCGGCGGCCTCCGGCGCGAGGGACACGACCACCGCCAGTAGGGCTGACGCCAGCGTCCCCGCCAGCCAGAGGAAACCCTCGCGGCGTCGGATAGCGCCGCGCACCGCCAGAATCAGCAAGGCGAGATAGACTGCGCTCGTCGCCAGGCCAATAAGCCACGTCAATACAGACACCGACTCGCCAACTCCGTAGCGCTAACCCTCACCCCTAGCGGGAGCCTGCCTGGCCGCCAGACGGGAACGGGCCAGGCCCACCATCAGCCGACCGACGGCGACTTCAGAATATAATACGTCCCCTTCTTCGATCCGATCTTCAACAGCTGCCCTCGTTCGACCAGATCGGACAGGTCCAGGCGGATGGTTTCCGGCGAGACATCCGGGCACAAGGTGCGGTATTCACGATTGGTGATGGAGCCGTGCTCGCGCACGTACTGCATGGCCCGTATCTGGCGGTTGTTGAGCATCTGCCCGTCCGCGAAGACCGGAAGCTTCTCGCGGGCATTATAGAGCGTCACCGTGAAGGAATAGGGCTTGGCGGTGAAATCGGGCGGACGATGGCCGGACTGGACCATCTCCTCGATCATCCGGTCAATGCCCAGGCCCAGTTCCTCAATGTAGCCCCATTGGAACAGCGCCCCGACGATGCGCGGGTTGCGGCTGAAATGCTCCTCCACGATATTATCAACGGTGATAAAGCCGGGAAGCCCGCCGGGCGAGATCACCTCCATGCGGTCGCGGTACATCCGCACCTCAATCCGCCGCCCTCTGAGCCGGAAATCCCGGTGGCACACCGCATTAACCAGCGCCTCCCGCACGGCAAAGGTAGGATATTCGTAGATTTCCTCGCGTTCCAGGCCGCGCACCACGGCGCTCACCGCCATCTCACTCCAGGTA
>DAOTXK010000434.1:0-1957 GCA_034435395.1 Anaerolineae bacterium | reverse complement strand
CGTGCAGGTAGACCCGCTCGGCCCCCGTGGCCAGCCCGCTCATCAGGGCCAGATAGCCGCAGTACCGCCCCATCACCTCCACCACAAACACCCGGCGTGAGGCCACCGCCGACTGTTTGATCTTGTCCACGTCCAGCGCGATGTTGTTGAGGGCCGTGTCCGCGCCGATGCTGTGCTCGGAGCCGGGCAGGTTGTTGTTGATGGAAGCGGGCAGGCAGATGATGGGGATGTTAAACGCCTTAAATTCGCCACTTTTCATGAACATCCGGTAGGCGGCTTCGTAACCGGACAGCCCGCCGATGATCAACAATCCCTGGATGCCGTGCGCTTCCAGGCGCTGGGCGATCAGAGGCAGTTCGTTTTCCCTGGGGACCCGGCGGTTGGTGCCCAGTTCGGCCCCTCCCCTGGATACCCAGCCGCTCACGCTCATCCAGTCCATCGTTTCGATCTCGCCATCGATCAGCCCTGGAAAACCGTTGCGGGCGGCCAGCACGGTATGCCCCCGGTCCAGGCCGAGCCGGACGGCGGCGCGGACGGCGGTGTTCATGCCGGGGGCCGGGCCGCCGCTGTGCATGACCAGCAGGCGCAGCCGCTTCTGGCCGGGCGGCGACTCGCGCGGGTGCGCCCGGACCAGGGTGCGAAAGGTGCGCAGGGCATCGGCGAAGCTGCCGCCGCGCATGGACATGGCCGTTTCGTAGTCGTGCGCCGCGATCAGCTCGGCCACCTGGCGCGTCTTGGCCACGCAGGCCATCAGCGGCGAGTGGATCAGGCTGTTCTCCTTGATGCCGATCAGTTGAGGTTCGCTGTCCGGCGCGGCGGCCAGCAGCGTATCCACCGCCGCATGGCCCATCAGCGTGCCCAGGTTGCGGTCAAAGGCGCTGGGCGCGCCCCCCCGCTGCACGTGGCCCAGGATGGTGACCCGGGTGTCCTCGGCCAGCCGCTCCTCCAGCACCTGTTTGACGTAGGCGCTGGTGATGGGGTTGCCGTTACGATCCTGGGCGCCCTCGGCGACAATCACTATGCTGTGGCGGCGACCGGTGTCGCGGCCCGCCTTCAGGGCCTGGCACATCTCGTCTTCCCAGTCCTCGGATTCGGGCGGGCTTTCCGGGATCAGGACCCAGTTCGCGCCGGTGGCCAGGGCGCTCATCAACGCCAGGTAGCCGCAGTGCCGCCCCATCACCTCGATCACGAAGGCCCGCTGGTGGCTGGCCGCCGTGCTGGTGATGGCGTCCACGGCTTCGGTGATGCGGTGCAGCGCCGTATCGGCCCCGATGGTCATGTCGGTGCCGAACATGTCGTTGTCAATCGAGCCGACCAGCCCCACCAGCTTCAGGTGGGGGTGCATCCTGGCGACTTCCCTGGCGATCTCCCCGCCGTCCACCAGTTCAGCCAGCAGCCCCGCCCATTCCTCGCGGAAGACGTTGGCCCCGGTCAGGCTGCCATCGCCCCCGATGACCACCAGGCTGTCGATGCCGTGCTCCACCAGGTTTTTGGCGGCCTGACGTCGCCCCTCACGGGTGTAAAACTCGGCACACCGCGCCGAGCCGATGATCGTCCCGCCCCGGTGCAGGATGCCGCCGACCGACTCCCACGTCATCCGGCGGATGTACTGGCCGCCACCGACCATGCCGCGATAGCCCTCGTAGATGGCATACACCTCCACCCCGCGCTTCAGGGCGGTACGGACCACCGCCCTGACCGCCGCGTTCATCCCCGGCGAGTCGCCGCCGCTGGTCAGGACGCCAATGGTTCTGGTGCGCTGCTTGGACATCGTGCCTCATCCTTCGGTGCCAGGGGATTCCCGAATACACTGATGACCGCAGGGCAGTTTTAACCCGTCGCCGGGCTGCCGTCAACACAAACGCTCCCATTGTTCCTTCCAGGAGGCCGGCGACCAGAGGCCAGACGAGGGCCGCCTGGCCGTAACGGCGCATTACGATGCGCCGTCCGTCGGACC
>DAOTXK010000433.1:0-3994 GCA_034435395.1 Anaerolineae bacterium | reverse complement strand
GCTTGCCTTCCGCCCTGTTGACGACAGGACAAAATCTCGGTCGCTACGTCCGGAGAAGGGCAGCCCCAGGGCCAGCAGGACGATCAGCAGGCCGGGCAGGTTTTTCCGTCTGGTCACCATGATGGGGTGCCTTCCCACTCAGGGCCGGTATATCCCCATCATAGGCGGTTGGCCGGGCAAATGGCCGAGGCCGGGGCTACAGGAACAGGATGACCGTGCCCGCCATGGCCACCACCGTCCCGGCGACCGCCCGCAGCCCGATCCGCTCTCCGAACAGGAAGCGACCGACCGGCAGCAGGATGATCGGGGCCAGGCCCATCAGCGCCGAGGCGATGCCCAGCGGTGCGTGCTGCACCGCCACCAGCGACAGCCACACCCCCAGGAACGGCCCGGCCACCGCCCCGCCGATCACGCCCCTCCAGGCGCGGGGATGCGCTCTGAGCAGCTGGAAGTTCTCGCGGGCCTTGCCCTGGGCGATGGTGATCAGCCAGAGGGCGCTCATGGCGGTCAGCAGCCGGATCAGGTTGCCGGAGAGGGCCGGGAAGTCGCCGACCAGCCCCAGCTTGGAGCAGAACAGCCCGCCCGCCTGCCCCAGCGCGCCCCCCAGGCCGCACAGCAGCCCCAGCGCGTACCGCCGGGGATCGCGGGCGGGGTCGGCGGCGGTCGCCGGGGGGCCGCTCGCCCCGTTGGCCCGGTCGGAGGCCACCAGCGCCACCCCGCTCACGCTCAGGACGATGCCCAGCAGCTCCAGCCCGGCCAGCTGTTCCCCCAGCAAGACCCAGGCCAGCACCGTGCCGAACACCGGGTGTGTGGCCAGCAGCAGCATGGACAGGCGCGGGCCGATCATCACGAACGCCTGGAACAGGAAACCATCGGCGATGACGTAACCGATGAAGCCGGACAGCGCCAGCCATCCCCAGCGGAACGGCTCCGCCTCCACCGGCAGGAACTGGCCCAGCAGGAGGCGGTGGGTGATCATCACCAGGAGGACGGCCAGGATCAGGCGCGTCCGGTTGACCACCAGCGATCCGACCTGGCGACCCGCCAGGGTGAACAGGACGGAGGAACAGCTCCAGGCCAGGGACGTGCCCAGCGCGGCCAGATGGCCGAGGTAGGGGAACATGAGGGCGCTCTCGTGGTGGGCGCAAGGCGGCCGGCGAATGGCCTTCCAGTGTACCGCAAACCGGCGTTTGGGTGAGGTTGCTTCCGGCGGCGGGGAGGGCGGATTCAAAAGAAGAGAGGCCGGGGATGGTACCCGGCCTCCAGGAAGGGAGGGGAGAGAGATGCAAGGAGAAATTCTTAAGAGGAGGAATTCCGCCCTGGCAGTTGCTCTGAGTCTTCGTCCAATAGACGCGCCGTCCCTGCCAAAGCTTACCTGGTCGCTCCACCAATCGTATTCGACAATAACTATACGCATGTATAGGTTTCGTGTCAATATTGGGGGATTAGCGTTGGCTGAGCGCCCGCTGAGAGTCTGGTGAGGACGGCGACGGCAGCGCCCCCTGCGCCGCTAGGGGAGAGGCTGGTCGAGCGGCGGGCGCGGCCCCCTGGTCATATCGAGGATGCACAGCCGCGTCCCAAAGGGGTCCTGGATGATGGCCCCCTGGCCGATGGGGATGTCAAACGGCCCGACCAGGACGGCGCAGCCCCTGGCCGCCAGGCGGGGCACGGCGGCGGCCACGTCGTCCACCAGATAGTACACCTCCACGGCGGCGGGGATGTCGGTTTTGGTGTGCAGCACGATCTCGGCGTCCGTTTCCGGGAAGCCCAGGCCCACCGAGGTCGCGTCTCGCCACAGGGGCTTCAGGCCAAACACGCCGGCGTAATAGGCCGCCGCCGCTTCCAGGTCGGCGACGCGGATCATCACGCAGTCGATCTTTTTGAGCATTCGGCGACTCCTGGCACGAGGCCGTGACCGTCCGGCGGCTGCTTGAACGGGGAGTGAACCACGCCGATGGGCGTGAAGGTGATGGGTTCCATATCTGGCATCAGGCTTTTCCCCACCCCGTCCAAAACCAAGAACTTCCATCCTCAACCAGGACTCTCGCGGCTGGGTCGTTGGGGGCCGCTTTTGGAGCGTCGCCATGATGAGCTTTAACAAATCGGCGCGGCTATCGACCGACGCAGCCCAAGTGCTCGCTGCCTGATCGTAGCGGCGGCATGGATGCCGACGCCCGCCAGCAACGGCGCGACTCGTCGCGCCGCTACAAGCCGACGACCTCGTTGCGGGGGCGTCGCCATTCATCGCACCGCTACGGGCGGACTAACGGCCCACCGGCGACCGTCACCGTCGCCGCCGCCCGCTCGCGGCCATCCGCCTGGGGGGTCTGTCCCGCGCCCGCCTGAGCATCGGGATTATTGGTTAAAATTCATCATGGCGACGCCCACTCCTATCAGCATTTTCCGAGCGCGGCCAGGAACCGCTCCCGGTCGGCGGCGGTCAGCTTTCGGGCGCTCTTTTGGAGCGTGCTCCTGGCCGTGCGGGAAAGGGGGCGTTCCGTCTGTTCCATCAGCCAGGCCCGGCCCAGCGCGTAGTGCCGCCCCAGCACCTCGCGGACCGCCCAGTCCACCGCCTTGCGGATGTATGGCTCGGCGTCGTCCAGCAACGCCTGGCACAACACCAGGGCGCGGGCGTCCAGCGCCCGGCGCACCACCTCGTCCAGCGTCGACCGCCGCAGGTAAACCGTGCTGACCAGCGCCGCCCGCCGGACCCACACGTTTTCGTCCGTCAGCCAGGCTTCGAGCGCGTCCATGTAAGCCGGGTCGGCGGCCAGCGCCCGGCCCAGCGTGGCGGCGCAGAGCTGGTCGCAGTCCTCCCAGGTAAGCACGCCCGGCAGGAAGTCGAGGCCCAGCGCCCACCGATCGGCGGGCGGCATCCGGACGGCGTCCACCAGGAAGGCGGCGAACAGGCGGTGCTCCCGCGTGCCGCGCGGCCAGCTGGCCCGCGCCAGGGAGCTGACCAGGTCGGGGGCTTTTTGGTAGCGCCGGGCCACGTGCCTGGCCAGGGCGCGGACCTGCGGCACCCGCAGGCCGTAGGTCTGGTCAATGCCGGGCATGTACCGCCGGATGCCCGCGACATCGTCCGGCCTGGCCAGGGTTTGGAACGCTTCCGTCACCCGGTCGATCACCCGATCGGGCGTGGCGGCGTCGGGCAGTTCCGGCAGCGCGGCGACGACATCTCTGGCTGGGGTCATGGCTCTCTCTCCTGAATCCGTCCGGGACAGGTCCCGGCAACCGGCGGCAGCCGCCTGCCTCGATGGTTATCGCCCGGCCTCCCCGTCAGACGAAGGCGGCGATGACCTCGGCGGCCTCGCGGGCGGCGGCCTCGTCGAAGCGCTCGCCTGGCTCGACGTACCCGGCGGGCAGCACCCACTGCCCCCAGTACGTCCCGTAGGTCTGCCGGACGAGCAGCAGCCGGTCCTCCCGGCGCACGGCGGCCCCCACCACCACCGACAGGCGGGGGGCAGCCCGGTGCCGGTCCGACCAGCCCGGCAGGATATCGGTCATGGTTGATCCTCCACCCGGTGATGCCCCGTCGCGCGATGGCCCCGGCGCGGCAGGTCTGGCCGCCACCTATAACATACCTGGCCGGGCCTGTCAACGGTCGCGCCCGCCTGCGCGGGGGCGGATAAGCCCCGGACTCGTTGTCTTCTGCGCGCCGTCTGCGGTTACAATAGCCGCCAGCGATCATCCGCACATAGCCCCGTCCACTGGGGGAGGGTTTGGCATGCGTCATCCGTCCGTCTCCAACCGCCATCTGGCCCTGGCCGCCGCCGCGCTGCTGATCATCGCTGCCAGCCGCGTCTTACGCCTGGGCGGGATGATCGACCTGACCATCGACGAGGTCTGGTCGATCTGGCAGACCCTTGGCTCGCCCGCCGACATCGTGCGCTGGACGCCTTACGACTGGCCGCCGCTGGGGTATCTGGTCCTGGGGGGATGGAAGGCGCTGGCGGGCATTCATCCGGTGGTCCTGCGTTATCTCTCTGTGCTG
>DAOTXK010000432.1:0-3686 GCA_034435395.1 Anaerolineae bacterium | reverse complement strand
GGTGCCGCATCTCCGCGCCGACCCGGTCAATGGTTTCGATCAACCCCACGCTCTCCCGCAACACCTGCCCGGTCGCCGTGGTGACGCCGACCCGCTGCGCGTTCTTCAGCCGCAGCGCCAGCGGGTCCATCCCCAACTCGTGGGCCAGGAGGTCCATGTTCTGCTCCACGGCGAAGGCGCTCTGCGTCACCCCAAAGCCCCGGAAGGCCCCTGAGGGGGGGTTGTTGGTGTACATCACATAACAATCGATCCGGGCATTCGGCACATCGTATGGCCCGGTGGCGTGGGTGGTGGCGCGGGTCATCACCTTGTCGCTCAGGCTGGCGTAAGCCCCGCCGTCGCCGTATAACTCGGCCTCCACCGCCGTCAGCGTGCCGTCTTTTTTTGCCCCGGTTTTGATCCGGATCACCGTGGCGTGCCGCTTGGGATGGACCAGCAGCGACTCCTGGCGGGTGAAGAGCAGCTTGACCGGGCGACCGGTGGCCTGGGCCAGCAGCGCGGCGTGAATCTGCCCGGCGATGTCCTCCTTGCCGCCGAAACCGCCGCCGATCAGCGTGCCGATGACGCGCACATCCTCCTCCGGCAGCGCAAGCGCGCGGGCGATCTGGCTGCGATCCTGGTAGGGAATCTGCGAGCCGACGTAAACCGTCAGCTTATCGTGGTCGGCGTCGTAACCCGCCGGGACGCCGATGCTGCACTCCGGCTCCAGGAAGGCGTGGTCCACGGTTGGGGTGCGGTAGGTGCGCTCCACCACCACCTCGGCTTCGGCGAAGCCCCGTTCCACGTCGCCGTGCCGGACCTGGATGTGTTTGAGCAGGTTGCCGTCCGCCCTCCCCTCATGGACCAGCGGCGCGCCCGGCTGGCGGGCGGCGATCGGATCGGCCACCACCGGCAGCGGCTCGTATTCCACCGCGATCAGGCCGACCGCCTGGTCGGCGATGGCCGGCGTCTCCGCCGCCACCACCGCCACCGCGTCGCCCATATAACGGACCTTGTCGCCCACCGCGCACAAGACCGGCCAGTCCAGGTGCACCAGGCCGTGGATATTCTCGCCGGGGATGTCCTCGGCGGTCAGCACGGCCTGGACGCCGGGCAGCGCCTTCGCCCGACCCGTGTCGATCCGCAGCACCCGCGCATGGGGATGGCGAGAGCGGAGCACCCGCCCGTACAACATGCCGGGGAAGACGTAGTCGTCGGTGAACCTGGCCCGCCCGGTGACGCGGTCCACGATCCCCGGCACCGGCTGGCTGGTGCTGACGTGCGTCAGAGGCTCCCGGACGGTCGGCTCGGCGGGCGGCAGCGGCTCCAACCCGCGCAGGACGCGCCCCGCCGATTGGATGGCCCGGATCACGCTGCTGTAACCCGTGCACCGGCAGTAGGTATCTTTAAGCGCCACCTTGATGTCGCGGTCAGAAGGGTCGGGGTTCTCGGCCAGCAGGGCGGCGGCGGTCATGATCAGGCCCGGCGTGCAGAAGCCGCACTGCACCGCGCCGTGGGCGATGAACGCCTCCTGGAGGGGATGGAGCGTCCCGTTTTGGGCCAGCCCTTCGATGGTGGTGACGGACGCGCCCTGCGCCTTAAAGGCCGGGTAGAGGCAGGAATCGACCGGCACGCCGTCCACGTGCACGGTGCAGATGCCGCACTCGCCTTCCCCGCAGCCGATCTTGGTGCCGGTCAGGCGTAAGTCCTCCCGGAGGACCTGGGCCAGCGTGCGCGATGGGGGCACGTCCAGGATGTGGGCGGCCCCGTTGACGGTCAGTCGGAGTTCGGCCATGGTCTCACCTCGTCGATGCTGGCGGCGGATAAGGTCCTGGTGGGGACGACGCGTCTACTGTCCCCTTTTCCCACCAAGTTTACCAGAATTTGGTCAGGATGGGTCACGGCCACTTAAAGACGATCCTGCACTGGTGGCCGCCGCCGGCTATCCCGCCCGTTGCAGCGTGTCGCAGCGCGGCTCGCCGCCGATCACGCCCACTTCCAGTGTCCACAGCGACTCGATGGCCGCGTTATCCCACTCGGCCCGCTCGACCCCGCAGGTGTAGGTCGCGTCGCCGTCGCTGGCCTTCAGGTGCAGCCGGTAGGTCTCCTGGCGGCCCGACTCCCGCTCGCAGCCGATCCGCGCCTGCCCGGCGCAGGCCAGGTTCGGCTCCGGCCAGTAGGGGGCCTCCTGGCGGCTCTCGCCGCGCGCAAAGACGGAACGGGCGTAGCTCCAGCGGTCGATGGTGTAGTAACATTTGTCGGCGTAAACCGGCTCGTCGCGGTAGCGGGTGCGGCACACCCGCTCCTGCCGGAACGTGCCATCCCCCTGGTCGACGCGCCGCGTCTCACACTACTCCCCGTCCGGCACCTGGTTGTAATGGTGCACCTCCGAGCGCCGCGAGACGTTGTAGGCCCCTGCCGGCAGCCCGTCGCTGCACCAGGTGCTCTCGTTGTGGGGGCCGTACTGGTCAATGCGGACCTCGCGCTCCCACGAATGCCCGGTGACGTACACCGTCGACTGGCGCGTCCAGAAGATGAAGGCCAGGATCAGACCGACGACGGCCACCCCCAGCCCGATCAGGCCGTATTTGAGCCAGGGGCTGCCGGCACGGGCTTCGGCCCTGGGCTTGACCCCGATCCGCTCCATCTCGGCGTCGAAGCGCTCCTGCACGATGTCGCGCGAGCCGCTGGAAGCGAAGCGCTCGCCCTCCTGGCGGGTCTGCGTCGCCAGCGTCCGGGCGCGGGCGGCCTCGGTCAGCGGCGCACCGCAACTGCCGCAAAACTGGGCATTGCCGCTGTTGAGCGCGTCGCAGGACGGGCAGACCTGGTCCGCGCCGACGTAGACGTGATCGGACACGGCCACGTACTCATCCTCAGCTGGGAAGTAGCGCGAATCCGGGTTCTGGGCCGCGCCGCAGTTGGGGCAGAACCGGTGGGTCTTGCCGAGCAGCTTCAGGGTGCCGCAGTACTGGCAGTCCCACAGCATCTCGTAGACGCCTTCCTGGTGGACGCGCCGGCCATCGGCCAGGATTTCCGGCTCCTGGCGGCGGGGTGGCGGGGAGGCCGCCGCTGGCGACAACAGTTCTTCCAGACGGGCAGCTTCCCCGGCCAGCGACGGCTCGTCCGGGGCCGCTATCGGTGGCTGATCGGCCCCCTCCTGCCGGGCTATGGCCTGCTCCACCTGCCGGGCCAGCCGCGCCGCCTGGGGGGTGTCGATGGCGCGCAGGATGGCCAGCGCCTCCTGGTAACGCTGCTCACGAATGAGCTGCCGCACCTGCTGTAACTGTTCCTGGGACATTCCCTGCTTTATCTCCCCTCTGGTGTCTCCCGCTCACTCCCCGATCGTCACGGCTTAGTGTACACCAAATGCCATGGATGCGTGAGCCGCGCCGCCCGGCCCCGGCGTCCGGACGCGCGGGCCGCCGCTGCCATCGGGGCGGGAAACAGCCGCCGGTGGTTCAGTTCTGGCGCAGGGGCATGAATCGACTGACAAGGGGGAAGGGGCTTAAACCCGTTGTTCATGGCCGCGCGGGCGCTGGTCTGGCAGATAAGGCCGGGCTTTTTCCCCGGCGGCTGCCGCCCGACGCTGCTCGGCGATGATGAGCCGCGCTTCTTCCAGGGAAGCGGCGAAAAAGAAGCGCCCGGCCATGTCATACAACCGGCTCCAGGCCGCCAGCGTGGCGCGGACAAACCGCGTGGCCTTCACG
>DAOTXK010000431.1:0-11767 GCA_034435395.1 Anaerolineae bacterium | reverse complement strand
CTGACCGGCTCCCCGCCGCCCGCTACAGGTCCGCCCAATCCCACTCGTCCCGCCACTCGATCACCGGCACCTCGCCGTCAAAGCGGATCGGCAGCCAGACGTAGCGCGAGTCCCGCAGATCGTGTTTTTTCCAGCGATCGGCCATAAATATGAACGCCCCCGGCCGGCCCGCCACCGGCAGCACATACGTGCCCTGCGCGTCGAATGTGCGGTCAGCGCCGGGACCGACGCAGGGATTGGCCTTCGCCTCCCAGGGGCCGAAGACCGTCGGGGCCACCGCATATAACGCCGCGTTGGGGTCCCAGCCGGTGCAGCCGGAGGTGAGCAGGTAATAACGCCCGTGGTGCCGGAAGACGGCGGGCGCTTCGCGGTGCTGTCCGATCAGGTGGCATGTCGCCTGGCCGCTGGTGGAAAGGTAATCATCCGCCAGGCGGGCCACCCGCAGCGTCTGATTCCACGCCGAGGCGAAGACGACAACTGCCGTGCCGTCATCGTCCTGGTAGAGCGTCATGTCCCGGCTGTCATGGCCCGCCGGGCGGATGGATCCGCGATAGGTATACGGGCCGGTGGGCCGGTCGCTGGTGGCGATGCCGATCCGGGCCAGACTGTAATCGGCGTCGTCGGCATGGAACCACATCACAAACTGCCGCGTCCGGGCGTTATAGAGCACTTTCGGGCGCTCCATGACGCGGAGGGCTTCCGTCTCCTGCGCCTGCACCGCCGCCGCCCGCAGGACCACACCTTCATGGGTCCAGTGATAGAGATCGGTGGAGGAATAACAGGAGATGCCGACGGGCCGGGCGATCTGATATTCGACGACCGCGCTGGGGACCGTAGCGGCATCTTTGTTCTCGCCGAACCAGTAGTATACGCCCCGGTGGACCAGCATCCCGCCCCCGTGCGCCTGGATCGGCTGGCCGTCCGTATCCAGCCACACGTCGCCCGGCCTGAACATCCCCTTCCCCCCGTCGGTGATCACGGTTCAGCCAGCGCCGGCCCGGCCCGGTCAGGACATGGCCGTCGCTGGCGCGAATTTAACCCGCACCTCGGCAATTGACGCGCCGCGCACCTCGATTTCAGCCAGGCGGTTGGTCCCCAGGCCACTCTCATACGCCAGATTCAGGTGATTGTCGCCGCGCAAAAACGGGGCCGCCGGATAATCAGCCGTCGGGTCAAACCCCATGACGGCGGCGGCGACGGCGTCCGTGGCCAGCGCGTTTTTGCCCGCCAGCAGCACGCCGGGTTCGACCGGGGCGAAGGACCCCCGGGGCACTTCGCCGCCTTCAGCAGCTTTGATGCCGTCGATCACCGCCAGGCTGATGGGGCAGGCCCGGTTCAGGTCCACGATGGCCCGTGGCAGTCGCCGCCGCCCGTAGTCAGGCCCGTGCAGGGCGGACCGCCACCACTCGCCCGCTTCCAGCCGGTAAGGGCCGACGGGCAGCAGGCCGACCAGGTTTTTCATGGACAGCGTGACGCCCGCGTGGTAGTGGCACTTCAGTTTGGCCACCGAGATCAGCGCATCCACCTCCCCCAGCAGGGGATGGAGCAGGAACGCCTCATAGACGGACCCATCTTCCCCGACGGGTCGTGGGACGAAATCGCGGTATGGCGCGGGGGTGTTCAGATCGATCAGGGTGGCGTCCAGCGCCTCGGCCACCTCGACGTACCCCCAGGCCGGATAGGACTCCTGGTCGTAGACCGCCTCGACGAGGTAAAGCTGGCGGGCCCCGGCGTCGCGCAGCAGTTCGCCCAACACCCGGACGACCGCCGGATGCGTCACGTAACTCTCCACGGCGGATACGCCCGCTGGCGGCTGAAAGTACATCCCGCTGGTCAGGTTGACCTTGATGGCCACCCGGTCCCCGGCGCTGATCACGTCCGCCAGCCCGCCCAGCCCATCGAGCAGGTCGCCCAGGCGCTGGCGGAGGAGGGCCAGGTCGTAATCAGTGGCCTGGGCGATGGCCACTGGCGGGCGGGAGACGGTAGATAGAGCGATCGCCGTCGGCTCAGGGGTGGGGGTTTCGACGGAGCCGCCGCCGACCAGCAGCCCGGTCAGCGCCGCACCGACCAGCTGAAGGGCCTCCCGGCGGGAGAGGGCCTCGGGGTGGGCGGCAGACCCCCGGCGGCGATCACCGCGCGCGCCATCAGCCATCCGACTCCCCCCTGACCAGAGCGCCGATGTCGAACTTGGGCGTCCCGAAGCGGTCGCACAGCCCAAAGGCCACGTGAATCGGGCTTTGCTCAACGTTCCATATCTTGGCGTGGTGGAGGTTATCCCGCCATTCGTAGAAATAAAGGGCTTTGATCCGCCCGCCGTAATCGGCGTTCACCTGACGGATGCGCCGGAGGAAGGCCCTCATCGCCTCGCCATACGCCCGGTGATCGCTCTCCGGCACCACCAGCCGGTCGCCCTCAAGATGGTAGCCGACCGCCGAGGGGAAGCCGGTCTCGCTCAAAAAAACCGGCTTATCGACCGCTTCCAGCTGCCGCAAGGCCCGCCGCAGCTGAAGCTCAAATAGCGCCAGGCGGTCGTGACGCTCGCGCGCCTCCAGCAGGAACCGCCGACTGACCGCGAAAGCGTCGAAGGTAAACCAGGCGTCGTTCCCCATCGGATAGGCGTTCAGCGAGACGACATCGCAGGCATCGATCAGCGGCCACAGCCACTCGTGGAAGGTTCCGTCAGGGTCAAAGACGATGCCCTCCATGGCGTAGGTGAGCGGTGTCGGGTGGCCCTCCCCGTCCAGCCATGCCCGGTAGGCGGCCAGCACGTTGGCCAGGCCAAACGACAGCCGGGCGGTGAACCGCTTTTTGTCCGGCTCATCGCCCCCTTCGCGCAGCTCGTTGCCCACGCACACCGCTTCCAGCGGGACGCCAAGCTGATGATAGCGGGCCAGTTCGTCCAGCCGCACCTGCGAGCGCCAGTCCTGGATCAGCGCCGCCGCGTCCACCGGGATGCCCGCCAGCAGGCTCAGGCCGGTCTCCTGGAGCGCAGGAGCAGCCCGCTGCGCATACGCCAGGCTGTAGGAGCGGATGGTCTGGAGGCCGCTGGCCGCCGCCTGAGCGATCTGCTCCTCCAGGGATAGATCGTCATGGTCGTGAATCCAAGCGCCGATCTTCATCGAGTTCAGCCTTTCAGCCCGCTGGTCACCACGCCCTCCATGATGTACCGCTGAAAGAGGAAAAACATGATGATCAGCGGCAGCGAATACAGCACACTGGCCGCCATCGTCACCGTGGTCAGCTCGTTGCCCACCGGGTCCGTATAGGATGAGGCGAGTTTGGCCGCCAGCGTGGTGTGGTCGTCGGTCAGGTAGATGACCGGGGTGAACCAGTCCCCCCACACATACACAAAGTTGAGGATGAACGAGATGGCGATCAGCGACTTGGCGTTGGGCATAAAAATCTGCCAGTAAATCCGGAGGTAGCCGCAGCCATCCACTTCGGCGGCGTCTTCCAGGTCGCGGGGGATGGTCGCGAAATACTACCGGAACAGGAAGATATGGAACGGGCTGGCCGATAACCCCCATAAGACCCACGGCCAGTAGGTATCCACCAGGCCCAGCTTGGAGAAGATGATAAACTGGGGAATGACGTACACGATGTAGGGGACCATGAGCAGCGCCACGATCAGGCTGAACAGCCAGTTCCGCCCCGGCGCGGGGATGCGGGCGAAGGCAAAACCCGCCAGCGAACTGGTGAGCACGGTCAGCGTGGAGAAGGTCACCGCCAGGATGGTGGAGTTTCTGACGTAGCGGCCAAAATCGATGATGGTCAGGGCACCCTGGTAGTTCTCCCCCCGCAGCCGATGCGGCAACACCTCGATCGGATAGGACAGGAACTCGGTATCCGCCTTAAACGACGAAATGACCAGCCACAAGATGGGAGTCAGGATCAGCACGGTGACGATGATCAGGACGGTGTAGGAGACGAGCCGTTGCACCCGCAGGTAAGAAATCGGTGGCGTCGATTGGGCGGTCATCTTCAGGCCCCTCCCCTCCCCTCCAGTTCGGCTTCATAATAAACCCAGAACCGCGCCGACCAGAACACGATCACCGTCAGGGCCACGATCAGCACGACCAGCATCCACAACATGGCCGTGCCGTAGGAAAAGCGCTGGAAGGTGAAAATCTGCCGGTTCACATGCACCATGTACAGATAGGTGGACTTGGGGGGCACGTCGTTCATGGAGCCGCCGGCAATGATCATGGGGATCGCAAACTGTTGGAACGAGCTGATCAGGGCCAGCACCAGCTGGAAGAAGATGACGGGCGTCATCAGGGGCAGCGTCACATGGAGGGTCACCCGCCACCAGCCCGCGCCGTCGATGCGGGCCGCATCCTTCAACTCTTCCGGTATCCCCTGCAACCCGGCCAGGAAAATGACCATGCCGCTGCCCAGGCCTGTCCACACGGCGATGGCGGTCAGGGAAAACAGGGCGCGCTCGTTGCCAAACCACAGGGGAGCGGTGCCCGGACTGAAGACGCTCAGGATGGCGTTAAACAGCCCATTGTTCTGATGGAGGAATATCTTCCAGATCCATACCGTGGCCACCACCGGGATCATGCTCGGCAGGTAAAAGATGGTACGGAAGATGCCCTTGGCCTGGATCGCCTGGTTGAGGATCAGGGCCAGCAAAAAGGAGCTGATCAGCCAGATCGGCACGTTCAGGGCGGCCCACAGCAGCGTCTGGCCTATCGCCTGGATCGCATCCTGATCGCTGAACAACCGCTCATAGTTGCGGAGGCCGACAAACTTAAGGCTGTCCAGGTTCAGGCCGTTGTAATTAGTCAGGGCCGTCAGGAAGCCCACCAGCAATGGCACCAGCCCCAGCAGCAAAACCCCCAGCAGCCAGGGGGCGATGAAACTGTAAAAGGCGATAGTCTGGCGTCGGCGTCGGGGAAAACTCCGCCGCCCCGCCCGGCCCTTCGCCACTACCGACGCCGCCTGGGCCGTCTCCGTGGTCATACGCCGCCCCTCCTTCCCCTTACGGAACCATGGGGCAGGAGGGTTGGCTCCTGCCCCAGTCCAGCGACAGGCGTTGGCCTCACTCCCAGGCTAGCCGATAGCGTCTATCCCGTCAAGGATGGCGAAATTGACCTCGTCTTCGATGTTCTGTAGCATGGTGTCGAAGTCCATGTCGCCCGTCAGCACCAGCTCCCAGTTGGCCTGGAACGAGCTGCCGACCACGCCTGGCTCGCCGCCGAGCAGATAGGGGTTAAAGGGCAGCACCGCGCCCGAGTATTCGAGCTCCTGCTCCAGGACCTTCCACACCTGCTCGCGGTAAACGCCCTCTTGCGGCACCAGGTCGAACATCGACTTGAGCGCGGGCACGCCCCACCCACTCTGGGCGCGGGCCACCGCCGGCTCCTGGCCGTTGTACCATTCGTAGACCCGCCAGGCGGCCTCCGGATTGGGGGTAGTGCCGGTGATGATGGTGCCGGTCGCCGTGATGGTCGGGCTGAGCCGCACGCCTTTCCACGTCGGCGCGGGCAACATGCGGAACTTGCCCTCTTCCCGCGCCTGGATCAGCGCTTCATCCTCGATCCAGAACAGCAGCCCGCCGCTGTACCAGAACCCGTACTGGGCCATGGCGGCGCTGCCCGCGGCAAAATCGATCCCCGGCCAGCTGACGCTGGGGTTGATCGGGCTGAAGGTGGCCTTGTCGGCGGCCAGGTCCACGTGCCATCGGATCGCCTCGCGGGCCGCCTCGTTGTTGACCAGGTTGATCTGGGTGAAGTCTTCCGAGAACAGACTCTCGCCCAGGCCGAGCAGCCAGGTCATCCAGTAACGGTCGACCCAGGCATCATGGAAGGCGAAACCGGTGACCAGGATACGATCCCCTTCGGCCACCGTCAACTGCCGGGCCAGGTCGGCGATATCCTCATAGGCCATCGGCTCGGAGTCGTCCAGCGGGTCCAGGCCCGCTTCCTCAAAGATCAGGTCGTTCACCCACACCGTCAGGTCCGGTGACCAGTCTTTGGTCATCCCGTAGATGTCGCCCTCGCCAATGTGGAAGGCGTCGGTGGCTTTGTAGTAGTTGTTGGCCGGTGCCAGGTCGTCCGGCTGGAGGACCGTGCTGGTCTCGAAATTGGCCTGCAGATTCATGGGGATGTTCCGCGCCAGCATCTGGGGGACCATGGGGGCCTGGACGCGCATGATGTCGGGGGAATTGCCGGCGGCCACGCGGGCGTAGTACAAGGCCAGGTCCGTATCAATGCGGGTGACGGTGATCCCCGGGTTGTCGGCCTCGAACTGGGCGATTTCGTCCTCTGACAGTTCGCCGGTATTGATCATAAACTCGATGGCCGCTTCCATCTGAACGGGCAGCTTCCTGCCGAAGGCTGTCGCCTCCCGCGCCGCCACGGCGGGCAGATGGGCGGACAGCCATGTCCCGGCGGCCAGAGCTGCCGAGGTCTTCAGGAAATCGCGGCGACTGAGGTGCTTATTCGTAACCATCCTACCTCTCCTCTAAACCAAGCATATACGCTGGCAAACGGACGGGCGTGGGAACGAAACATGCTGGGCTGGGACGGTTCCATCGCGGTGGGTACGGTTGGCGATCCCTACCTGTGCCGGGGCACCTGTGCCGGGGCACAACTGGGGTTCTCTCTGGTCGCGCGCCTGGCGGGTGACGTTGGCTGCCGGGCACCTCCTTTCCGTTCACTCCCCCCTCCGGCTGACACATGATTCGCGGCGCACCAGCTCTGGCTTCAGCAGGACCTCTTTTTTCTCCACGTCGGGGTGATCGATGGCCTGGATGAGCAGGCGGGTGGCGATCTGACCGACTTCTTGCATCGGCTGGCGGATCGTCGTCAGGGGTGGGGCGCTGTAAGCGGCTTCCGGCACGTCGTCGTATCCGACCACGGAAAAATCGTCGGGGATTCGGCGGCCAGCCTCGCGCAAGGCCCGCATCGCGCCGATAGCCATCCGGTCATTCTGGACAAAGGCGGCGGTGAGGTGGGGGGCCTGCCGCAACAGCCGTTGCATGGCTTCGTAGCCGCTGCGGTGGGACCAGTCCCCGTAGACCAGGTAGGCGGGGTTGAAGGGGAGGCCGGCGCTCGCCAGGGCCTGCCGGTAGCCCTCCCGCCGGTCGTGCACCGACTTCCAGCCCGGCGGCCCGCCGATCATGCCGATCTGGTCATGCCCGGCCTCGATCAGGCACCGGGTGGCCTGGCAGCCGCCATCCACATTATCAACATCCACCACCGTCCACTGGCGGTTGGTGCCGTGATACGCCGTGGTGACCAGGGGCACTTCCTGCTGGATCAACCAGACGATATGATCGGACTCCTGTTCGGTGCTGGGCCGGGCGAACAGGACGCCGTCCACATGCCGCTCGGTCAGCAGCCTCAGGTACTCCGGCTCATCAGCCGGGTTGCGTTCGGTGCTGCACAGCATGAAGAAGTAGCCGTGCTTCCGGGCTTCCGCCTCCGCCCCCACGATCACCTGGATGAAAAAGCTATCGGCAAAATCGCTGGTGACCAGCCCCAGCGTATACGTCCGGTTGGAGATCAGCCCGCGCGCGATGGCGCTGGGCCGGTATCCCAGCTCCTGGATGACCTGCCAGACCCGACGGCGGGTCTCATCGGCCACATCCGGACGGTGATTGATCACCCGCGACACCGTCTGATTGGAGACCCCCGCCCGGCTGGCGACATCCTGGATGGTCACTCGTTTGGGCATGGCTCAGACTCCGGCCCGTTAACGTTCCCGTTAACGCTCCCGTGATCGTTAACAGCATACCACAGGTTCGACTCGTTGTCAAAGATTTGGTGTGGCGCGCTGGCTTGAGGGGAGAGGGGACCTCGCCAGCGGCTCAAAGCGCCGGCTGAGCTGTCAAGCCCGCTGAAGGGGCTGGGATCGGCGCTAATAGCCCCTTTAGCGGGCTTACCAAGAACCCCGGGCGGCGACGGCCCTGCGTCCGCTGCCGTACACTCGCCCTCAAACTGAAATGCACCCGGAAGGAGGGAGCGCTGGCCCTCCGGGGCCAAGATGGTGTACGGTTATGCCCGGTGGCGATCACTGGTTCGGAACTGCCCATGACCGACCCAAGATTCCCTTTTCCGCACCGGCGGCTCCCTCCCTGGGCGCGGCACGATCATCCGCTGGTGGCCCGCGAACTGCGCCTGCTGCCGCCGTTTTTCAGCGCCAAAGGGGCTCCCCTGCGGACCACCGTGACCCGCATGGTCCTGCTGGCGCTGATCGTCGCCCCGTGCGGGTGTGCCTGCGGGGGCCTGCCCTGGCAACTGCTGCTGGCCCCGCTGGGCTGGCTGCCACTGATCTGGGCGGCGCCTATCATCGTCCAGGAGATCAGCGCTGGCCGCTGGGCCATGCTGCGGGCCACGCCCTACAGCGTCCGCGAGATCGTGCTGGCCAAACTCAGCGCCGTCGTCTACCGCCTGTCGCCGTTGTTGGGCTTCATCCTGGCCGGGCAGGCCGTTCTGGTGGCGCTGATGGCCGTCGGCTGGGCGTTGCTCACCAACGTCGCCACCGTGTACGTCTCCTTCAACGGCGCGACGCTGGAACAACCCAATCTGCTGCCGACCGAGACCCTGCCTCCGGCGGGCACGCTGTTGTTGGGCGTTCTGATGATGGGGCTGACCATCCTGGCCGCGCTGCTGGACTTCCTGACCAACGCCGCGCTGGGGGGGCTGGCCTCCACGCTGACCCGCCAGCGGGCCGCCGCCTACGTCGGGGCGTTCGGGCTGCGGGTCGCCCTCACCCTGCTGGCCTATGCCCTGACCCTGGCACTGGCGGGCGTCGTTGTGGAGCAGCCCCTGCACCCGCTGGAGGTCGTCCTGCTGGCGGCCATCGGCGGATCGCCGGGCTGGGCCATGCTGGCGGCTCCCGACAGTCTGATTCGACCGCTGATCCTCGGCGGGCTGACCGTCGCCGCCCAGGTGGCCGCGCTGGTCGGGATAGTGAAGCTGGTCTGCTGGCGGGCGGAACGCCTGTGAGCGGCATTGCATCGCCCGTAACGGCGCGGGGAAGTAGCGGCGGCATGGATGCCGACGACGCGGCGTCGCATCTCAATGCGCCGCCCGCCACTTGCGGTAAGTCCACACATCTGCCACAATACTGTTACAAAACGTTAACCTTCTGCCGGGCGTCTGGCCTCGCCAGACCCGGGCCAGGTGCCGCATCCGATGACCACCGCCTACGTGACTCATGACCGCTCCCCGGAGCACGACCTCCCCGGCCACCCGGAACATGCGGGACGGCTGTCGGCCATCGAGTCGCTGCTGGCGACGACGGGCGTCACCGATCGGCTGCTCTGCCTGAAGTCCGAACCGGCCAGCGAGGACCAGCTGCTGCGCGTGCACACCCCCCCCTACATCAGCCTGCTGGCCTCCCTGAGCCTGAACGGGCGGGGCCTCATGTTCGGCAGCGATACCTACGCCCTCCCGACCTCTTATGAGGTGGCCCGGCTGGCCGCCGGGGCGGCGCTGCGGGCGGTGGACGCGGTGGCGACGGGGGAAGCGCGCAATGCCCTGGTGGCGGCCCGCCCGCCTGGCCATCACGCCCTGCCGGACATGGCGATGGGCTTCTGCCTGCTGGCCAATGTCTCGCTGGCGGCGCGGCATGCCCAGGCGGCGCACGGCGTGGAGCGGATTCTGATCGTGGACTACGATGTCCATCACGGTAATGGCACGCAGGCCATCTTTTACCAGGACCCGGACGTGCTGTACATCTCCACCCACCAGTGGCCCTGGTATCCGGGCACCGGCGACCTGGCCGAAATCGGCGAGGGGGACGGGCGCGGGGCGACGATCAACGTGCCGCTGAGCGCCGGCTACGGCGACGAGACCTTCGCCCAGGTTTACGAGCAGGTCATCTGGCCGGCCGCCCGGCGTTTCCAGCCGGAGCTGATGCTGATCTCCGCCGGGTTTGACGCGCACTGGGACGATCCACTGGGCCGGATGACGCTCACCCTGTCCGGCTATCGACACCTGACCGATATGCTGGTCCGCATGGCCGGAGAACTCTGCCAGGGCCGGGTCGTGTTTATCCTGGAAGGGGGCTACAGCCTGCCAGCCCTGCCGCACGCCGTGCTGAACATCGTCTATGCCCTGCTGGAAGAGGGGACGGTCAGCGATCCGCTGGGGTTGCCGGAGTCAGCGGCCCGCCAGCGCGACCGCCTGCCGCCCATCAACCGCCTGCTGGCGCAGGTCCGGGACATTCATCACCTGGCGTGAAGGGGCCGACGGCGACACGAACCAAAGACTAGCCGATTCAAAACGAAACACTCACGGCTTTGAGACACAACAACGTTTTATCCATCTTGCGCTTTGAGCCAAGGCATAGGATAATCAATTTAAGGGCATTGGCAAACTGACCGGCAGTAAAATTATGGCAGATATCAGCCTGCGGCAGTACCACCGGGAACTTGACAACCTCGTCGATCACGAAGCGCTTGAGGAGGTCATCGGGCACTGCCGCCATATCCTGCAATATTACCCCAAGAACGTTGATACCTACCGTTACCTGGGTAAAGCGCTGCTGGCCAAGTCCCGTTATGCCGAAGCCGGGGACGTGTTCCTGCGTATTTTGAGCGCCGCCCCGGACGATCTGTACGCCCACGCCGGCATGAGCGAGGTGTACAAAGACCGGCGGGACTGGCCGCGAGCCATCTGGCACATGGAACGCGCCTTCGAGCAGCAGCCCAATAACCCGGCCATCCAGAGCGGCCTGCGCGAGTTATACAGCCGCTACCAGGAAGGCGACTACAGCAAGCTACAACTGACGCGCGGCGCGCTGGCCCGTCGTTATGTGCAGAGCGGCCTCTACGAAAAAGCCGTCATCGAGCTGCAACACGCCCTGGCCGCGCACCCCCAACGTTATGATCTGCGCCTGCTGCTGGCCGAAGCCTTGTGGGAAAGCAGCCACCCGGTGGAGGCGGCGGAAGTCGCCACGGAGGTGGTGAAGGGGCTGCCCTATTGCCTGGGCGCCAACCGTATCCTGGCCGAGTTGTGGCTCCAGCACAACCGCCCTTCCGATGCCCAGGTTTTCCTGGCCCGCCTGGAGGAACTGGCCCCTTACCTGGCGCTGCGACTGGTCAGCGACCAGGCTCCGCTGGAAGCCGATCCCTTCACCCTGCCGCGCCTGGACTGGGATCAGGCGGAGGCCCGCATACTGGCGGCGGAGACCCCCGACTGGATGCGCGACATCGGCGAGGCCCTCCAGCGCCCTCAGGATATCTCGCTGGCTGGGGGACCCTCGCCAGAGGAGCAGCGCCTCAGCGTCGAGGAAGCGCTCAACTTCAATATGATCGATACCGGCCAGGCTGCGCCCGACTGGATGGCCGAAATCCAGCAGGCGGCCATGTCGCCGCCGGCGGAGGTCCAGCCCCTGCCAGCGGATTGGTTGCCTGAAGAACCCCCTGAAACCACGCCGCCAGCCGCCGATGACTGGGCCAGCATCAACCAGGCGCTGGACAGTCTCCTGCTGCCCGACGAAGCCGCCCCAGAGCCACCGGAAGGGGCCGAGGTCCCGCCCCTCGCCGCTGACTGGATGGAGGAACTCGCCGCGACATCGGCAGCTCCCTCCCCAGAAATCCCGGCTGAGGAGGATTGGCTGGCCGACCTCGAAGCGCCCTTCCCCCCTGAGCCTGCCCCCCCACCGGAGCCAGAAGGCTTCGCGGAGACCCCGTCCACGCCGGACTGGTTCGCGGAGGTGCAGGCCGCTGCCCTGGAAGCGGCCCCCCAACCAGACGAAATGGACTGGCTGGCCGGGCAAGATGCCGCCGTCGGCGCGGACCAGGGCGACC
>DAOTXK010000430.1:0-2689 GCA_034435395.1 Anaerolineae bacterium | reverse complement strand
GTGACCGTCGGGGTGGCGGTCGCGGTGGGCGTGCCGGTGAGGGTGGCGGTCAGGGTAGCCGTGGGCGTGGGCGTGACCGAGGGCGTGGGCGTGAGGGTCGCCGTTGGGGGCGGCGTCCACGTCGGGGTGGGGGGCACCACTTCCACGTAATACTGAACGCTGTCGCCCACCGGAATCCAGGCTCTGGCCCCGTTCGGCAGGCGCACGCGCCACCACCACAGGCCGTTGCCGCAACTGGGGCCGGAGAGGATGGTGAAGGTGCTGCCCGCCCACCAGCGGCTGTTGAACCCGGCGTCGAGGGCCGGCAGTTCCCGCGCTTCCACCGGCTGCCCGGCGAAGGTGACGCGGAGCTGCCCGCCCACCGCGCCGATGACCGGCGGCACGCGCGCGCACCTCAGATCGGCAGGGTCTGGGGTCGGCGCGGCGGCCCGCGCCGGTGCCAGGAAATAGCCGCCCGCCGAACCTTCCGCCGCCCAGCCGGTCAGCCCGTCGTCGGTGCGCAGGTGCCACCAATAGAATCCGTCGAGGCACAGCGGGCCGCCCAGCACGTCCAGTTCCTGGCCTCTGGACAGGCTGGCGACTGGCGCGCCCGTCACCCCCGCCGACTGGCGCAGGCGCAGCCCGGCACCCTCGACGACGACCACGCGCGCCCGCCCACCCCCGATCAGGCGAGTGGGCGGGGCAGCGCCGCAATCGTCGCCCTGGGCGTGGATGGCGGGGAGCGTTGCCTGGCCGACAGCCAGCAGCAGTCCGAGCAGGCCCGCCCAGAAAAGAGGGATCAGCCGCGAAGGGATGGTACGCCTCACCATGGCCAATGCTTTCACCAGCCAACCGCGCGCTCCGGCGCGCCTGCCGACAAAGCCATCGCTTTCCATTATATGAGAAACAAGCCCGGCGCACAGCCGAAGGCCAGTTGTCGGCCAGAATTGGCCCATGAACGGTGGGTGATTCCCCATAGTTTGTGGTACGGTTAAGGTGGATATTTCCTCCTGCCGCAGGGAGCATGACAATCAGGTGAGGCTGCCATGAAGATCACGCTGGCTTACGGCACAACCGGACTGGAAATCAGCCTGCCCGACGACGCGGACGTGACGGTGGTGGAGCCAACGTTTGTCCCGGCGGTGCGCGACCCGGTGCGATCCTTGCGAGAAGCCTTACGCGACCCCTTCGGCTGCCCGCCGCTCCGCGAGATAGTGAGGCCAGAAGACACGGTGGCCATCGTGTTCAGCGACATCACGCGGGCCGCGCCCAACCATCTGTTGATCCCGGCGGTGCTGGACGAGGTCACGCACGTGCCGCTGGAGAACATCGTGCTGTGCAACGCGCTGGGGACGCACCGCCCGAACACGGAGGCCGAGTTGATGCGGATGCTGGGCACGGGCATCGTCCACCGCTACCGCATCGAGCAGAACAACGCCTTCGATCCAGCCACTCAGGTCTGCCTGGGCCGGACATCCTGGGGGCATGAGCTGTGGCTCAACCGCACGTACACGGAAGCCCGGGTCAAAGTTCTGACGGGGTTCATTGAGCCGCATTTTTTCGCCGGGTTTTCCGGCGGGGGCAAGGCGGTCATGCCCGGCATGGCCGGACAGCGAACCGTCCTGGGCAATCACGACGCCCGCATGATCGAGCATCCCCAGGCCACCTGGGGGATCACGCACGGCAACCCGATCTGGGAGGAAATTCATGAAGCGGCGCTCCAGGCCGGACCCGCTTTCCTGCTCAACGTGACGCTGAACCGCGACCAGCGGATCACCGGTATTTTCGCGGGCGACATGCGGGTGGCCCACGAGGCGGGCACCCGATTCGTGCGGGATAGCGCTATGATCGGCGTGGATGGGCCGTTCGACATCGTGATCACCACCAACTCCGGCTACCCGCTGGATCAGAACCTGTACCAGGCGGTGAAGGGCATGAGCGCGGCGGCCCAGATCGTGCGGCCGGGCGGGGCGATCATCGCGGCGGCGGCGTGCAGCGATGGCCTCCCCGATCACGGGCTGTATGGGGAACTGCTGCGAGGGGCGGCGAGTCCGGCAGCATTGCTGGAGACCATCCGCGCCTATGACGAGCCGCGTCAGGATCAATGGCAGGCCCAGATTCAGGCGCTGATCCAGTTGAAGGCCGAGGTATATGTCTATTCCGACGGGCTGTCCGACCGGCAGATCGAGGAGGCGCTGTTCCGGCCATGCCGGGACATTCCGGCGACGGTGGAGAAACTGCGCGGGCGGTATGGGCGTGGGGCGCGAATCGCCGTCCTGCCGGAAGGGCCGCAGACCGTGCCCTATCTGAGCGGATAGAGTCGGGGGGCGGACGCCGGGCCGCGCGGGCTGGCGGCTGGGGGCCGCGAGCAAAGAGCGAGCTGATCATGATCGAAGGATTTGATCCCCATTTTGATGACGCCACCTGGACGCTGGACTGGTTGCGCCTGCCGCTGGCTCAGGTGCCGGAAGGCGAGTATGAGGGCGGCTTCCGCATCACGCGCCAGGAGGTGGCCGATGTGGATGTGTTCAGCCGGCCGTATCACTTCGATCCGCCGCTGGACGTGCGCGCGCTGTTCGCCCCCGACGGCGCGCTGTGGATGTCCGACACGCCCCAGGAGCGGATGATGATGTACAACAACGCCGGGCAGTCATGGGGGCACGTGCTGGTCGGCGGGGCGGGGCTGGGTCTCTACCCGCAGTACGTCACC
>DAOTXK010000429.1:0-12073 GCA_034435395.1 Anaerolineae bacterium | reverse complement strand
GGGCCAGACTCTTCCCCTCCTGCGCACGACGCCGCCGTCCCTCGGCGAACTGCTGCTGAGCAAGGCAGCGGCAGCCATCTGGCAGCAGTCAGGCCGACTGGCCTATGCCCTGGTGATAACAGCGGCTTTCGCCCTGCCGCCAACCGCCCTCGAATACGAAACGTTATATGCTCCGGAAGAGCCGGTCTATCTGCTGCGCCTGTGTATGATCGCCGGGCTGACGGCTTCGCTGCTGCGCCTGGTCCTGGAACCGCTGATGGTCGGGGCAGTGGGCATCCTGGCCGGATCGCTGGCGACGGTGCGCGCCGCCGGAACCATCGCCACGACCGTTGTTGTCGGCGCTTACTTCCTGCTGCTCAACCTGCCTCGCCTGGCCCCGCTGAGTCTGCCGCTCCGCCTGTTGATGGAGACCGCGCTGCCGATCCTGCTGCCGCTGGTGATCACCTGGATCGCGCTGACCGCCGCCGGGTACGCCCTGAGCCGCGACTAGGCCAGCGCCGCCGCGCGATAGGCCGCCATATCGATCACCGTCCTTTGGAGACGCGCCTGCTCCGCCGCAAAAGCCAGCAGGTGGCTCTCCAGCGAGGCCCGCGCCCCGGTCAGCGGCACTGGCTCGCCACCCCGTAAGGTGCGGAGGAAAGCGGCCATCAGCCCCTCGTCGCCGCCGCCGTGCCCGCCAGCCGTCGTCGGCGGGCGGATAACCTCGGTCTCTCCGGTCAGATGATCGTGGATACGAATCTCCTGCGCCTGATGCACAAAGCGCCCTTCCAGCGTGGCCCGCGTGCCGTCATACCGCATGGTGCGGCCCTCCTGGTGGCTGTGGCCGTGCATAAACAGGGCCACGGATGTGCCGGCTTCGGTTTCCATGGTCACGATCTGGTGGTCAACCACGTCGTTGTCGCAGCGATAGACACAGCGCCCATACGGCCCGCCCACCAGCGCCCGGCGGATGGCTTCCTGGCTCAGGTCGCCGTCGGCCAGCGCCGACCGCGGCCAACCCGACGCCTCGGGATAGCGGGGGCGGTTTTCCAGATAGATGCCCGGTGCCGAGAACGGACATTCCGCCTCCACCGGACAGCCATCCAGGCAGCGGAGGGGCACATCGGGATGGGGGGCCTGATCGGGGCGGAAGTGACGCAGCGTCCCGACGGAACTCAGTCGCGCGACCAGCTCCCCCAGCACCCAATACAGGATGTCGAAGTCGTGGCAGCACTTGGCCAGGATCATCGGGCTGGCCTGGTCGGCGCGCCGCCAGTTGCCGCGCACGAAGCTATGGGCCATATGGTAATAGGCGACATTCTCGCGGTGCTCAACCGTCACCACGTCGCCCAGCCGACCGGACTGCACCAGGTCGTGCACGCGGGCGAAAAAATCCGTGTAGCGCAACACGTGGCCGATTTGCAGGATACGCCCCGACCGCTCCGCCGCCTGGACCAGAGCCACACACTCGGCCAGCGTGGGAGCCATCGGTTTCTCCAGCAGCACGTCATACCCGGCCTCCAGCGCGGCCAGCGTCGGCGCGATGTGGTCGCCGTCCGGTGTGGCAATCACCACCGCCTCGGCCAGCTTCGGGCCGTCCAACAACGCTTCCCAGGAGGCGTACTGCCGCCCGGCCGGCAGCTGGTGGGCTGCCGCGAATCGCTCCCGGCGCTCCAGCACCGGCTCCGCCACCGCCACAAAACGCACCTCGTCGGCATGATGGAGCGCATACCGGCCGTAAGCATCCCTGCCCCGCTGACCGGCGCCGATCAGCGCAAGCCGCACGCAAGACATGACTCGTTTCTCCCCTCCATGACCACCGTCCCCAGATGGGCGCGCGCCCAGGCCCGCCCGCGGATGCCCATTGTAGCACCGGCTGATTTCCGTTACACTGGCGGGGCGTCGCACCGAAGGATGGTATCATGTCCGCCCATGCGGCCAAACGGCTCGCCCAACGACAGTTCGGCCAGAATCCCCAGGGCTATGTCACCAGCGCCGTCCACGCCCACGGAGCCGACCTGGCCCGCCTGCTGGAACTGATCGCGCCCCACAGCGACTGGCGGGCGCTGGATATCGCCACCGGCGGCGGCCACACCGCCCGCACCTTCGCGCCGCACGTGTCGCGCCTGATCGCCAGCGATCTAACCATGGGCATGCTCCGCGCGGCCAGGACGCATCTGGCCGAACACGGCCTGACCAACGTCGTCTGCCAGCAGCTCGACGCCGAGGCCCTGCCCTACGCGGGCCGGAGCTTTGACCTGGTCACCTGTCGTATCGCGCCGCACCACTTCCCCGACCCGGGTCTTTTCGTGCGGGAAGCCGCCCGCGTCACCCGTCCCGGCGGGATCGTGGCAGTGATCGACCAGATCGTGCCTGAAGATCGCAAGGCTGCCCGTTATGTCAACGCCTTTGAGCGGCTGCGCGATCCCAGCCATGCCTGGGCGTATAGCCTGCCCCGCTGGAAAAGCTTCTTCCAGGCAGCGGGGCTGGAGGTTCAGCACGCCGAACCCTTCGCGCGGCGGCACGCCCTCATCCCTTGGGCCGAGCGCATGAACTGCCCTCCGGACGTGATCACGCGGCTGCGCGTCATGCTGGTCCAGGCACCCGAAACAGCCGCCGACTGGCTCCAGCCGGAGGTCCGGCAGGGCGGGGACGCCTCTTTTGTGATCCACCAGGCGATCATCCTGGGCCGCCAGACAGGAGTGTAGACGCTTGTCCCGCGCTGCGTTAGGATGGGTGCTGGTCCTGATGCTGATGACAGGTGGCTGCGGGCCGCTGCCCCAACGCACCGCGCCCGACCCCGATCTGGTCATCGGTGGGCGCGCGTACACGACCTGCTCCGCCCTGTGCCGCGAACGGGGCATGTGCCGCGAAGTGCCCGATAACCAGGGCCATCCCCAGCCGGTGATCCATACCCGCGCCCAGCCGGGCGGGCGCGGTGTCGCGCTCAAATATCTGGAGGTCGGCGCGCCGGTCATGTTGCATGACGTGCAGATCAACTGGACCCGCGACGGGCTTGACCGGCTCTACGGCGACGCCCTCTATCTGGTCAGTTCGCCGTCCTGGGAGGCGGAAGACCGCTATTGGGTGCCCGTCTACTGCCTCTCGCCGGAACCGTCGGGCCGGGGCGATTGACAACCGGCGCGTGGAGCAGGCCGCGTCGCCAGGTCAGCCAGCAGTTCCGCCGCCTTCTGGACCCCGCCCAGCGCGGCGAAACGCTCCGCCAGCCGGCGTGCCGTATCCGCCACGGCGGGGTCGCCGGTCACTGCCCGGATGGCTGGCAGCAACTGCCCGTTCCGCACGTCCCACGCCGTCAGGTTGAGGCCGACCTTCGCCTGGGCCACGCGCCGGGCCTGCCCGCGCTGGTCCGCGGCGTGAGGCACCACCACCTGCGGCAGGCCGTGCACCACCGCCCGGTGCGTGGTCCCCATGCCGCCATGATGCACGATCACCTTCAGGCGCGGGAACACGTGATCGTAGTCCACCCAGCTCAGCAGGCGGGTGCCGCCCGGCAGCGCCGCCTTAAGCCGGGCCTTCTCCTCCGGGGAAAAAGCGTGCCCCAATACCACAATGGGGATGATGTCCAGCCAGGCCATGGCCTGGGCCGCCCAACTGAAGAAGCCCAGGTCGCCGGTGAAGACTGTCCCCAGCGTCACCAGTCCCAGCGGCGTTTCCTCCGGGATGGCCCGCAGCCACGCCGGGGGATCGCCCTGGGGCGGCGCGGGCTGGCCGCCGACAAAAACCGTCTGCGGCAGGAATTCCGGGTCGGCCTGGTGCCAGTAGCGGCTGAAGTAACTGATGTGCAGGTGCGGGCTTTGCACGGCGGGCGTCAGGCCACCGCCGAAGTTCACCCCACGCAATCCAAACCGCCCGGCCAGGGCCTTGATCCGGGCCTGAGCCTCGGCTCCCAGCTCGCGTTGGATGGGTAGCAGTGCCTCCTCGTCGGGTGGCGGCAGCGCCGGCCAGCCGCAGACGGCCAGCGGCACGTCGAACGCTTCCGCGGCCAGCGCCGACGCCGCCAGAAAGGGATCGGTCACCATCACATCAGGAGCGCCCTGCTCGCCAGCCAGCGCCAGCAGGTCCTCCACGGCAGGGATGATCCGATCGGCGGCCAACCAGGTGTCGAGGGCGCGACGGTAGCGGAGTCTGATGGCCGACTCCGAAGGAGTGTCCGTCAGGTCGGGCGGTGGCGGGAGCGGCCACAGCCAGCCCGTCTGGGAGATGCTGGCGAACGGCAGTCCTGCCGCCTCAACCAGGCCCGCGACAGGCGGCCCGCTGACCCACCACACATCGTGACCAGCCGCCGCCAGGGCCTGCGCCGTGCGGAGGTAACCGCCCCAATCCAGGTGGCCGGGCAGCGGAGCGGACATGAACCAAAACCTGGCCATTTGTTCCTTGTCACCTCCTTAAAAAGGGCTGAATCGGAATGCCGGGCTGATTCTAAGACTGCCGCGACAGATGCCGGGCGGCCAGCAACAGCGCGGCGATGGTTTTGCCGTCGGCGATCTCCCCCCGGTCGATCAGCCCCAGTGCCTCCTCCAGCGGCATGGTCACCACTTCCAGGAACTCGTCGTCATCCGCCCGCAATTCCGACGGCGTCAGTTCCGTCGCCAGGTACAGGTGGATGTACTCGCTGGTGTAGCCCGGCGCGACAAAAATCCCGCCCAGCCGGGTCAGCTTGCCGGGCCGCAGCCTGACCTCCTCCTGAAGTTCGCGCACGGCGCAGTCCAGCGGTTCCTCGCCCGCTTCCAGCGTCCCGGCGGGCACTTCCAGCAACTCCCGCCCGGCGGGCAACCGATACTGCCGGACCAACACCACCTGACCATCCTCATACAGCGGGATCATGGCGACGGCCCCGCCATGCCGCACGACCTCGCGCGTGGTGGTGCGGCCATCCGGCAGGCGCACGGTTTCCAGATACAGGTTCACGATTCGTCCCTGGTAGATCGGCTTACGATCCAGGATAGTTTCGGTTGCCATGACCACTCCTGAAGGTGACGGGAAAAGTCAGGGCGACCGCCCGGGTCGCCCTGAGACAGAGTATACTGGCGCGCGCCACCAGGCTACCGGCTGGGAATAATCAGGGTATCACCGGCGCGGATCAGGTTGACGTTGGAGATGCCGTTGGCATTGGCCAGCGCCCGCATGGTCACGCCAAAACGTAATGAGATCCGATACAGGTTGTCGCCAGGCTGGATGAGGTACGTCCGGCCTTCGGGCGCTTCTCCACCCTCGGCGGGGGCCCCTTCCTGGGTCGGCGAGGGCTGCGGTGCCGGCGTCGGCGTGATGCCAGTCGTGCCACACCCGGGGATGATCAACTGCTGCCCGATGCTCAGCAGCGACAGATTGGTGAGGCCGTTGGCCTGGGAAATATCGTTCAGCGTCACCCCCCACTGCCGGGCGATGCGATAGGCCGTCTCCCCACGCCGGACGACGTGCACACAGTCCTCCGGAATCAGATTCGGGTCACGAGTGGCGGTCGGCGTGGGCGTCGGCGACGGCACGTAGGTCCCCAGCGCCGTGGCCGTGGCCGTCTGGGCTTCCGCCGCTCCCTGCGTGGCGGTGATGATCATCGCCGTGGCCGTGGCCGCCAGCGGCCCCTGCGGCCCCAGCGGCGTAAACGAAGGCGTCGGTGTCTCGCTGACCACAAAGGCCACTTCGGTCGGCCCGGTCTCCACCAGAGCACCGCCCTGCCCGGCGATCAGCGCGGTGGCGGTGAGGTTCCGGGCTGCCTGGGTGGAGGCAATTTCCAGCGCCCCCAAGGTGGGCGTCGTCCCCGGCAGCGGACCGGTCACCGGCGAAACAACCATGGGAGGCGTATTGGTGGCCAGGGGAATCAAGGGAGCTTCTGTCGTCGGCGGCAGGACCAGCGGCAACGTCGGCTGAAGGGTCGGTGGCACGACCGGGGTAGCTACCTCTATCTGGGGAGTGGGCGTATCCTGCGGCGGCAGCACAATCGGCCCTCCAGGTTGGGTCGGCTGGAGCGCGCCCCCGCCCGCATCCTGGAAGCACCCGCTCAGCGCGAGGGCAGCGAACATCACTACCGTCACCAGCCAGAATGGACGTATCATCAAACGCATGAACCGCCTCCCCAATCAGCTTACTGGCAGACAAACGATCGCTTTTTATCATCGGCTAAAGCGAAGTCTACCATTAGCAGACATTGCGAGCAAGCGGCATCTATCCCCAGACCGGGCAGGCCGATCCCCAACAAAAATGCCCGGCAATCCGGGCATTCCAGGCGGCGATGACCAACGCTTCCAGGGAGCGCGCTCCCGGTGAGCGCGCTCGCCAGGAGCGATCAAGGCTCCTGGCTGGCCAGAAGGGGACGGAACTTGTAGCCGTAGACGATGATCCCCCGCTTACCGTCGGTGCGCAGCTTACGCGTAACCATCTCCACCCGCAACCCAATTTTAACATCGGCCTCCAGGTCCAGATCGGTGAGCTGCGCCAGGACGGTGGGGCCTTCGTCCAGTTTGACCAGGGCCAGCGCATACGGTGCCTGCTCTTCAAACCCTTCCGGCGCGTCGGTCACGATGGTATAACTGATGACCCTCCCCTTGCCCCCCGACGTATAGGGATGTTTAACCTCGGTCGCCGGCAGCGGGGCCGGTGCTTCGCGCAGCATCAGAGCACTCCCTCTAACGGGCAGCGGGTTCCAGGGCCGCCTTTGCCAGACCTGAGTCTTGGGGCTGGCGGGCCTCAAACCGGTAAGCGCTCTCCGTGCGGCCTTCGCAGTATGGGCAAAGCTCCCGCGGCGGGAAAATGTGGGCCGCGCAGCGCGGACAGGTCACTCCCTGAAGCGCATATCGCTGGGCATTGAGTCGCCAATGACGGGGTATCTGCATACAGTTCCTCCTGAAAGCCGGCCCACAAATCATCCGCAGGCCGAAACTTGTTATTTCTGGCACAAATTATGCCGGAGATTTTCTCTCAAATGCTATCATGATAGGTTTTGAGAGCTTCTCAATATGGATTTTTGGGCGGTTCTTCCGGCTGGCTTGGGGCAGTTTGTACAGCGGGAACGCGGCGAGTAACCGACCGCTGCCACCGGCCTCAGCCTGGCATCCGCCCTGGATTTTCCCACCCTCATTCCCCGCCAGCCAGCACATGCGTGACAGCGGTCCCGCCCAGGCTGCCCAGGTTCTGGATCAGCGCCACCCGCGCGCCCGGCACCTGATTCTCGCCCGCCTCGCCGCGCAGTTGGAGCGTTGCCTCCACCGCCTGGTAGACGCCAGTCGCCCCCAACGGATTGCCCCGCGCCTTGAGACCCCCGAAAGTGCTGATCGGCAACCGCCCTTCCAGGCCAATCGCGCCCTGTGCCGCCAGTTGCCAGCCCTCGCCGCGCCTGGCAAAGCCGCAGGCCTCCAGCGAGAGAGCGCTGATTACGGTGAAGGCGTCGTGCAGCTCAAACAGGTCCACCGCCTCCGGGCCGATACCGGCCTGGGCGTAAGCCCGCCCGGCGCTCAGGTTGGCCGCCGTCAGGAACAGGGGATCAGGCCGGTCGTGCACAGCCAGCGCCTCCGTGGCCACCGCGCTCCCCATGATTCGCACCGGGCGGGGAGCCATGTCGACCGCTCTCTCTGTTGGAGCCAGGATCAGAGCCGCCGCGCCATCGGCATCCGGCGCGCCGTCGAACAGGTTGATCGGCGGCGCGATCATCGGCGCTGCCGCGAAACCGCCCGGCTTGATCGGATTACGAAACATGGCACAGGCATTCTTGCTGCCGTTGGCGTGGGCATTGACGCTGAATCCCTCAAACGGCTCCAACCCCACGCCATAAGTCTCCATATACAGGCGCATCAGGAGAGCGGCCAGCGCCGTGGGGGTCGCCCCGTGCACCGCCTCATAGTCGCCGTCGAGCAGGCTGCCGTGAGCCGCCAGCCGCGCCGGGCCGACCATATCGGTGGTTTTCTCCACCCCCAGCACCATGACCACATCCGCCGCGCCAGAGGCCACCGCCAGCCAGCCGGTGCGCAGCGCCACCCCACCGGATGCTTCCGCCGCCTCCACGGTGTAACTCTCGATCCCGCGCAGACCGGCGAAATCGGCCAGTAACGCGCCCAGGTGCTGCTGCCCGCTGATCGTCCCGCCCAGTGCGTTCCCCACGTACAGGGCATCCACTGCCCGCCGCCCCCCGTCAGCCAGCGCCGCCCGGACCGCGTCTACCGCCAGCTCGCGCAGGCTGACTTCCCAGTGCTCGCCGACCGGGGTCTGCCCGATGCCCACAATGCTGACCTCTCGCATCCGCCGCCCCCTAGTCCAGCTTGAGCTTGCCCCGGAAGCGGGAGTAAAGCGCGTAGTCGATCGCCGTGCGGCGGGCGATGTAATCGCGCACGGTGGGCGCCCGGCCCACGGCCTCGGTGATGCGTTCCGTCACCAGGATGTCGAAGGCATCGGACCCGGCCCCGCTGCCAAAGCTGACCATCAGGATGCGGTCGCCGGGCCTGGCGATGTCCAGCGTCGCCGCCAGACCGATCAGGCTGCTGCCCGAATAGGTGTTGCCGATCTCGCCGGCCAGCAGACCTGGCCTGGACTGCTCATCTTTGAAACCGAGCAGCCTGGCCGCGCGCAGGGGGAACTTGACGTTGGGCTGGTGCAGGATCACGTAGTTGTAATCGGCAGCCGTGGTGCCCATCTGGTCCATCAGGTGCTGCCCCGCCGCCAGGATATGCTTGAAGTACGCCGGTTCGCCGGTGAAACGCTCACCGTGGCTGGGATAGGTCTCGCCCTCCCGCCGCCAGAAATCCGGCGTATCGGTCACGTAGCTGTAGGTGGCCTGGATCACGGCCAGGGAGTGCTCGGCAGGCCCCAGGATATAGGCCGCGCCGCCCGCCGCCGCCGTATATTCCAGCGCGTCGCCCGGACGGCCCTGCGCCGTGTCCATGCCGATGCTGAGGGCGTAGTCCGCCATGCGACTGCCGACAAAACCGATGGCCGCCTGCATCGCCTCCGAACCGGCCTTGCAGGCGAACTCCCAGTCGGCTGCCTGCACGCCCGGCACCGCGCCGATGCTCTCCGCCACGATGGTGCTGGTCGGCTTGACGGCATAGGGGTGGCTCTCCGAACCGACCCACACCGCCCGGAGCTGCCGCGGATGGATGGCGGCGCGGGCCAGGGCGCTGCGCGCGGCTTCGATGGACATGGTGACCACGTCCTCGTCCAGCCCGGCCACCGCTTTCTCTTTGACCGGGGAGTCGCCCCTGCCGCCCGTCCAGATGCGGGCGATCTCCCGGCCCGGCAGACGATAGCGCGGCACGTAAGCGCCATATCCGGCGATGCCCACCGCCCGCTCCGGCCTGAGCAGGGACTCGCCAGCCTTCAATGGGTTTTGCTGATCAGCCATAACGGCAACCACTCCCTTTCCAGGCAGTCACTCAGGGACACATTCACGACTGGGATGGCCGGCCCAGTTCCTTCACCAGCTCCTGCGCCCGGTCCAGCCGGATCGTGCCTTCCTCGATCATGGCTTCCACCACCCGCTGGATCAGCGCGCCGGTCGCGCCGGCGGCTATCGCCATCTGGCGGGCGTGCAGCCGCATGTGGCCCGCCTGGATGCCGGTCGTCGCCAGCGCCCGGAGGGCGGCCAGATTCTGCGCCAGCCCGACCGAGGCCAGCACCTCGGCCAGCTCGCGCGCGCTGTTCACCCCCAGAATCTTGAGCGCAACTCTGGCCGTCGGATGAGCGCGGGTCGCCCCGCCCACCGTCCCCACCGCCACCGGCAGGGTCAGCCGGCCGCACAGGTGGCCCTGGTCGTCAGCCCACCACGCGGTCAAACTGGTGTAATGGCCGCTGCGGGCGGCGTAGGCGTGTGCCCCGGCTTCCAGGGCACGCCAGTCGTTGCCGGTGGCGATGCACACCGCGTCCATGCCGTTCATCACGCCTTTGTTGTGGGTGGCCGCGCGGTACGGGTCCGCCGCCGCGAAGGCATAAGCCTCCACGATGCCCCGCACCACGTCCGCGCCGGACAGATCATCGGTCTCCAGCACGTCCGGCGGGACGGTGCACTCCGCCGTCGCCAGGCGTCGGTCGGCCAGGTTGCTCAGGATGCGCAGGTTAACGCGCCCGCCAGTCGCCTCTTCGATCAGAGGGGCCAGGGGCTCGCAGGCGGTGTTGACGGTGTTGGCGCCCATCGCGTCCCGCACGTCGAAGAGCAGGTGCACGATCAACATCGGCCCGACGGGCGTCTCCAACAGGGGGCGGACCTCGATGTCGCGCGCGCCGCCGCCCAGGCCCACGATGACCGGGTCGCAGCGGTCGGCTTCCGCCAGCAGCCGGTCTTTGATGGCCTTCACCGCTCCCGCCGCCACATACACGTCGTCCACGTCCAGCACCTGTATCTGCCCGATCATGACCGGGTCATCGCTGCTGGCGACGAAGCCGCCTCCGCTGCGGATCAGCCGGGCGGCGTAACTCACCCCGGCCACCACCGACGGCTCCTCGACCGCCATCGGCACCAGGTAATCCCGGCCATTGATCAGAAAATTGACGGCGATGCCCAGCGGCAGGGCGTAGATGCCGACCACGTTCTCGATCAGGTGGTCGGCCTGGGTGGCGCTCAGGCCGGACATGCCCAGCAGCACCGCCTGCTCAGCCGTGTCCAGGCCAGCCCAGCGACCAACGATGGCCGCGCGCTCCGCCAGGGGACGTTTATAAAATCCAGGCAGACGAGACGAGGGACGTTGCTCTTTCGACATAAAGATGTCCTTTGCGGCCCCACTCACCGACCAGGCGCGCTGATGGTAACCGGCAATCGCTCTCAAAAGCTATCAATTCGGGCCGTAGAGGGCCAGCCGCCGCCAGCAAATACCTTCATCCCTCAGCAGTCCCCACGGCAAAGGCCCATTCAGGGCCCCGTCCGGTATCGCGCCCTCCGCCGCCCGCTCCCGGTTCAGCCACAGCCTGTACATCCCATCGGCCAGGTCGAGGCGCAGGTCGTTCGGGCCGTCGCTCACCGACGGGAAGGGGAACGTCTGGCCCTGATGGCGAAAATAGCCGGGCGGCAACACTTCCCAGCGGAAAACTGCGTCCGCTGCCATCAGCCACAGGCCCCACGCGGCGAACGCGTCAGCCAACGGCAGGCGGGCGGCGGTCAGTTCCACAGTTGCCGGGGGCGAAAGCGGCGGCAGATCAAGCGCTGCCACGTCCAGACAACCGGTGGCGTCTGCCGTCAGACTCCATTGCAGGGGACCAGCCCGAGGGGCCTCCGCCGCGCCGGTAGCGAGCAGCAGCGCGCCGACCAGGCCGCCCATCGCCACAGCGACCAGCATCGCCAGGGCCGCCCACCACAACCAGCGCGGCACCATCCCGACATCCGTGAAACCGCTGGTTGATTTCACCGGCGATCCCCCCGGTCAGACCCCATGCCCCCAATCCTCTGGCAAAACCGCCGCCCACAGGCTACAATGGACGCGAACGGTCAGGAATATTGGTCGGTCATCAGGAGGCGCTATGTCGTCGCTAAACATTCGACGGGCGATTGTGTGGGTGCTCTCAGCCATTATCGGCGTGGCCGCGACCTTCGTGATCTTCCTGATCCTGGGGACCACCTTTGAGGAATTCGGGATCGAGTCGATCATCGTCGTCGTCGCCCTCGGCGCCGCCGCCATGATCTGGCTGGATTACTTCCTCAGCGCCGAAATCCTGCCGGACTGAGACCTTCGCCCGTGCGCCCTCGCTGCGCGCACCCGCCCGCGGACATCCCTGGCCCCATCACAGGCACAAAAACACCCCTTCCCATCCGCCAATGAAGGGGTGTTTCCGGTCAGGATACAAAACGCCTATTGGGTGGTCAGCTCAACGTTTTCGGCCAGCTTGCGCACCACGCGAATCAGCTCGTCGGTGCCGATATCTTTTAAGAGATAATGACCAATGCCGAGATGCTGCAAGCTCAGGCGCTCATCCTCATTGGCAAAGCTGGTCAGGATGACGATTTTGGGCGGGGAGGGCGTGTCCAAAATCTGCTGGCAGAACTTCAAAGCCGCGCCGTCCCGTCGTTTGCTCTCCAGGACCACGACCGCCGGACGTTGTTCCCGGATGATGTCCACCGCCGCTTGAAGGTCGCCCGTATCGCCGATAACCTGGAGGTCATGGG
>DAOTXK010000428.1:0-7904 GCA_034435395.1 Anaerolineae bacterium | reverse complement strand
GCACCGCAAAGGTGGCTTCCAGCCCATACCAGATCAGGCTTCGGCGGACTCCCCAGTAGTAGACCACGGTGGCGGTTATGATGGCCCCCAGCGGCAGGATACTCATCCACCAGACTGGATACGGCGCGAACGCCAGCAGGGCCAGTAAGAAGGCCGCCGTAGCCCCCGCGATGGACAGGCGAAGGGCATAGATCACGAGTCTGATGTTTCTGGCCGCAGCCAGCCCGGCGGCCCCGGCGGCGACCGCGCAAGCGCCGGTGGCCACCAGCGCCAGCGAGCTGCCGGCCAGGATGCTCACCACGAACACGATGATGCCCAGCGCGCATAAGGTCAGGTTTAACGGATCGGTCGGGTAATTGAGCATCATCCGCGCCACACGGCGGCGCATGCGGCTGAAGACATCCTGGCGGAGCACGGGTTCGTTCATGGCCAGTCAGCAGTTCTCCTGATGAGCATCGTGTGGATGCAGGTTTTGGGCAGCATTATAGCATGGGAATGATGAAGCGCGCTGGGCCGGCCGGTGGAAGGCCAATACTTCAGCAACACATAGGTTTTGCTCAGGCCCACGCCCATGTTAGAATCGCCGCGCGCGGGCACCTGCGCCCTGGGCTGAGTAACCGCCGATGCATATTGAGTATCTGTCTTTGACCAATTTCCGCAACTTCGCCCGCTTGGAGCTGGCCTTCCCCTCCGGGCCGGTGCTGTTGCATGGCGCCAATGCCCAGGGCAAAACGAGTCTGCTGGAGGCCATTTACTACCTGGCGACCTGCCGCTCGCCCTACACCACCGCGGACTGGCAGTTGATCAACTGGCAGGCGGAAAATGACGTGATCCCGTTTGCGCGCCTCAGCGCTGATGTCGTGACCCGGCGGGGGCCGCTGGACCGACTGGAGATCACGCTGGTGCGCGAGCGGGACGGCCTCGAACAGCGCACCCGTAAGGACGTCCGGCTCAACGGCGTCACCAAGCGGGTGATGGACCTGATCGGGCAGGTCACCGCCGTGCTCTTCCTGCCGCGCGATCTGAGCCTGATCGAAGGCTCGCCGGTCGAGCGCCGGCGTTACCTGGATGACACGCTCTGCCAGACCGATCGCGCCTATTGTGAAGCGCTGGCCACCTATGAAAAACTGATTCCCCAGCGCAACGCCTTACTGCGTCGTATTGCGGAAGGGCAGTCCAGCCCGAATGAGCTTTACTTCTGGGATACCCAGGTGGCCGAACATGGCGCGCGGTTGATCGCCGGTCGGCAGCGGCTCTTGCGGGAGCTGGAAGGGCTGGCGCAGCGGAACCATCTGGAGCTGACCGGCAGGCGCGAGCTGCTCGAAATATCGTACCAGCCCAGCTTCCTCCCCACGGCTGCTGGCGATGGGCAGCTTTCGTTTGATGCTCCTGGCCTGGACCTGCACCGCGAACTGGTGCCGGAGGAGATCGCGCCCCAGTTTTTGGAGGCGTTGGAGGCCGGGCGGGAAGAACATGTGGCGCGCGGCGTCACGCTGATCGGCCCGCACCGGGACGAATTGCGCTTTCAGATCAACCGGCGTGATGTGGGCCTCTATGGCTCACGCGGTCAGTCACGGACGGCGGTCCTGGCGCTGAAGCTGGCTGAATTGACCTGGATGCGAGACACGATTGGCGAGTGGCCCATTCTGCTGTTGGATGACGTGGTGGCGGAACTGGATGCGGATCGGCGCGTCTATCTGCTGGATCACATCGACGATTCCACTCAGTCGATCCTCACCACGACCGAGCCGCGCATTTTCCCCCAGAGTTTCCTGGACCGGGCGGTCTGCTGGCAGGTGGTGGAGGGGCAGATTTCTCCAGCATAGCCCTGGCCTGGGTGTTTCCCTCACGTGATCGACGTATCGTCTGAAGCTGGCCGGATCATCCGTGTGAACTGTTGCACGATGCCCGCATCCATGTTAGTCTTTTCTGCGCTGGCCGGCGGGCGGTCTTTGAGATTGCTGCGGGGTCAGTCATGCGCGCGCAGCCGGTGTTTTCATCGGCTGGCCAGCGCCATCGCTGCCAACATGGAACGGGGAAGTGGCTGAACATGGATGTTTATCAAGTGTCTGGCCGGTGGTTCCCTCACTTGAAGGCCCATTACTTGGTGACGGTCATGTTGTTGATCGGGCTGCTGATCGGGTACTCGGCCCGGGCGCAGGGCAACCTGCTGAGCAACCCAGGCTTTGAGGAGGCCCATGGCGACGGGGTGACGCTTACCGCCCCTCCCGGCTGGAGCGCCTGGTCCAACGTATCCGATGGCCTGGTAGGCCGCCAGCTGGGACGGGGCACGCCGGAGGTTGTGGCGACGATTGGCGTTTATGAGGGCAATGGCTCTTTTGACGCTTATAAGGGTTGGGCAGCGTATAACGTGTCTCTGTACCAGACGGTCGGCGGCATCCAACCGGGCAGCACCCTGCGGCTCACCGCGTTTGGCCGTATCTGGAGCTGCGACAGCGAGACGGGCACTGCCGGCGATACGTGTATTGTCGAAGGCACGGTCGTCAATCAGACTTATACGGCGGCCAACTTCCGAGTCGGGATCGATCCTGCCGGGACCAACGATCCAAACGCCGGCGGCATTGTCTGGTCAAATTCGACTGCCCCCTATACAGGCTTCCAGCAGATGACGGTGGACGCGGTGGCGACTGCGGACCGGGTGACCGTGGTCCTCAACGCCAGCATGGCGTATGCCGCCCGACATCAGCATGTTTTCTGGGATGCGGCTTCGCTGACGGTGATCGCCGGAGGGGCCGGTGGAGAAGTCCAGCCGCCGCCAGCCAGCGCCGATCAGCCGCCCGCGCTCGCGCCGGAAGTCGTGCCCCAGGGGCCGCGTGAAGATGGCTCGATTGTGCACACGGTGCGCCCCGGAGATACGTTGTGGGCGATTGCCGTCGCCTATAACGTCATGCCGAATGACATCCTGCAATTGAACGGGATGACGCTGGACGAGGCGCGCATTCTTTCACCAGGGCAGGAACTGATCATTCGTCAGGCCACGGGTGGAGGCCAGGGAAGTGCAGCGGCAGAGGAGAGCGCCTCCGCCCAGACGGGTGAGGGGCAGTCGGGAGAGGCCGCGTCCCAGGTGGCCGCGCAGCCGACCGAACAGCCCATTGAGTCCTACGATCCCGCGCCGGTGGCACGGGCGGACGTGCCCATGTTGCGGTTGGACGAACCGGTGTCCACCGGGCGGGTCTGTGTAGTGCTTTTTGAGGATACCAATCCCAACCGTTTGCAGGAGAGTGGGGAAGGGCTGCTGGCGGGGGGAGAGATCGCGCTGTCCCAGGGTGGGGCGACGGTGAGCAGCCTTGTCACCGATGCCGAGAGTGGGCCATCCTGTTTTGATGATCTGGCTCCAGGAGAGTATATGGTCAGCCTGACTCCGCCCAGTGGTTACGGTGTCACCACGGCCAGCAGTTATACGATCAGTTTGAGCGCGGGCCAGACGGTGGATGCTGCTTTCGGCGCGGTGGCTGGTTTTGTGCCCCCGCAGCCGCCACCGGTGCAGGTGGGCGGACTGTTCAGTGACGAGCCGGGCCTGGAGACAGATACCCGCACCAGCCCGCTGGAACGGTTGCTGGACTACAGTGGCGTGATTGTCCTGGGACTGGCGGGTGTGGTGCTGGTCGGCGGTGTGGCGCTGACTCTGCTCCTGCGACGGTAAGTATCCGTGTGTCCCCGATCGTAAACGAGGCGGCGTATCCTGCGCCGCCTCTGGCATTTCTCAGGGTGTCAGCCGCAATCCTGGCCCATCCTGGGACAGCACCGGGTCAAAGACCGGCCAGATGTCGCCAGTGAACGCATCGTAGAAGGTCAGGGTGAGTGGTCCAGGCGGAAGCGGTTGATCAGCCGGCCATGGCACGGTGATTTCATCCGTGATCGTCGCTCCCCAGCCCCATTTGAGTGTGGGGATGGTTCCCCCGACTGGCGTGCTGTCACTTCGGGCAATTGAACCAAGCGCCAGTTGAACGCTCATGTCCTGCGTGAGGGCGGTCGTGCACCGCAGAGTCAGGCTGACCTGCGTTTCCTCCCCAGGGACGGACGCCCCCCTGACCGCGTAGCCCGTCACCACCACGTCACCGACCATGATGTACCGATCACCCCCCGCCGGGCCGGGCAGCGCGATGCCCGGCATGAGCGGCAGTCCCCACGCCCCGCGCATCCACAGCATGTCATCACCCACGCTGGCGGTCAGCCACAGGCCGCCGACCGTCTCAGTATCCGGCAGATCGTGCGCCGTAGTCACATAACCCGGCTGGGAAAGCGGGAGCCAGCTCTCTGCCAGCGGGCGCGGGCCGGGACCGTTGATCGCCAGTCGCAGGTCAGGGTCGACGGGCGTGGCGATCCGCCAGTGGAGATAAAGGCGGGCGCGTCCGACCACGGATAAATCGTAATCGTAGCCAACAAGCACGATTCGGTCGTCGAGCGGCGCGTGCCATTCATGGCTGGTGACGGGAGGCAGGTCGGCGGGGTGGATCGCCAGTTCGCCGATGGCCCTGCGCGCCGCGCCCGCTTCATCGTGCAGCGGGATCGGGCCGTCTGGCGATGGGCGGTAGGCACCGGCAAACAGTCGATAAATGCCGGGAGAGACCGTCCGGGAAATGGCCAGCGTATACCGTTGTGACACCATGCCCGGCCCTTCCAGTCCGGCGGCAATGAGGGGTTGATCGCTCTGAGCCAGAACGTGGCCGGCGTCGTCGACCAGGTGTACGAACGTGGTCAGGTCTCCGTAGCTGGCCGCCCCTGGGAGTTGCCAGTCCAGCCACACATAGACGCGCTCACCGGCGGCTGCCGCGGCGGGCAGGGCGGCGTCATAAAGGGAGAGAGAGCCGAGGCGGGCAACTGGGCCGCTGGCAGTGGGTGGCGCTGGCAGTCCGCTGGTCTGCCAGCATGTCTGGAGGGCGGAGAACGTCAGCCCGGTATAGCGGTAGGTCTCCGGGTAGTAAACACAGGCGATCAGGGGCTGCCCGCCGGATTCGGCCCTCACCCGGCGTGTCCATGTGTCGACGATTGGCTCAGCGCCAGCGGGGGCCACATAACGCACGTCAACATCCGGGCGCAATTGCTCCACCTCCTGCCAGAACATCAGCGGCGTCACCTGGTGCCAGTTGGCGAGGACGATACTCGCCAGCGGCGCGCTTTCCAGCAGGGCGCGGGCGTCAGCCGAGGCGCGATCGCGATCCTGGTAAGCGTGCAGGCTGATCCAGGTCGGCCAGCCTGACCAGACGATGGCTATGGCCGTCCCTGCCGCCAGCCATGGGTGGAGGCGGCGGCTGGCAGACCAGCGTCGTGTTTCGCCAACGGCCCAGCCAATCCCGACGGCCAGAGAAACATACGCCGGGATCATATATTCGACGGTTTGCGGGGCCCGGTAGGTGGCCGCGACGAACGTGTGCAGGGCAAACGATCCGCCCAGCGCGAGCGCCAGCCAGCGATCGCGCCATACCATCAACCCCAGGGCGGCGATGCCCAGCGCCAGGGTCAGGTCCTCCCACTGGAAGGCCAGCACCTGGGCAGTAAGCCGTAGCCGGTCGATGATTTCCGGCGGGGTGTGGTAGTAGAACATGTCTCCCGCGAAGCCTGCCGCCAGGACATGTTGTCGGAGTCCTTCCCAGGTGGCGAGGTTGGGCGGTGCCAGGGGCGCGCCCGCCAAGCCGCGCAGCAGCAGGTAGAGCCAGGGCAGCGCTCCGAACAGGGCGGCCAGAGCAGCCGCACTCCATAGACCAATCTGTCGGCGCGACGGGCGCGGGCGGGCAGCCAGGATCGCCAGCGCCAGGACGACCCCCGGAAAGAATAGCGAGGCGTGATGGGTGACGCCAAAACCGGCGGCCAACCCAAAGCGAATGATCGCCCGCCGGACCTGTGGCTCGTCAGCAGTCCTGACGGCCCGGCGGTAGGCCAGCGCCGCTTCGATCATCAGGGCAGCGAACAAAGCGGTCAAGGGGCGGATGCTGGCCTGGGTGGCCGTGGCCCAGAATGAGGCCGCCACCCCCAGCACCCCGGCCCCTAACATGCCGGCCCAGCCCGATCCCGTCTCCAGGCGGATCGCCCTGGCGAGGACGGCCAGGGTCAGCGCACCTGTCAGGGCAGAGAACAGATTGGCGCGCCCGGCCAGATCGCCCAGCGGGAAGAGGTGTGTGAACAGCCCTCCCAGCATGGTGTACAGTGGGTAACCGGGGGGATGGGCCACGCCCCACTCCGCCAGCACCAGTTGGAACTCGCCTGCATCGGCGGGTTGCACGCCGGGAGCCAGGGTCAGCCCATAGAATATCAGCGCGATGCTAAAAACACCGATGTCGATCGGCCAACCCTGGTAGTGCCAGCGTTCTGCCCCCCAGGCCACGGCGAACAGCAGCCCGCAGGCCAGCGCCAGCGGCGGGCTTTGGTAAGGAAACCCGACATAAGGCAACAACAGGAGCGAAAACCACCCTGGAGAGCTGCTGCGTTTCCGGAGCCAGGCGACTGCCCCTCCGCCAACCAGCAGACCAGCCAGGGCCGCGATCGCGCCCGCTGATGGGATCACGAACTCGGCGGCGATGCGGCTCAGGTACAGTGCCGGGAGAAGCACAGACAAAACCTCCCGGCCAGGCTGATCACTATCCTGCATAAGTCCTGGCCGGAAGGCGCGCAGTGCCGCTCGCATCGCTCGTAGAAGGCCGCTGGCTAGCCGTTCAGCGCTTCTGACAGCATGTGGTACAGGGGCCGATAACTGCCGTCCGGGCGCATCAGGCTATAACCTGCCTGTTCGTTTCGGTGCACGGCAACCGCGTCCGGAATGGTCCCGTAGTTTAAGTTCCAGAGAATCATCACGTCGATGTAGTTGTAGTTTCCGGAATTCTGTACGATATCCAGCGCTTTGATGGTATAGCTGGCTTGCAGCGACTCAGTGACGTAGTCAAAAAACGGCTGGGGAGCGGGGGCGTTAAAGCCGTCGTATGTCGCCCAGCCGAATTCGGTGATCCAGAATCGCATGTTGGCGTACCCGGCATTGACGGCGATCCGGTGGTAGGCCTCGATGTTATCCAGGAAAAAAAATCGTTCGTTGTCGTCCCAACCACGACCATCTACCGAGTTGCAGCAGCGGGCGTCCGGCGCATTGCCCCACCCATAGGGGTGAATGCCGATGGCGACATCGCCGTAACGGCCCAGCCCGGCCTGAAACATCTGGCGCAGAAAGGCCCGATCGTCCACCGAGCCTTCCGAGTTACCGGTCGGCGCCAGCCCTGCCGTGATGACCTGGATCGGGTGGCCAGCTTCCTGGCTCCATGCCCGGATCGCCTGGTACGCCGGGACAAAATACCGCATATACTCCGCCCCGCTCATCGTCCCGCCGGTCCACTCGCGGACCAGATTCGGCTCGTTCCAGATTTCGATGGCGTCGATTGAAAGCCCGAACCGATCGAGTACGCCCCGGATGAAGGTCGCCAGCAACTGGGGATCGGTCGGTGGGCCGTTTTCCTGGTTGGTTGGCCTGGCCCAGTCCGGCGCTTTGGTGATGCTGACCAACACCTGAAAGCCATTCTCATCGGCCTGCTGCACGTAAAGCTCCAGCATCCGCCACAATTCCGTCTGGTTGCCAGGATAATCCGGCTCCATCTCATCCCAGGGGAACTGCACCTTGATCCAGCCCGCGTTAAGGTGTTTGGCCCGCTGCAACATCTGCCACCATTCATCGCGGGTCAATATGGGGTGAATCTGAATCCCGATTCGTGATTGGTCCAGGTGCGGCAGAGGGATGGGAGTGGCGGTCGGCGGGCCAGGCGTGGGGGTGTCCGTTGGCCTCGGCGTGAAAGTGGGCGGCGGCGTATAATCCGGGGGAACGACAGGGCCGAAAGACGTGCCGGCTGGCCAGGGGGTTGCCGTGGCTGTCGGCGATGCCGTCGCGGTGGCGGTCGGCGTTGGGG
>DAOTXK010000427.1:0-4252 GCA_034435395.1 Anaerolineae bacterium | reverse complement strand
GTGGTGAGTGACGTGCACCATCATCCGCTGTTGGACCTGCACTACCTGGGCCTGCCGGTGACCATCAACACCGATGCCCCGGCCATCAGCAACATTGTGCTGAGCGACGAATTCCGGCTGGCGATGGAAGCCTTCGGGCTGACGCTGGACGATCTGCGCCGGAGCACCCTCACCGCCGCGGAGGCGTCGTTCCTGCCGCCGGAGGAGAAGGGGGCGCTCCGCGCGGCCCTCAGCGCCGAGCTGGACCGGGTCCTGGCCGATGGCAGCGATCCGTCCCGGACGAAAGCAGGTGAATAGGCGGGATGTTTCGTATCGGTCAGCTGGACATTCATCTCATCAACGATGGGCAGGTAAGGGTGGACAGCGGCGGGGCCTTTGGGGTGGTCCCGCGCGTGTTGTGGAGCGGCCTTCTGCCGCCGGATGACGAAAACCTGGTGCCCATGACCCTGCATTGTCTGGTCGTACGGTCAGGCGGACAGACCATCGTGATCGACACCGGGCTGGGTGACAAACTCACACCTCGGATGCGGGCCATCTGGCGGCTGGAGCGGCCCCATGGCAGTCTGATCGACGGGCTGGCACGGCTGGGCATTCAGCCGGGGGAGGTGAGCCTGGTGATCGATACGCACCTGCACGGCGATCACTGCGCGGGCAACACGGCCTACGATGAGGCGGGTAACGTCGTGGCGTGTTTCCCCAACGCCGAATACGTGGTTCAGCGCCGCGAATTCGAGGACGCCATGCGCCCCAACGAGCGGACGCGCGGCACCTATTTCCCCATCAACTATGAGCCGCTGGCGAAGAAGGGCCAGCTTCGCCTCCTGGAACGGGAGGAGGAAGAGCTGGCGCCGGGCATTTTCGCGGTGCGCACGCCGGGCCACACGCCGGGCCACCTGAGCGTCCGCCTGGAGAGCGCCGGCGAGCATGGGTTATTTGTCTGCGATCTGGCGACTTACGCAGTGCATTTTGAGCGGTTGGGCTGGATGACGGCCTACGATGTTGAGCCGCTGGTCACGCTGGAGACCAAACGCCGCTGGCAGCAATGGGCGCTGGAACACGCGGCCCTGTTGATTTTCCCTCATGATCCGCTGGTGCCGGCGGCGCGGCTGGTTCAACCCGGCGAGGGCGGGCCGAAACTCGAACCGGTGCCGGTTGAGTATGCCTGATGGCCAGAAGTCAGCCGGGGCGATTATCCGGATTCGGCGCGGTGGCATTCCCTCCGGTCTCACCTGATTCCCTGCGCTGGTACTATTGTCGTTCTTCCCATTCCTGGATCACGCCGATGACGAACTCCCGCACGTCTTCCTCGGCGATCTCCCGCACACCCTCGTAGTACGTTTCCCCGACCTGGATAAGCACGCCCCCGCCCAGACCCTGACGCACATGGATATTACGTCCCTGGAAGGCGGGGGTGAGCGAGAGCTTGTATTGCAGCAGTTCCTCGATCTGGTCGGCGATGGAAGCTGGCCCCAGAGTACCCTCTGAGGTGGCTGTCTTCCCGCCGCTCCGGATCGCTTTCCGCACGTTGTCGAAGAAAGACCCAATCGGCTCGGCCTCGGCCATTTGCGCCCTGGCCGAGGCGTTCAGAGGCGGTGGCGGCGGGGCAGGCGGGGCGCCTGGCGTTGTTTTCACCGCTGGCCCGCCTGTCTGGGGCATGGTGGGTTGGCCGGGCTGGGCGGCGGACGCCTCTGCCAGCGGCTCCGTGTCCGACCCGGCCCGATCAGGGGCCGGCGCGGGTTCTGTCGCCGCGAGGGCCTCCAGGGGCGCGGCCCCCGACGGCTCAGCTTCCGGCGAGGGTGAGGTCAGAGGGAGTTCTTTGGCAATGCGCGCCAGATCGCGCAGGATGGCCATAAAACGCCGTTCCTGGCCAGCCTCGCGGATCTCAGGCATGGAACGGAAATGCTGCCCGCCGATCTGGATCACCAGCGTGCCGTCCACGACATCCCGCCACAGACGCATCACTTCGACGGTGTCCGGCGGGGCGTTGGCTTCCGGAGCAAGCGGCGAATCGGATCGCGCCTGTTGCCGGCCCTGCTGAGACTTTTCTTCTTCGGTGTAGAAGAAGAAGTTCCTGACGGCTTTGAAGGCTTTGCTCAAGACGTTGTCTTCGACGGGCACCCCCTCCGGCGCAGCGGCGGCTGAGCTGGCTGTCCCGGTGGCCGCTGTCTCGCCTGCCGCGCCGCCGAGCGAGGCCAGGTCTGGCGGCGGTTCGACGCGCCGCGTCGACTGGCGTTGGGTGCGCCGCCAGATGATGACAGCCCACATGACCACCAGTAACACGCCGGAGCCGCAGGTCAACAGGAGGAGCGAGGGCGGAATCTGTACGATAAAGTCCCCGACGTCCATGGAAGGATTAACCTGAGGTGCTAGGCAAACGATGCCTTTATTGTCTACACAATCAAGTTTGTTGGCAAGTCGGGCAGTAGTGGGTGCCGCGCCCGCCGATGGTCATCTTCTGCACTGGAGTCCCGCAGACCGGACAGGGTAAATCCGCCCGCCCATAGACTCGGAAGCGATCCTGGGAGCGGCCTCGGCCCCCATCCGGCTTGCGGTACCAGTTGACGCTGGCCCCTTCGAGCTGGAGACCGGTGGTCAGGGCCGCCCGGATACCGGTGTAGAGCCGGGCCTGCTCGTCCTCGGACAGGCTGTCGGCAGCACGTCCGGGGTGGACGCCCGCCCGGTGCAGCGCCTCGTCGGCGTAGATATTGCCGATCCCGGCGATGAAGGTCTGGTTGAGCAACAGCGGCTTGATCAGGCCCCTGCGCCCGGCCAGCCGCTGGCGGAACGCCGCCAGGGTGAATGTATCGTCCAGCGGCTCCGGCCCCAGTTTACTGATCACCCGTTCCGGGTCCGGCGTCAGGTGGACCGTGCCGAGCTTGCGCGCATCGGAGAAGCGCCATTGGTGAGCGTTGTCGAGCTGAAACATAAAGTGCACCCAGCGGTCGGCTTCGAACGCGGCTTCGTCCGGCGCGACGTAGAGCCGCCCGGTCATCTTCAGGTGGATGATCAGCGCCGCGTCATCGAGGTCGCACAGGATGTACTTGCCGCGTCGGCGGAGGGCGTGTATGGTCTGGCCTGGCAGTGACGCCTGGAATTCCTTCGGGGTGGGGGCGATCAGGCCCCGGGGCCAGTCCAGCCATGCGCCGGTGATGGTCCGCCCGACCAGCGGGGCGCGCAGGCCGCGAACGACGGTCTCAACTTCGGGGAGTTCAGGCATGATGCCTCCGTTGGTGTGTGCGTGGGGTGGATTGTAACCCCAGAGGGCACGAAGATCACCAAGATAGTGGGGCCGGGCTGATGCGGCGGCGCATTCTGGCCCGCAACCTTAAAACTTCGGCGGGGATCGGAACCTCTGTGCTATAATGCGGGTGTCCGCTCCGGGATCCGACCGCCAATGTCGTCCGTTCCTCCAAATACCGTTAGTTTGCTGGCCGGCGTATGACTGAAAAAAGAGATTTCGTGCATCTGCACGTCCACACCGAATATTCTCTGTTGGACGGGCTGAGCAAGATCAGCCCGCTGGTGGCGCGGACGAAAGAGCTGGGCATGCCTGCGCTGGCCATCACCGATCACGGCACGATGTTCGGCGTGATCGAGTTCTTCCGCGCCTGCCGGGCCGCCGGGATCAAGCCCCTTATCGGCGTGGAAGCCTACCTGGCCCGCCGGAGCATGGACGACCGCGACCCCGACCTGGACAGCCGTCCCTATCACCTGCTGTTGCTGGCGAAGGATGAGGTCGGCTACAGAAACCTGCTCAAGCTTTCCAGCGAGGCGCAACTGCGCGGTTATTACTACCGCCCGCGGGTCGATAAGCCGCTGCTGGAACAGTACGCCGGGGGCATTATCGCCACCAGCGGCTGCCTGGCAGCGGAGATTCCGCGCCTGTTGGAAGAGGGCAGGGATGACCGGGAAGTCCGGGAGTTGATCGGCTGGTACCAGGAGGTGTTCGGCCCGGAGAATTTTTACCTGGAACTCCAGGATCATGATATCCCCCAGCTGGGGGTGATCAATCGATGGCTGGTGGAGAACAGCAAGTACGCCAGGGTGCCGCTCGTCGCCACCAATGACGTGCACTACGTCTATGACGAGGACTTCGACGCGCACGACACGTTGTTGTGCATCCAGACGGGGAGTGTCAAAAACGACCCCGACCGGATGAAGATGACCGACCCCAGCTACCATCTGCGCTCCCCGGCGGAGATGTGGGAGGCATTTGGCGAGGTGCCGGAAGCGCTGACCAACACCCTTCGCA
>DAOTXK010000426.1:0-17867 GCA_034435395.1 Anaerolineae bacterium | reverse complement strand
GGGATGATCTCCCCGCCAATACGTTTGGCCTCTTCCGCCGCCACGCGCACTGTCTCCATCGCCCGGCTGGTCTCGCCCCGCGCCACGTTCTGGGTTTTGCCGCCCTCCAGCGTCAAGGTCTCCACCAGCTCGTCGTACCGCCGCTCCATTTGCGCCAGCAGGTTGAGCAGGATGCGCGACCGCTGGTGGGCGGGCAGGCGGCGCGTGACCGCGAAGCCCTTCACCGCCGCCTGGACGGCATCTTCCAGGTCGGCGTCGGTCGCCTGGCAGACCTCGGCCACCACCTCGCGGGTGTAGGGGAAGCGCACTTCCAGCACGTCCTCGCTGCCCCGCCATTCCCCTCCGATCAGGAACTTGTGCGGTCTGGTCATAGAGATACCCTCTTTCCGTAACGGTCACGACAGGCGCAAAACCGGGATGTCCAGCAGTTTGGCCAGCGCGGTGAGCGCCGGGATATGATCGCCGTAGGTCAGGGAAATGTGATGCTCCAGCCCCTCGGTCATGATGGTATCCAGCACGTCGGCGGCGGGCCGGTCAAACCGGAGCAGGCCCGACGTGCCGGAAAAGCTCGGCGGCGCGGGCAACATCTCCCCCCCGCCGATCACCAGCCGGTAACTGCCGGTCGCCTCGCTGAGGCGGGCCACTGTGACCCGGCCTGGTTTGAGAGGGAATTCCATCAGCAGGGGTAGCTGGCGGTTGGAGTGGATCGTCCCCCGGGGCACAAACGACGGATCGGCCATCGACAGCGGAGCCAGTCCGCAGTGCCACAGCACGGCAACGTCCTCCGCCACCTCAAAGGACACCATGTCCGTGCCGAAGGCCGGCCCGCCGCTGAGCCACTGCAAGATCAACTGGGTGACCGTGCCGTTGACATCCGCCTCGCAGCTACACGGCGTCAGCTCATCGCTGAGCATGGACATCGCGCCGCAGGCCGCGCACCCCAGGTCGGTGAAAAATTCCGGCCAGCAACGCACCGCCAGCCCGTGCAGCCCGGCCTGCCCGGCCATCCGGCGGAGCGCGACATAGGCCGCCAGCGTGCCGCGCGCCGCCGCCTGATCCAACACCTCCCAACCGTCCAGGCGGGCCGCCAGCGCCCTGGCGACGGCGTCTACCTCCTGGGGGGCAGCCGCCCGCGCGTCGGCCAAGACCTGAGCGAGTTCCACCGGCACGACATCCAGGCCGAAGTGATGCTTCAGCCCGCTCGCATTCGGCAGGCAGCTCTCAAAGCCGTCCGGGTTCTCGCCGATGCGCCCGATCCGCGCCCCCCGCAGCAGCCGACGCACCCGCCCGGCCCGGGCCAGCGTAGCCACCCGCTCCACCGCCGCCGCGTCGTCGGGCGGCGCGTACACATATTCGTAACGATACCCCGCCCGCCGCAGGGCATGACCGGCCAGGTTGATGCCGCACAGCGAATTCAGGCGCAACCGCCCGCCGGTGCGGCCCTCTGGCACGGCCCACAGCAGCAGCGGCGGCCCAACATGTTGGGCGTCCACGCGCCCGGCCAGGCACTTCACCATGGTGCTGTCGGCGAAAGTGGCCTGGAACACCACCAGCAGGTCCAAGGGCCTCTCGGCCAGCCCGTCACCGACCTCCTCGGCCACCGCCAGGCTGGTGACCAGTTCGTCCGGCCCCCGGATGCCCAGCCCTGCCGCCGCAAGCTGCCCGCGGGCGGCTTCGGCCACCGCCGTCGCCAACGATATATCGAAAGTGGGGCGTGCCAGTGGGACAAAACCCACCGCGTGCTCGGCCATGTGCATCAAACGATCCCCTCTGGGTGCTGGTAAAAAAACGCCTGCAAGGCCAGGGCCGCCGCGCCAATGACGCCGGCGTCCTGACCAAAGCCGGACGTTTGCAGGCGGACCTTGTCGCCCAGGTTGGCGAAGGCGCGCTGGCGAATGGTGGCTATCAGCGGGGGAAGCAGCAGGTCTTCGCCCTGGGAAAAAATCCCACCCAAGACAATCAACTCCGGGTTCAGGATGTCGATCAGGTTGGCCAGGGCGATGCCCATGTACCGGGCGCGCGCCTCCAGCATGGCGCGGGTCGCCGCGTCGCCAGCGCGGGCCGCCGCCAGGATGCGCTCGAGGATCGGCCCTTCCGCCTCCCGCAAACAGGCCGCCAGCAGGCCCTGCGTTTCCTGCCGGGCGATCTGCTCGGCCAGGCGCGTGATGACCGGCTCGGATACCAGCGTCTCCAGACAGCCCCGGTTCCCACACCGACAGACATCCCCCCCGTCGGGCAGGATCGTCATGTGACCGATCTCCCCGGCTCCCGCGCCGCCACCATGATACAGCTGCCCATCCACGACGATCCCCGCTCCCACCCCCACCCGCGCGTAGACGAAGGCCAGCGAATACACATCCTGGCCGAGACCAAACAGCGCCTCTCCCAGCGCCATCGCCCGCACATTGTTGTCCACCCGGACGGGCAGCCCCAGCTGGCTGGCGAACCAGTCGCGGATGGGCACCTCCCGCCAGCCCAGATTGGGGGCGACCACGTTCACGCCAGTGGCCGGGTCGACCAGGCCGGAAGCGCCGATGCCAATGCCCAACACCCTGGACGGCTCGACGCCGCCCTGGGCGAGAGCCTCCCGGACCATGCGGGCCGTCGCCGTCAGCACCTCCTCCGGCGAGTGTTCCAGGGGATGATCCAGGGAAAGGACCGGCCATGGCCGCCCCAACAAATCCGTCACCGCCACCCGCACACTGCCCACGCCAATGTGAACGCCCACGGCGTAGCGGGCCTCCGGCACCAATCGCAAGGCCACCTGTGGCCGCCCCACGCCCCGGCGCTGCTTCTCATCCGGCCAGCCTTCTTCATCCTCAACCACCACCCCCTGGGCCAGCAGATCGGCCACCAGATTGGTGATGGTGGTGGCGGAAAGGCCGGTCAGGCGGGCCAGCCGGACGCGCGAGATATGGCCGTGCCGGAGCAACATACGCAGAATCGCGCTCAGATTGTGTGCCTTGATCGTGCTGCCGCTGCTGCCGATAGCTGTTCGTGGCCTCGCCATGACCGCTGCTCTGTTGCCCCGCCTCGTAAAAATCCAGCCTCTGTGACGTGCCCCGACTGGCCGGTGCCTCATGCGATTGGCCCCTGCCCTCCGCCGGCCTATTTCATGCCGGTGGTGGCGATGCCGGTGGTGATGTAACGCTGCAAGAAAGCGAACACAAACGTGACCGGCAACGCCGTCAACACGGTCATCGCCAGGATGAGATGCCACTGAATCTGTAAATCGCCCTGGAACGATTGAAGGCCAACCTGCAAGGTAAACATCTCATTCCGGGTGAGCACGATCTTCGGCCATAAGAAGTCATTCCAGCGCCACATGACCGAAAAAATGGCCAGTACCGCTATGGCCGGGGCGGCCAGCGGCAGGATGATCTGAAGATAAATGCGCCATTCGCTGGCCCCGTCTATCCGCGCCGAGTCCAGCAACTCGTCGGGAATGGTGAGCATGTACTGCCGGAGCAGAAACACGCCAGTGGGGGTGGCCGCGCCGGGGACGATGACGCCCAGCAGGTTGTTGTTCCAGCCGATATTGGTGATCAGCAGAAACGCCGGCACCAGGATGACCGACAGCGGCACCATCAACGTGCTGATGATGGTCAGGAAGATCGCGTTGCGACCCCGGTACTCGTACTTGCTGAGCGAAAAAGCGGCCATGCTGTTGATGAGCAGAGTCAGCAACGTCGCCGTCACCGTGACAAACACGCTGTTGGCAAAGTATCGCCAGAAGTTAAAGCTCTCCACGCCCTCAATGTAGTTGCTGAGGCTGAAGGCCACCGTTTCCACTGGCGTGCGGTCGTTGATGTGAACCCGGATGATCGCCTCCGGATGTTCGGGGTCGACCATCTGGGCCTCGAGGCCCACCCGCCGCACCTGGGCCAGTTGCCGGACGCTCCCATCCGCCATCTGAACTTCGTACAGGCCCAACGGCTGGTCGTAGCCGTCCACCATCACCGTGGTCTGTTGGTACGGCCACAGGCGCGGGGGAAAACGGGATATCTCCCCCGGCGTTTTGAAGGAGGAGAGAACCAGCCAGATCACCGGGCCAAACATCAGCATGGTTCCCAGCCCCAGATACAGGTACGTCAGAACATCGGTAACGTCCAGGTGGCGGTGCCCCCTGGTGCGGGTCAGGAACTCCACCGTCGTGCTGAGGAAGTTGGATCGGCCCCGGGCCGTCATACCAGCACCATCCCTGTCAACTAACGCCTTCGTGCCCACGCAGCCGGAGCTGCACCAGCGTAAAGGCGATCAGCACCGCCGCCATCACCAGGGAGGCGGCAGCGGCCAGGCCGTATTCTTTGGAGGCGCTGGCAAACCCGTTGTTGTAGATATATTGGACGACATACAGCGTGGCCGAGCCAGGGCCGCCGCCGGTAAACGCGAACACCACGTCAAAAATCTGCACGGCGCGGATGGTGGACAGCACGATGACCACCAGCATCGTCGGCATCAGCAGGGGAAGCGTGATCGCGCCAAATGACCGCCAGGGGCTGGCCCCGTCGATGGCGGCGGCCTCGTACAGGTCTTCCGGAATGGCTTGCAGCCCGGCCAGCAGGATAAGGGTGTAGAATCCCATCAGCGACCACACGCTGATGATCACCACCCAGGCCCGCGCCCAATCGGGCGATGTCAAAAAAGAGACTCGCTCGCCGCCCAGGGCGACGATGAGGGCGTTCAGCAACCCGTTTTCCTGGAGAATCCACTTCCAGATCAGCGCCACCACAATCGGCGACAACAGAACCGGATAAAAAAACACGCTGCGGAAAAAACCCCGCCCGACGATCTTCCGGTTGAGGATGACCGCCGTGAGCAACGATATCCCGATCATCAGGCCGACCTGGACGACGACAAAAACCGCCGTATTGGCGACCGCGCGGGCGAAGAGGTCCTCGCGACAGGTATTGGGCTGGAAAAAGTTCGCGCAGTCAAATAACCGGCGCAGATTCTGGGTGCCCACGTAGGGACGTTGATCCAGGAACAGTTTGTCCCCCCCGGTGAAGGTATAGAAAAAATTGGTGATCATCGGGAACAGAATAAAAAAACCGAAGACGAACAGGTTCGGCAGCACAAAAATATAGGCCATCCCTTTGATGCCGATTCGTCGTTGCAGGGCGCCCATCAGGATGTCCGTCCAACCGACGACTGCGCTGGCTACTCCCCCCAGCACCGACCGGGTGCCATCTCGGATCAGGCCGACCGGAGAAGCCGCCCGGCCTTTGGTTTGGTCCAGGGAATAGGGTTGCATCCTCATGATCTCAGGGACTAAGTGGGCGGGAAGCGCTTAAACCGGTGGCTGTGGGCATCCGGGGACGCCCACAGCCTGTTCCTTGTTGGTCAGCCTCGGGACCGTGGCTTACTGGGCGAGGTTGGCGGCGGCCTCATCCAGATCGGCCTGGAGCCGCTGCATGGCCTCGTCAAGGGTTAACTCGCCCGCGAAGTACTGCGCCAGGCGCGTGTTCGACGAGTCGTAGTAGGCGAAGGCCAGGGGGTGCAGGTTGAGCTGGATCGCCTGGTCTTGCAGCTTGGCACCTTCCAGCGCAAACTGGTTCAGGGCGTCGATCACGGCCTGATCGTCGGTCTGGTAGTCCACTCCCATTTCCACCACGGCGGCGTGGGCCGGGATGAACAGCGTCCGCCCCGCGAACTCGGCGTAGACTTCCGGCTGAATCAGGTATTCGATGACCCGGGCCACCGCCTCCGGATGTTCGGTCTGGGCAAATCCGACGATGCCCGCCCCACCGGCCACCCCGGTGCTGCCGCCCGGCCCGGTCGGATTCGGCACGACCGCCCAGTCGAAGGCATCGCCGATTTCGGTGGCGAAGCGGTTGATCTGCCAGCTACCGGAGAAGTACATCACCACCTGGGCGCTGGTGAAAAATTCATTGGCGGCGGTGTACTCGCCACCGGACCCCAGCCAGACCTCACGCGGCGTGATCCCGTCATCGTGCCAGGCCTTCACGATCTCGGCCATGGCGCGGAAGCCCTCGTCATCTTCCAGGTCGAAGTTGCCCTCTTCATCAAAGAAGGTGGCTCCCATGCTCATGGCGGGGCCGGCGAAGCGATGCCCCTTGTTGTCAATGGCGATGGCGTAGGGAGTCCCTGTCGCCTCGGCCACCTGGACACATACATCGGTCCACTCTTCCCAGCTCACTTCCTCCGCCACATCGCTGGGGACATCGATGCCCGCCTGCTCAAACAGAGTCCGGTTGATGTAGGGAGCGGTGACCGTCAGCGCATAGGTGAACCCATACAGCCCGTCGTCATCTTCCCCTTTGCGGAAGGCGGCCAGCACTGCCGGCGGGAAGTTTGACTCCAGCAGGTCCGGGTCCTCCATCAAGGGGCGCAGATCGAGGTAAAAACCCGCCATCCCACCGAAGTCGGTGATGCGGGCCATATCCGGCGCTTCGCCCGCCTCGACCTGGACGCGCAGGTTATCGCGGATGGTGCTGTACGGCACAACATCCACCACGACCTGGATATCCGGATTATCCTCCGTAAACCGGGCCAGCAGGTCCTGATAGACCTCACACTCGATGCCGTCCTGGTAACACATGAAGCGCAGCTCAACGGCCTGACCCTGGGCGGCGCTAAAGCCCGCCGACAGCGCCAGCAGGGCCAGTATCAGCAGTGCCGAAAAACGTTTACCCATCGTAACAGCTCCTTATGTAATTGAGATCGTGCGATTGGGGTGGCCTTTGCGCCTGATGTCTTGCCGCGATTTCCCTCCTTTCATCAATCCCGCCAGCCCCCGCCAGAAGATGGGGGAAGCCAATCAGCCGGGGACAACAGCCCCATGGGCCTGTTGACGCGAAACATGCCACAGCAGGAACTCGGGTCGTTCACTTCCGTTCAAAACGGCGGCCTTCCCGCCCGCCCATCAGAGTCGACGGCGAAGCGCTGCTCGCCAGCTGAAGGGATGGTCATACCAGATAACAAAACGGGCACCATCGCGGAATACAGGGTGATCGATCACCAATCGGGTCAGGCATGGTTGATGGGGAGGAAGTTTTTACCCGGCAACGGTGGCCGGGGACAGTCGGCCAGCGACGGCCAGCGAAGTGATATTCGGCCATGGCATATGCCGCCTGTGGCGCTGGCAAACCGCCCGGCCCCAACGACGCCGAAAAAACGCGCCAGGAGGTATCCGAAACACCCCTTTAAGTTAATTAAGTGAACAAATTAATTGGCTAAAGCCATTATAGTGGAATTTAAAGCCGAAAGCAAGAGGATCATCCGCGCCCACCGGTCGTTTTCGGACGGGCGTTGCCCGCATCGCTGCCAGGGAACCTGGCGTGCTCTGCGTCCTCTACGGGTGACCCCAGGCCGCATGCCAGCCGGCCGGCTCAAACCGACTCACCCGCAGGCCAGTCGCGGAATGTGGTCACCTGCCGGTCCGGCGGCGCGAGCAGATCGTCGAGGAACAAATCCCACTTCTGCCGCAGCGGGCCGCTGGAATCAGCCCAGTCAAAATAAAAAATCCAGTAGTGGTTGCTGATGATCAGAAACGGCTCGGTCTGTAACCGCCGCCGGGCCGTCTGCAAACAAACCTCCGGGTCTTCCCGGTGCGTGAACACATATTCGTCGCACGTAAAAACTCGGCGCCCATCCGGCAGTTGATAGCCCTGGTAAGGTCCAAGATGAGCCAGCGCCGGAAACGCCGCCAGGTTTTCGGTGTTGGTGCACACATCAAAGCCGTGTTCCAGGACGATCTCCAGAGCGGTCCGGGAAATCCTATCGTAGGGCGCGACGAACGTGCGCAAAGGGGCGTCAGGAAAGGCGGCCTGTAAGATGCGCCGCCCATCCACCAGCCGGCGCGCGATCCAGTCGGCGTCCGGGGAGACAAACTCCATGTAACGGTGCGAGAACCCGTGCAGACAGATTTCGACCAGCCCCTCGCGCGCCCTCTGGTTCAGGTAGGCACATAACTCGCGGTTGTCGGTGATGGGATATTCCTGGCCGAGACCACGATATAGCGGCGGAATGCTCGGATCATAAGGTTTGCCAGGGCGGTGATCGACCCGCACATCGGCGCGCTGCGCCGGAATGACCGCCAGGCAAACCGGCAGGCCCCGCTCCCATAACCGCCCATAGAGTTGTTCAAGAAGGGTGGGATGGGTGAAAAAACTGGTATCATCGTCGCGTATGATCACGGTCGTCACCGCCGCCCCTCCTGATACGGACTGTCTCCGCCCGCCGCCTGGGCCATGCGCCGCCTAAATCACCACATCCGGCGATGCCAGCGTATCCCGGTCGGTGATGATGATAAATTCCCGTCCCCGGATGTGCGTGACCGGATAGTCGTCGCCGGGAGCGCCAAACAACGCCAGTCTGAGGACAGTATTGGCCCAGTCGAAGGCGCATCCGTTCCGACAGTACAGTCTGATCTGGCGGGCAGCCAGTATCTCACGCATGCCCAGCGTGTACGCCTGCCGGGGGAAACATTCCAGGTTGCCCCCCACTCTGCTCCGAATGGCATTGATGGTGACGGTGAAATCATTGAGCTGGACTCGCCGGACGCTCAGGTTTTTGACGCCGGGTTCGGGCTCGTTGAAGGCCACATGTCCATGAATGCCGATGCCGCCGAAGCAGACATCGATCCCGCCGACCCGCTCGATGATCGCCGGTAGCTCGGCGACGTTATCCTCGTCAGGGAAAAACACCTGCTCACGCCGCCACCCGCAGCCCTCATCCAGACGGCTGAAAAACAGCGATTCGGCGGCTCGTTTGAAGCTCAGGGGATGATCAATCCCCACTGCCCGACCCGCCTCATCACAGTACTCATCCATGAAAAAAAACCAGCTGTTGGCGAGGGAAATCCGCTGGCGGTTGATGAGGTCCGCCAGGAGCGGGTACTGCCCGGTCGGGCCGACCGGCAGGATCAGGCGGGTGGGTCTGCTGGCCGCATTGCCGGATTGGATGGCCCCGGCGATGTCCTCCGCCATACGCTGGTGCAGCGTCTCAACGTCCGCGCACACGATCAGCCGCTCCCCTGCCCTGGCCTGGACCTCTTCCGGCGATAACCGCAAAAGCTGGCGGATCTCTGTTTTTCTATCCATCTTACGGCTGCTCCGAACGTGAGCGCCCAATCTGTCGGGTGGCCGGACTGCGGGCATGCCATCCGGCCGTCAGCGATTTTTACCTCCCTTATTCGAGCCGACGCCGGTCATTCGGACGACATCGTCAGGTATTCAGACAGTAACATGATGGCCAACGCCTGGCCGTACAGACACGGCCCGATAGGGATGAGGTTATATTCTTCGTACTCGATGAACCCGGAAGTCCCGCCAGAAACCTTATCGACGATCCCGTCGGGCTTGATATGGGCTAGAACGGCCTCAACTGCCCGTTCGCCGACCGATTTAAAGTGCGCCTCCAGGGCCCCCAGGCGCACGCCGCGCAGGGCCGCATACCCGAGCGCGGCGGTGGACGACATCTCCAGGTAAGTGTTGGGGTCCGTCAAAATCGTGTGGAACATGCCACTGGAGTCTTGAACCCGACGGACGGCTTCCATTTGTCGCCGGAAGGACTCAACGATGTCCCGCGTGCGCGGATCATCCCCCCCGATGGCGCTGAGCAGGTCGACCACGCTGGCAGCCATCCAGCCATTGCCCCGCCCCCAGAAGGCACCTGCCAGGTGGCTACCCGTGCTGCATTCATACAGGTGGCGGAACAGGCCCGTTTCCGGGTCTTGCAGGCATTGTTGGTGCCGCAAAAACTGGAGCAGCGCCTCGTCACGACAATCTTCCCGGCCCAAGAGGCGGTAACTTTCAGCCAGGACGATCCCGACCATGTACAGGGTGTCGATCCAGACCTGTTCGACGAGATGGACATCTTGTTCGGTCCAACTATGCTCGTAACATTGGTTCTGGCACTTGGCGGCGCTGCGCAGCAACCAGCGCAGGAAGTACCTGAGCTCCGTTTGGTAGCTTTCCGCCTGATAATATTCATACAACTTCAGCACCGTTTCGAAGAGGATCGAGCCATTGATGGAATAACTGACAATGTCCTCTGCCAACAGGCGATCCACGTAAGCCTTGCAGAATTCCAAATACCGTTTTTCGGCCAGAGTTTCGTAGGCTCTGACCAGGCCGTACAGCCCGACGCCGGGCATCCAGTCCCAGCGCCCGATTTCCGGCTCAAAATTCTCATAATCCCGCTCAAGCATCTGAACCAATGCGTCTGCCACGCGCACAATGCTCTGACGAAGCGTATCTTTCATGTTATGCCCCCTTTGGCCCCGCCAGTGGTTCCCCCGTCGAAACCATAAACCGTCAGGGTCCCCCCACTTGACCAGACTGAAGCCCTCATGTGGCAACAGGGGCACGCGGCCCACCCCAACCGTGTCTCAGGCGGAGATTGTACCAACCTGGGCGAGTTTGGCCCAAAACGCCGAAGCGCCCTGCTCAAAAAAGCTCACCGGCTTGCCAGAGACCCCGGTTATGTTACCCTCACCCCTTCGGCAATCACGCCTCGCTGCCGTCCGCCAGGTGATTGACCTTTAGCACCTCGCTCACGATTTCAAAGACCGTCATGCGCGGGTTGAGCGACGAATACGGGTCCTGAAAAATCATGTCGGCGATCTCGGCCACCACCCCCAGGTCATGGGTGATGAACATGATCGCCATATTGTACGTTTCCTGCAACTCCAGCATCAAATCGAGGATTGGGGCCTGCGTCGTCACATCCAGCGCCGTGGTCGGCTCATCGGCGATGAGCAGTTGGGGGTGGCAGGACAGAGCCATGGCGATCATACAGCGCTGGCGCATCCCGCCGCGCCAGCGGCCCTGGGCGCTGGCCCCACCAACGACTGGTCACATCGGCGGATATAGGGTACAACACGACCGGCAGATCAACGGAGCACGCCGCCTGAACATGAAGCCTGTACCCCAACTCCCGTCGTTATGTCAGGTGCGACGACGGCTCCCTGCTGGTGAGCCAGTGGACATCAGCGCCGTCCTGACCGGCGAGTGGGCGCGGCTGGGCCTGGCGTCTCGGGTCGATGGGGGGCGGATCGCGGTCGCCATCGGCAGCCGGGGCATGGCCGGTATTGACGCGATCGCGCGCTGTCTGGCAACCCTGATCCGGGAGAGCGGGGGCGAGCCGTTCATCGTGCCCGCCATGGGCAGCCACGGCGGCGCTACACCGGAGGGACAGCTGGCCGTGCTGGCCAGCCTGGGCATCACCGAGGCGCGCGTCGGCTGCCCGCTGCGGGCGACCATGGATACGGTGACCATCGGCCACACCGCCGCCGGTCTGCCGGTGGCTCTCGACCGCTTCGCTGCCGAGGCGGACGGCCTGATCGTCGTCAACCGGGTGAAGATGCACACGGACTTCCACGGGCCACATGAGAGCGGACTGCTGAAGATGCTGGCCATCGGCCTGGGCAAGGAGACGGGGGCCGCCCGGCTGCACAGCTACGGCATCCATGGCATTCGCGATCTCATGCCGGAGGTGGCCCAGGTCGTGCTGGACAGGGCCAGGCTGCTGGCCGGCGTCGCCACGGTGGAGGATGGTTACCACCGCCCTGTCCGGTTGCAGGTTCTGCCGCCAGCGGCGATCATCGCCGGGGAGCAACAGTTGTTGCAGCTATCCCGCGCGCTGACTCCCCGCCTGCCGGTGGACGATATCGACGTGCTGATCGTGGATCGCATGGGCAAGGAGATCAGCGGTTCGGGGATGGACACCAACGTCATTGGGCGGATGCGTATTGCGGGAGAAGCGGAACCCGAATCCCCCCGGGTGAGGGCGCTGGTCGTGCTCGATCTGAGCGAAGCCTCGCACGGCAACGCCCTGGGGGTGGGGCTGGCCGACTTCACCACCCGCCGCCTGCTGGAGAAAATCGACTTCGCCGTGACCGGCAAAAACGTCTTCACCAGCGGGTTTCTGGATCGGGGCAGGCTGCCCCTGGTCTTCGATACCGATGTCGAGGCGGTTGACGCCGCGATCAGGCATGTTTGCCGCGCTCATCCTCAGGCGCGCGGGATGGCCCGTGTCGTGCGCATCCGGGATACCCTCTCGCTGGACGAAATCTGGGTCACGCCCAATCTGCTGGACGAAGTCCGGGCCGATCCGGGATTCCTCGCCGCCGGGGAGCCGGAGGAACTGCCCGGAACCGACGGCAGCCTGCTGTAGCCGGCCGCCGCCTGAGATGGGATAAGGTTGGCGGTTGCGCCCACGCCCGCTGGCCCGGCCCGGCTCCCGGCGTATATCCCCGGTCAACCCCCGGTCAGTGCCCGCAGGTCGGCGACCGCCCTGGTCAGCGTCTCCCGGTAGACATTCAGGTCGCTGCTGTAAGAGAGGACGTTAAAACCCATCGCCAGCCATTCCTGGGCCTGCTTCAAATCACGCGGCTGCACGCCGACGGCCAGGCGATGCCGCTTCGCCGCCCCCACCACCTGTCGCAAGGCGGCAAGGAACCGCTCGTGCTGGAACTGTCCCGTAATGCCCAGCGACTGACTCAGATCGTTCTGCCCGACCCACAGCACGTCCAGCCCCGGCGTGGCGGCGATCGCTTCCAGGTTGTCCAGGCCGGCCTGGCTCTCAATCTGGCAGATGATGGTGGTGTTCGCGTTGGAATAGGGCATAAATTCGGCGCTGGTGACGGGCTTAAAATCGGTGTTGGCCAGCCCGACGGTCGGGCCGCGCCTGCCCAGCGGCGGGTACTTGGCGGCATCGACCAGGGTTTGGGCGGCGGCGGCGCTCTCCACATCCGGGGCCATGATACCCAGCGCCCCCGCGTCCATCAGCCGCGCCACAAAGTGGCGGTCGATCTGCGGGATGCGCACGAACGGCGCGATGGTGGTCGCCTTGAACCAGGCGATCAGGTCGGCAGCCTCTGCCTGGGTGAAACTGCCATGCTCCATATCGATGATGACAAAGTCAAGGTCGGCGGCCTCCACAATCTGGGCGATTCCCCGCGTGCCGAACTCCACGATCATGTGTCCAACCGGCACTTTGCCTTCGCCAAGCACCTGTTGGAAACGATTGGGTTTCATGAGCGCCTCCCCTCTCCGGTCAAACCGACTCCAGCGATCAGGGTGTCTCCTAGGGCGCGGCCAGGGCCTGCCACCGCTCGCGCAGCGCCCGCAGCTTCGCCTGGAAACCGGGCCGCTCCGCCACTTCCCGGTTGACAGTGTGCCTGGGCACCTGCCCCTGGAGCACGGTCAGAATGTTCTCGCAGGCTCCGACGCTGTTGCCGCGATACAGATCGTCCGTCCACGCCATGCCGTGCGGTGACAGGATCACGTTATCCAGTCGGGTGAGCGGGCTGTCCGGCGGCAACGGCTCCTGGGTGAAAACATCCAGTCCCGCCCCGGCGATCCGCCCATCCTGGAGCGCGGCCAGCAGATCGTCCTGGTTGACGATGGCCCCGCGCGCCGTGTTGACCAGGTAGGCGGTCGGCTTCATCAGGGTCAGCAGGTCGGCGTTGATCAGGCCCCTCGTATCCTCGTTCAGGGGACAGTTGATGGCGATGAAATCCGATTCCCTGAACAGGACATCCAGATCGACCAGCTCGACGCCCTGACGGGCCGCCGTGGACGGCGACACAAAAGGGTCGTGTGCCAGCCGGCGACCCAGGTCAAAGGGCTGGAGGAGCCTGAACATCTCCGTGGCGATGTTGCCCAGCCCCACCGAACCCACTGTCTTGCCGCGCAGGCCCAGCCCTGACGCCTGCGCCTTCAGGTCCCACCGCCCGGTGCGCGCCAGTTTATCCTTCAGCGGCAGCTTTTTGGCCAGCGCCAGGAACAGAGTCAGGATGGCCTCGGCGACGGGTCGGCCCACCGCCTCCGGGGTGATCGCCAGCAGGACATCGGCGGCGGTGCAGGCGGGCACATCGATCACATCGTACCCCGCCCCCCAGCGGGCGATGATGGCCAGCCGGTTGACGCCCGCCAACGAGGCAGCGGTGAACCGTGGCCGGAGGGTGATGACCGCATCATAGTCGCCAATCTGTTCCGGCGCGACCGCTGCCCCCGGCACGACCGGGAAAAAATCATACCGGAGGCCGGGAATCGGGCCGAACACCTCCTCCAGCACCGGCTCCAGCACCCCGGTCGCCTCCACCTGAAAATCGGATGATACCCCCACACGAATCAGCTCAGGCATGGCGCACCTCGCCAGATTGGTCAGCGCCCCAAGAGGCCAGATAACGAGGGTCAGTCGCGCGGCTGCCCATTGAATCGTCAGCCTGTCCCGTTGACCGGGCAGCCCACGCGCCACTATTATGCCGGTCCGCCCGATAGAGCGCCAAAGCAACCGGGATCCCATGGCCTTCAGCGTAAACGCCGTAGTCTGAGGACCGGGTCGGCGGCTTCGGCCGGCGGGGGCCGCCCGCGCGGACGAGCGCCTTGACACACGCAGCGAAATCGAGTAGGTTGGGGCATACGGCTTCACACGGGCGCGCCAGCCTGTGCCATCCTCCAACCAACTGCAATTTCTGCCCGGCAGCACGGGACCTCACCATGACACAAGGTCGGCAATTCCGCAACTCCATCCTGGTCGGCGGCCACGACAACGGCGGCGACCGCATGAATCCCATCGACAACTCGCGGGCTGCGCCGGTGACTGACTGCGCAGGGGTTCGACTCACCAGGGCCGATTCAGCCGTCCCTGAAGAAGGAAAGGAAAACGATGCGCTACACGGCTGAGACCATGCTGATCAAGTCTCAGGATACCGGCGGGACGGGCGTCTTCGCCGACGTGCGGGCCGAGCAGGCCGGCTGGCAACTCCTGAACATGCAGGTGCGCCGCCTGAACAGGGGCGAGACCTGGACCCACCACACCGGCGAATATGAATATGCGCACGTCATCCTGGGCGGGGTGTGTAACATCCGCACCAGCCAGGAGGACTTCATCGGCGTGGGCCGCCGCCCGACCGTCTTCAGCGGCATGCCCTATGCCGTGTACCTGTCGCGCCACACCGATTTTGTCATCGAAGCGCTGACCGACAGCCTGGAAGTGGCCACCTGCTGGGTGCCCACCGACCAGGACCACCCGGCGCAGCTCGTCACCCCGGCGGATAGCACCATCGAGCTGCGCGGTGGCGGCAATGCCTCCCGCCAGATCAACAGCATCCTCCCGCCCGGCTTCGATTGCCACCGCCTGGTGTGCGTGGAGGTTTACACCCCCGGCGGCAACTGGTCCAGCTACCCGCCGCACAAACACGACGCCCACCGCGAGGACGAGGCGGGTAACGTGTTGGAAGCCGACCTCGAAGAGATATACTTTTATAAGATCGACCGCCCCGGCGGTTACGCCTACCAGCGCGTCTACAACGACGACCGCAGCATCGACGCGGTGATGATGGCCCAGCAGCATGACACCGTGCTGGTACCGGAGGGTTATCATCCGGTGGTCAGCGCGCACGGCTACACCACCTACTACCTCAACTTCCTGGCCGGGTCGGCCCAGTCGCTGGCCGCCAGCGACGACCCCGCTTATGCCTGGGTCAAGAGCACCTGGACGTATAAAGACCCGCGTCTGCCGATTGTTGATCACGGCATGGAGCCGCAGCGATGATGCTGGAGAAACGAGGATAGGGTTGTGACTGCCAAACGGCTGACCATGGCGCAAGCCTTGATTGAGTTCCTGCAAAACCAGTTCGTCCAGCGCGACGGCGTGGAAGAGCCATTCTTCGCCGGTTGTTGGGGCATCTTCGGGCATGGCAACGTGGCTGGCATCGGACAGGCCCTCCAGCAGTACGCCGATACCTTCCGCTACTACCAGACCCGCAACGAGCAGGCGATGGTGCATACGGCGGTCGCCTATGCCAAGGTGAAGAACCGCCGGCAAACCTTCGCCTGCACCTCGTCCATCGGCCCCGGCGCGACCAACATGGTCACCGGCGCGGCCACCGCCACCATCAACCGCCTGCCGGTGCTGCTACTGCCGGGTGACATCTTCGCCGAGCGCCGCCAGGCCCCCGTGCTCCAGCAATTGGAGTCGGAGCATTCCCAGGACATCTCGGTCAACGACTGCTTCAAGCCGGTCTCCCGTTACTGGGACCGCATCTCCCGCCCGGAGCAGCTCCTCACCGCCCTGCCAGAGGCCATGCGCGTCCTGACCTCGCCTGCCGACACCGGCGCGGTCACGCTGGCCCTGCCCCAGGACGTGCAGACCATGGCCTACGACTACCCCGCCGAGTTCTTCCGCCGCCGGGTATGGCCCATCCCGCGCAACCGGCCCGACGCGGCGCTGCTGAACCAGGCGGCGGCCTGGATCAGGGCCAGCCAGCGGCCGCTGATCATCGCCGGGGGCGGCGTGCACTATAGCGAGGCGACTGACCTGCTGCGCCGCTTCGTGGAGGCGACTGGCATCCCGGTGGGCGAGACGCAGGCCGGCAAAGGCTCGCTACCCTACGATCACCCGTCCAACCTGGGCGCGATCGGCGTGTCCGGCACGGCGGGGGCCAACCTGATCGCGCGAGAGGCGGACCTGGTGATCGGCATCGGCACGCGCTACACCGACTTCACCACCGCCTCCAAGACCGCTTTCCAGCACCCTGAAGTGCGCTTCGTCAACATCAACGCCGCCGAGTTCGACGCTTACAAACACAGCGCCCTGCCGCTGACCGGCGACGCCCGCGCGGCGCTGGAGGAACTGCTGCCCCTGCTGGCGGGCTGGGGGGTCGACGCCGCTTACCGGGAGCGCTGCGCCGCCTACAACCGGCAGTGGGACGCCGAGGTGGAGCGGCTCTATAACCTGGAGCACGGCCCGCTGATCAGCCAGGGGGAGGTGATCGGGGTGGTAAACACCCTCTCCCGCCCGCAGGACATTGTGCTGTGCGCGGCGGGCAGCCTGCCCGGCGACCTGCACAAGCTCTGGCGCACCCGCGACCCCAGGGGCTACCACCTGGAATACGGCTACTCGTGTATGGGTTATGAGATCGCCGGCGGCCTGGGGGCCAAGCTGGCCGCGCCGGACCGCGATGTGTGGGTCCTGGTGGGCGACGGCTCCTACCTGATGATGTCCTCCGAGATCGTGACCGCCGTCCAGGAAGGTATCAATGTGAAGATCGTCGTGCTGGATAACCACGGCTTCGCCAGCATCGGCGGTCTCTCCAAGAGCGTGGGCAGCGACGGCTTCGGCACCAAGTACCGCTACCGCACCGGGTCTGGCCATCTGGACGGCGAGGTGCTGCCGGTGGACTATACCGCCAACGCCGCCAGCCTGGGCGCGCGGGTCTTCCAGGCCGCCAACAAGGACGAACTGACCGGGGCCGTCCGGGAGGCGCAGGCGATCACCGAGGGGCCGGTGTGTATCGTCGTGGAGGTGGACCGCCGCCAGCGCGTCCCCGGCTACGAATCGTGGTGGGATGTGGCCGTGGCGGAAGTCTCCACCAACCCCGAAGTGCAGCGGTCCCGCCGGGCATACGAGGCGGCCAAAGCCAGAGAGCGCCACTATCTCTAGCCTGATGGAGGGGGGAAGGGACCATGACTGAGACGTTCCGAATCGCCAATGCCCCCTGCTCGTGGGGCGTGCTGGAATTTGGCCTGGAGGGCGAGGCCGCCGGGTACCGGCAGGTGCTCGACGAGATCGCCGCGACCGGCTACGCAGGCACCGAATTGGGCGATTGGGGCTTCATGCCCACCGACCCGGCGGAGCTGCGGGCCGAACTGGAGGCGCGAGGGCTGGCTCTGCTGGCCGCCTTTGTGCCGGTGGCCCTGGCGGACACCTCCCGACACGCCGACGGCGAGGCGGTCGCCCGGCGCACGGCCCGCCTGCTGCGCGAGGCCGCCGGGGAGGACTGTTTCATCGTGCTGGCCGACGACAACGGCACGGTCGAGGCCCGCACCCGGAACGCCGGACGCATCACGCCCCAACTCGGCCTGACCGATGCCCAGTGGGAGACCTTCGCC
>DAOTXK010000425.1:0-5743 GCA_034435395.1 Anaerolineae bacterium | reverse complement strand
GGGCCAGCCTGGCCGGGGCTTTGGGCGTGATCCTGGCAGCGCCGGTGGTGGCGTCTCTGCGCGTGGTGGGGGAATACATCTATGCCAAGCTTTTGGACCAGCCGCTGCCGCACCGGAACTCCCGCACGGGCGTCTGGCCGCGCCCTCAGGATGTCCAGTCGGGAGGTGGCCCGCAGCCCACGGCCTCTGGCCGCGCCGACGCGGGCCGTCCGTGAAGCGCCGGCCGGGCTGCCATGACCGGCGCGCCCTGCGGTCGTCTGTCTGTATGGAGGCAGTGATGACTCAAGAACCGGAGATTCCCACTGAGACGCTGGCCGAATCCGAGGACTACATGGTCTGGGTCTCTCGGGAGCCAGACGGCGAGACGGTCTTCCACATCGACCTGGGAGCGGTGACGCTTCACTTTTTCCAGGAGGAGTGGGAGGCGTTTGTGCGGGTGATTCAGCAGGCCGCGCGCGCCTGAACCGGCTGGCGCTGTTCGGTGGCAGGTATGGGCCGGGAGGCGAGGCGGCAAATTGTGATGGTTTTCACGTGCACACCATACGAATCGGCGTGACAGCGCTTCCCAGCCATGGTAAAATGTTGTCGTATCGTTGATCAATAATTGAGGCGGGGATGTCTGAAGTCACGATCTATGGGACAGTGTGGTGTGTGGCCTCGTGGGATGTGCGCCGGTTGCTGGACAGCATCGGCGTGGCTTACCGGTTTGTCGATCTGGATGAAAGCCAGGATGCCCGCGCCTGGGCGATGGGCCTGGGTGATGGACGATGGCTCCCGCCACTCCCGATCGTTCGCCTGCCCGATGGTTCGATCATCGTCGGCGTCACGCGCCGTGACATAGCGGCCCATTATCATGTGCGCCTGGATACCGGAATCCTCAAGCCCATGATCCCCGATGAGGAGCTGCCATGGGCTCCATCCTCTCGCGTCTGAATGTGTGCCGCCCGGCGTCCGGGCTTCATTGTTCCCCGCTGCCTGTCAGCCCGTACCGACAGGCGGTCGGCAGGAGTTACCCGCCCGCCGGGTCTGTCCACCCGGGAAATGTGAACCGAAGCGAGCCGTTCCTCCGGTGGCGGGGGACCGGGTGAATCCACGCCTGATCGGGGGTTTATCCGGCGCCCGCTGGTTACATGCAGTCCATCCGCTGATGGGTTAAGGATATTCTTGTGGGACGTTTGTTGCGAATTGAACCCTGCCCGGTATGCAATTACCACATAGAAGGGGTGCTCCACTTCGGCGGCAGCACGCGCAGTCGGTTGTTCATCGATCACCAATACCTGCTGGCCCGCTGCCATGACTGCGACAATATTGTTTCGGTCCTGGTGCGCACGCCGGATTATGACCTGCCCCATGTCTTGAAGGCGGCGGAGGCCGATATTTCCACCCTGGAAGCGCGCGTCGCCAGTGGTGACGCATTTGCCCGTATCCTCTTGCCGCTGCACCGCCGCGCCCTGGCCGATGATCAGGAAATCGACGCTGTCAACCTGCAAAAGTGTACGGTCTGCGGGAGCGGCAACCTGACCATCTATGGGCATTCGGGGGGGGACGAAGGCGAGCGTTTTGATCAGGGCGTGGCTTGGTTAGACTGTCCGCGCTGCGAGGAAGGCAAGTTGCTGGTGCAGACGGTGGGTTCCTGGGACGAGATCGACGACGCGCCATAGCGGCGAGGCGAACCAGTCAGGTCGGAAGCGAAGCCACCAACTGCTCATGCAGGGCGTCCCAATCGGGCGCGTCCGGCGATATGGGCTGCGCGCCATCCCGCAGCAGGGCGGTGTTCCCCGCACGGCCGTTATCCACCGCGAACCGCGCCCGCTGCTGTTTGGCGGCGAACCGGGCAGCGTGCAGGCTGCCGCTCCGTTCCCCGGCTTCCACCACGATGGTGGCCGCGCTCATGCCGGCGATCAGGCGGTTACGGGCGACCAGGGCCGCCGGGTTGGGCAGGGTGTCCGGGTGAACTTCGGAGAGGAGCGCGCCGCGCTGGATGATGGCTGCCGCCAGCCGGCTCTTTTCCGGAGGTAGTGGCGCGCGCAGGCCCGATCCCAGGACGGCGATGGTGCGCCCCCCCCGGAGCGCCCCGGTGTGGGCGGCGTGATCGATGCCCCAAGCCAGGCCGCTGACGATGGTCCAGCCACGGGCGGCCAGTTCGCAGCTGAGGCGCTCGGCGAAATGCCGGCTGGCGCGGGCGGGGTGGCGCGTGCCGACAATGCTGATGGCGCGGGCGTCTGCCGCCGTCAGCGTTCCCCGACAAAATAAAATGGGCGGGGAGTCCCGCAGGCCGAACAGCAGCGGCGGGTAGCAGGGTTGGGCCCGGGTGATCACGGCGAGGCCTTCCTCCTGCCAGGCCGCCATCTCGGCTGCCGTCTGAGCAACATCGACGGCGCGGATGGCGGCGGCAATACGCGGCCCGATGCCTGGCGTGGCCTGAAGGTCGTCGGTGGACGCGGACAGAATAGCCTCCACGCTGCCGAACCGGTCCAACAGCGTTTGGAGCGTGACCCCACCGACGCCCGGAACCAGGCACAGGGCGACCAGAGACGCCAGCGTGTTCACCGCAGACCCGCCACTGGCGTCGGATTTTCCAGCGTGCGCGCCAGATCATAGAGCGACAGGTCGAGTTCCTGCTTGCGGCTGACCACTTCCGGGATGGGCGTGCTGATGACCTCGTGTCCGCGCACGCCGACCATCACGCCGGTGTTGCCTTGCTGGAGGTGATCCACGGCGGCGCAGCCCAGGCGCGTGGCCAGGATGCGCTCGAAGGCAGTGGGCTTGCCACCGCGCTGGATGTGTCCCAGGATGGTGGCGCGCACGTCAAAGCCCAGTTCGTCCTGCCGCCCGGTGAGGTACGCCTGAATGGCCCCCGCGTTATAGGCGGCTCCTTCCGCCACCACGATGATGCAGTGCGCCTTGCCGCGGATATACGCCTCGTCCAGCGTCCGGGCCACGTCCGCCAGTTCAAACGGTACCTCCGGGATGCAGATCATCTCCGCCCCACAGGCGATCCCGGCCATCAGCGCCAGGTAGCCGCAATGCCGTCCCATGACCTCGACCAGGAACGCGCGCTGGTGGGAGGAGGCAGTCGCCCGGATCATGTCGATGGCGTCCAGGGCGACGTTCAGCGCGGTGTCGACGCCGATGGTCATCTCCGTGCCGAACATGTCGTTGTCGATCGTGCCCGGCGCGCCAACGACCCTGATGCCCGCCTCGTGGAGGGCCATCGCGCCGCGCAGCGAGCCATCCCCGCCCAGCACGACCAGTCCCTCAATGGCGTGCTCGTTGAGCGTCCGCAGGGCTTTGCGCTGACCGGCCTGGGTCATAAATTCCTGGCAGCGCGCCGTTTCCAGCACCGTCCCGGCGCGGTCGAGGATGCCGCCTACGGAGCGCACATCCATCGGGCGGAGGTTATCGTCGATCAGGCCTCGGTAGCCGTGCTCAATGCCGTAGACCTCCATGCCGTAACTGATCGCCCGGCGCACCACCGCCCGGATGAAAGCGTTCATGCCGGGCGAGTCGCCGCCGCTGGTCATCAATCCGACGCGATTCACGGGATACCTCCCCCAGGAGTGGACGCAGGTCTGCGGTTCTTATACTCACATCACCGGAAGCGCGCAAACCCGGCGAAGACCAACCTCACTCCGCTTCGGGTGGCGGCAGTGTGACGCCCGCCGCCAGCAGCCGGTTGCGGAGATCGACGCTGCGGGGATCGACGGCCAGGCCGTGCTTGAGCAGCCGGCGAATCTGGCGCGTGACGGCGAACAGCAGCGCTTTATCCAGGTCTTCCTGGACCAGCCGCCGCACCTGGTCGATCCAGTGGTAGGTTCGTGACGGCTCGATCAGGTCCGCCAGGTAAAACACCTTGTCGGAAACGCTCATGTCCGGGTGCCCGGTGGTGTGGTATTCGACCGCGGTCATGATGATCGGGTCGGTCAGCCCCAACTCGTCACGGGCCAGCCGTGCGGCCACGACCCCATGCAGCAGGAAAGGGAATTGCCGTTCCACCGGACGAATGGCGTATCCGAACCGTGCCGCCAGGGTGAGGAGCGCCGCATCCCCCTGTTCTTTGGCCACGTCGTGAACCCAGCCAGCCAGCCGCAGGGCAGCCACGGTTTCCAGCCGGTAGGCGGTCGCCAGGCCGGTGACGGTTTCCACGACGCCCTGGGTGTGCCGGAAACGCTCGGCGGACATCCGGCTCTGTGCCCAGGATCGGGCTTTGACCTCCAATGCCCGGTCAATAGAGGAGATGTGGTGGGACGACATCGGTCCTCGTCCGTCGTCAGAGTGCTGACAGGCGTTCCGGCCAGCGCGACCCGGGTCGGGTTTGCAGCGCTGGCGGTCGTGATACAATGGAGGCAACTATACTACCGGTGCCGGGTTTTTGCTCTGGTTTCTGAAGAGCGGTTAGCGCCGGAATGGCCGTAGGGGACTGCCTTCTCTCTCAACTCTGTCCGTTCCCGGCGCGCCCGCGCCCGTCAGGGAGGGATGCCCGTGTGGTGGTCCAAACAGCTGCCGGTTGTGGTGGGGGTCGTGGTGTTGCTGGCGTGGCTCTCGGGCCCGCTGGCCCTGGCGCAGGAGCCGGTCATCGTCCGGCTGGGGTTGCTGACGGCCGCGGACAGCCCGGCGGGCCGGGGCGCTCAGCTGGCTATTGCTGAGATCAACGGGGCCGGGGGAATGATCGGACCGGACGGCGGGGTCTACGCCTTTGAGCTGCTGTCGGTCCCGGTGAGGACGGCGGACGAGGTGCGGGCCGGGCTGGCGGCGCTCCACAGCCGTGGCGTGCTGGCCATCCTGGGGCCGGATGACAGCGCGGTGGTGCTGGCCACGTTCATTGACCTGCGCGGCCTGAAGCTGCCCGTCCTGACCGCGGCCACCGGCGACACCCTCACCATCGCCGACACGGATAATGTGATCTTCCGCTCGCGCGCGCCGGAGCAGGTGTATGTGCAGGCGATAGCCGAGTACCTGCTCAGCCTCGAAGCCGGTCCGACGGTGGCCATCGTGCAGGCCGATCTGTCGGGGGCGTCGGCGGAGAGCGTGGTGGGTTTTACGGCGGCGCTGGGCAACCGGGGCGTCTTTCCCCTGTCCACCATCCAGATGCCTGACCAGTCAGCGCTGAACAGCGTGATGGCGACGCTGGTCAACCTGAACCCGGACATGGTTGGGATGTGGGGGCCGCCGGACACCGCCGCCGCGTTGCTCCAGGCGTTGCGGGCCGGGGGCTGGGGAGGTATTTATTTTTATCGGGATGCCGCCAGTCTGGAGTTTCGTTCCGCCGTGTATGCGGCTTCCGGCAACAACCTGGGCCGGATTGTCGGCGTGACCAACTGGGTGCCCGGAGTCCGCAGCGCGGCCAGCGACGCCTTCCTGCGCCACTATGTCACCACCTTCGGTCTGGTGCCGGATGCGCTGAGCGCGGCCTACTATGATGCCGTGTACCTGCTGGCGGCGGCGATCCGCCTGGGGGGGGCCGCGCCGGCAGCCGTCCGGCTGGCGCTTCAGGGGTTGGAGGGTTACGTCGGCGTGCAGGGAGTCTTCGACCCGGCCCGATTTTTTGTGGGCGAGACCATCAGCAGCGCCGCCGTGTTTGAGCTGAATTCCTTCGCCGTACCGCAGGTGCAGGGTCTTTTTATCGCGGGAGAGCTGGTCCCCAACGAAGCGGAGACGCCGCCCGGCGGCACTGTCGCGCCCAGTGCCACGCCTGAACCCGCCCCACCCACGGCTACGCTCACCCCTACGCCCACTGCCACGC
>DAOTXK010000424.1:0-6629 GCA_034435395.1 Anaerolineae bacterium | reverse complement strand
CTGTTTGCGGGAGACGTTGGACGCCATTTTCCCTGAAATCCCTAACAAGACGCTCATTTTTGGCGCATCAGCGGACAAAGATGTCAAAGGGATGTTCGGGGCGTTACTACCGGCGGTGGAGCATCTGATTCTGGCCCAGGCTGTCCACCCACGCGCGTTATCGTCGGAAGCGCTCGCCGCGCAGGTAGCTGAGCTGGATTTTGCGGGCACGGTGGAGCTTTGCCCCGTCATGACGGATGCCCTGCAGCGCGCCCGTCAGTGGGCTGGCCAGGACGGGTTGATCGTGGTGACCGGCTCGCTGTTTATCGTCGGGGAGGCGCGGGATATCTGCGGGCTGACGCCGGGCCGGGCGGCCTATTGTGATTGGCTGGCCGCCTGGCACGCATAAAACGGTCCCGCCGGGCCGGTTGCTGGGACGGGTGAGATCGGGTTGAGCGATGTTCATCATGGGGTATGGGGAAAACGACTTTTACGACATCCGGGATGCCGAGCCGGATGAGCAGGGGTTGATTGAAGCGCCCGTCATCCCGCTGCGTGACCTGGTCGTTTATCCCAATATGGTGACGCCGCTGTTTGTGGGCCGCGAGTCTTCCCTGCAGGCGATCCAGATGGCCCAGGCCGAAAAGCGGACGGTGATCGGCGTTGCTCAGATCGATCCCAGTGTCTCAGACCCCACACCAGACGACCTGTTTGTCGTGGGTAGCGAAATGGCCATGGGGCGGGTGATGCGAATGCCGGACGGGACAGTGAGTGTGCTGGCCCAGGGACGGCGGCGCATTGAAATTGTGGAGTATGTGTCGGTCGAACCCTACATGAGGGCGCGCGCCCGCCCCCTGGAAGAGCAGGAGATGGGCCCGGTCTCCCGCCAGACGCAGGCGCATATGCGGGCAGTCCTGGCGCTGTTTGAGAAGTGCGCGCGCCTGAATCAGAATATCCCGGAGGAGGCGTACATCTACGCCCTCAACATTGACGAGCCGGGATGGCTGGCGGACGTGATCGCGTCCACCCTGAACCTGAACCTGGACGAGCGCCAGACCGTGCTGGAAGTCCAGGACCCGGCTGAGCGCCTGCGCAAGGTGGGCGTATATCTGGGCCGGGAACTGGACGTGCTCCGGCTGGAGGACGAAATCCAGGCGCAGGTGCAGCAGGAGGTGGATCGCGGGCAGCGGGAGATATTCCTGCGCGAGCAAATGCGGGTGATCCAGAACGAGTTGGGCGAGCTGGACGTTTTCCAACAGGAACTGAATGACCTGCATGACCAGATTGCCGACGCGCAGATGCCCGAAGCCGTGACCGAAAGGGCGTACAAAGAACTCAGTCGGCTGGCCATGTTGCCGCCGATGGCTCCCGAAGTTGGTGTGCTCCGCACTTATCTGGACTGGCTGTTGAGTCTGCCCTGGCCGCGCGACGACCATGCCGAGGAGGAACTGGATATCGCTCACGCGGCGGAGGTGTTGGAATCGCAGCACTACGGCCTGCCCAAGGCCAAGGAGCGGATACTGGAGCATATTGCCGTGCGTAAGCTCGCGCCGGACAAGGCCAAAAGCCCCATTTTGTGTTTCGTGGGGCCGCCTGGCACGGGCAAGACTTCCCTGGGGCAGAGCATCGCCGCCGCCCTGGGGCGCGAGTTCGTCCGGGTCAGCCTGGGCGGGGTGCGGGATGAGGCGGAGATTCGCGGCCACCGTCGGACGTACATCGGCGCGTTGCCGGGCCGTATCATCCAGACGATGCGGTACGCCAGCAAGGTCAACCCGGTCTTTATGCTGGACGAGATCGATAAGTTAGGGCAGGACTTCCGGGGCGATCCGGCTTCAGCACTGCTGGAAGTGCTCGATCCAGAGCAAAACAGCGCCTACAGCGATCATTATCTGGAAGTGCCTTACGACCTCTCCCAGGTTTTGTTTGTTACCACGGCCAATTATCTGGATCCGCTGCCGCCCGCCCTGCTCGACCGCCTGGAGATCATCGAGTTTTCCGGGTACACCGAGGAAGAGAAGCTGGCCATCGCCCACCGTTTTCTCATCCCGCGCCAGCTGGAAGCCCACGGCCTGCGCGAGATCGGGGTGCGCTTTGATGAAAACGCGCTGAAGGCCATCATCCGCGAGTACACCTATGAAGCCGGTGTCCGCAATCTGGATCGCGAGATCGCCAATGTCTGCCGCAAGATCGCCAGACGAGCGGCGGAGGGCCGGCGTCACTCGCGGCGCGTGCGGGCGGAGTCGCTGCACCGTTACCTTGGCCCGCCCCGTTACACCCATTTGCGGGTGGAAGAACAGGATCAGATCGGGGTGGCCACCGGCGTGGCCTGGACCGAGGCTGGCGGGGATATTATGGTGGTGGAAGCGGCCCTGATGCCCGGCAAAGGCGATCTTCAGTTGACCGGCCATCTGGGCGAGGTGATGCGTGAGTCCGGTCAGGCGGCGCTGACCTATGCCCGCTCCCAGGCGGAGGCCCTGGGTATTTCGCCGGAAGTGTTCGACGAAACGGACATTCATATTCACGTGCCGGAAGGCGCGATCCCCAAAGACGGCCCGTCCGCCGGGGTGACCATGGCCGTGGCCCTGATCTCCGCCCTGACCAGGCGGCCCGTTCGCCGCCTGGCCGCCATGACCGGCGAGATCACGCTGCGGGGGCGGGTGCTGCCGGTCGGCGGCATCAAAGAAAAGATGCTGGCCGCGCACCGGGTGGGCCTCACGCTCTTCGTCCTGCCAGCGAAAAATGAGCGGGACCTGGCGGAAGTCCCTCGCCGGGTGCTGCGTGACCTGGACGTGGTTCTGGCGGACCGTATCGAGACTGTGCTGGACAGGGTGTTGCTGCCGCCGGTCGAGGCTGACGGGCAAGCGGTGGCGCAGGCTGAGCAAGCGGTTGTAGAAGCGTTGCACGACCATGAATGAGCAAGAGCTGCAAACATTACTGAGCGAAGGGCAGAAGGCCGATGTCGACTGGTTGCCGGGCCGGGCTCCCATCGATGATCTGGCAACCATTCTGGTGGCGATGGCTAACAGCAGCGGCGGGACATTGCTCTTAGGCGTGGCCCCGCGCACCGACCAGATCGCCGGGGTGGACGACGTGGAAGCGGCCACCGAGCGCGTGCTGCGGGCGACGCTGTCTGTGACGCCGCCGTTGATCATCCCGCTGCCGGAGCGGGCTACCATCGGTGTGTATACCCTGCTGGTGGTGACGGTGCCCAGAGGGTTGCCGCACGTCTATTCATATGATGGGCGTTTTCTGGTACGGGATGGGGCGGCGAATCGGCCGCTGGATGCCCGTTTGCTGCGGCGCATGTTGATCGAGCGCGGGGACGTGAGCTTTGAGGAAGAGTCGCCGCCCGGCGCGACTGTGGATGACCTGGACTGGGACCAGGTCAGAACGTATGTGGCTGGCCTCAAGGGCAAAGGGTTAAGCGATCTCTCGCCAGAAGAGGCGCTGTTGAAGCGCGGCTGCCTGGTGAAACGCGGCGATGGCCCGCCAGTGCCGACCAACGCCGGCCTTTTACTGTTTGGGAAGGACCCGCAGCGGTTTCTCCGGGGATCAGAGATCACGGCGGCGCGGTTCGCCGGGGAGGAGATGGGGGACACCTTCACCCGGCAAGACATCGGTGGCACGCTTCCGGAGCAATTGCGGCGGGCGCAGACGTTCCTGGCGGACAATCTGCGCAAGCAGGTGCAGATCGGGCAGGGCATGGCCCGTGATGAGCATCTGGAATATCCGATGGAAGCGGCCCGCGAGGTCGTCGTGAATGCGGTGGCCCACCGTGATTATAGCATTCAGGGGGATGGGGTCCGCCTGTATATTTTCGCGGACCGCATGGAGGTGACCAGTCCGGGCGGTTTGCCCGGCCCGGTGACGGTGGACAACATTGTGGAGGAGCGTTTCTCCCGCAACCCGATCACCGTGCAGGTGCTCTCTGACATGGGTTTCATCGAGCGGCTGGGCTATGGGGTGGATCGGGTGATCGCCCTGATGAAACAACATGGCCTGCCAGCGCCGACGTTTGAGGAGTCGGCGGGCGGCGTGCGGGTGACGCTGCGTAATGCGCAGGTTTCGCCTGGCCCGGCGGGGGGACTGGCGCCCGTGTTTGGGGGGAAATTCCGTGAGCACGAGATCAACCCGCGCCAGGAGTACGCGCTTGATTTCCTGGTTAACCGGGGCAATCCGCGCATCACCAACAAGGACTTGCAGGAGCTTTGTCCTGATGTGCACGCCGAGACCATCCGCCGCGATCTGGCCGATCTGGTCAATAAGGGGATTCTGATCAAGATGGGGCAGAAACGTGGCTCCTATTATGTGCTGAAGAAATAACGGTTGCAGGACGTTTTGGGGTAACGGTTGTTTTGAAGCTGCAGATGAAACGTTTGAAGTCCTGGCGGTTGTTGCCATCTGATATCTATTCCTGGCCAACGGCCATCGGCGTAGGAGCGGCCTGCGGTCTGCTGGCGCTGCTGACGGCGGCGTGCAGCCTGACCGCCTCGATCCCGGCTCCTACGTGGACGCCCACCACCACCGCAACCGCCTCACCCACGCCGAGCAGGACTCCAACACCTTTTCTGACGCCCACAACGACGCCAACCGTGACGGATACGCCGTCCATCACTCCCCCGCCGAGCCTGACGCTGTTGCCTTCGGCGACTCCCTGGCCGACTGTGGCCTTTGCCGGGGATAACTGGACGATGGCAGAAGTGCCCGCGCCGCTGGGCGGGCCATTGACCGAGCCATGGGTGGCCATTGTCAATATCAACGACCGGGATAGCCAGGGCGATGCCCGCACGCCTCAACCCCAAACGAACGTCCAGACCCTGTACCTCGTCAACCCCCGGTCCGGGCAGCGGGTGGCTCTGCTGAACCTGCCGGCCAGCGTGGACGACCGGGTGTACTGGGCACCCACGGGCGAGCGGGTCGCCTACTTTCTGCCGGAGGGTGGCAGCGCCGCCGCCGGTCTGTATGTTTATGACCTGACCATCGGCGTCAGCTCGCGCCTGCTGCGCCTGGACAGCCTGAGCCAGCGGGGCTTCTTCAGCCCTCCAGTCTGGTCGCCCGACGGCACCCGGCTCGCGCTGGCCCTGACGACGGCCTATGATGTCGATATTTACCTGATGAATGCCGACGGCACAGACCTGCGCCCTCTGACCGACAGCGGCGCGTATGAGGTCTGGCCGGTCTGGTCGCCGGATGGCCAGTACCTGGCTTTCGTTTCTGACCGGGACAGTTGTCCCAGCTGGCGACCGGGGGATGGCTGTTTCGAGGAGTTCCCTGACGGCCCGCCGGGGGGCCACCTGTTCCTGATGGAGGTGGCCAGTGGCGAGACGCGTCGTTTGAGCGACCAGTTACTGACGGAGCCGCCGTACTGGATCAACGAGCGTTTGCTGGGCTTCGCGACGGGCAGCCTGTTGCAGGGGGATAACTTCCGCCGGTTGTGGCAGGTTGATCGCCTCACCGGGGTGGCCAGGCAGGTTGCCCTGGCGGATGGGCAGCGGACCGCTTACTACCTGGCGGAGAGCTGGTCCCCAGACGGTGAACTGGTGGTGTTCCAGCGGGCCGGAGCCACCACGGACATCGTCTTGATGGACGTTGAGGGACGCGAGCGGGGACACACCGATCAGTTCAACTTCGCGCGGTTGGCCGTGCGTGCGGCGTGGTCGTCGGATGGCGCTCGTATTGCCCTGGGGGGCCATAACGGACAGTGTCCTCATGGGTTGGTGGTGATGACGGGAGACCTGGCCCTGGTCTCAAATGCCAACCCGCCGCCGACAGCCTGCGACCCCCTGTTTTCCCCGGACGGCCAGTGGATCGCCTATTCGGGCATCAGCCCGCGCATCGACGGTCGGCTCGATCTTTACGTGGCCAACGCCAATGGGTTCAGCGCCGTGAACCTTACCGCCAGTTTGCGCGGACAGATTCGGATTCTGGGATGGGTCGGCGGCCTGCCAGCGGGGACCTCCCCATAATTCGGTGATTCGCGCAGTTGGGCGGTTTTGGTCCCTCTCTAGGCTTATCCCTGGCGAATTCGCGTTTAAGAGCGTTGGGTTTGACCGTGCTGGCGATCATGCGCTACACTCCCGCCGCGGCAAGGGAAGGAGCTGATGAGGATGCAGATCCCGCGTCTGTCGACAGTGGTGGTGGCGCTGATCGCTCTGGCGGTGACGATCGTCGTCGGGTTGCAGGTGGTGCAGCCCGCCCGCCCGCTCATTGAGGAGGCTGGCTTTTCCCCGGAACGCATCACGCCCAATGCTGACGGCGAGGACGACCTGACGACGTTCAGTTACACGCTGACCCGCAATGCGACAGTTACCCTGGCTTTTTCGGATGCCGGGGGCCGCGAATATGTCTTCCGCGATTCCCAGTCCCGGGTTCCTGACGAGTACCGCGTGTTATTCAGCGGCGTGGTGCGCGGGTTTACGCTGCCGGGGGAAACCGTACATGGGGAGGTGCTGGAGCGGTTGCTGCCCGATGGTGATTACACCTGGACGTTGACGGCGGTTGACGAAGAGGGCGTTAGCGAGCAGGCCCGAGGCACGCTGACTATTGCCGATGCCGATCCGGTGTTGCCCGATCTGCCGGAGTTCGACTTTGTGAGCAAGCTTACCCCCAACCAGGATGGGATCACCGACCGGGTGAGGTTTAATGTTTAC
>DAOTXK010000423.1:0-2490 GCA_034435395.1 Anaerolineae bacterium | reverse complement strand
CCTTCACCCCCTCCATGACGCCGACCGGCCCGACGCCGACCTTTACCAACACCCCCTCGCCGTTTCCCTTCACCGTGCGCGGCGGGCGGCCAACCTTCACCGCCAACTTCGCCAATACGGCGGGTTGTGCCTGGCAGGGGATCGGCGGGCAGGTCTTTGGGCTGGGGCAGCAGGCCCTGATCGGCTACCAGGTCCGGGTGATGGGCGGGGGCATCGGCGAAGGCGGGGCCGGGGTGATTGTGGCCTCCGGGTCCAATACGCTCTACGGGCCTTCCGGGTGGGAGGTGTTCGTTTCCGGATCGACCAACAACGAGACCTACTTCGTGGAGTTGCTCAGCCCCAGCGGGACGGTCATCTCGCCCACGGCCCAGGTCACCTTCCCCAACAACTGCGCCCAGAATCTGGCGCTGGTGAATTTCGAGCAAACGCGTCCCTTCTAGCGGCCTGGGTGGCGTATGAGCGACGATCCATATCGTCCCGATGACGTGCCTGGGCCAGCGCTGCCTGCTGGCCTGGACCAGGCGGGCACCGGTCGTCCAGGGTGTTTATCGCCAGGGCCACTGACCGTCTTTTTCCTGCTGTTGACGGTCCTGTACCTGGTCTACTTCGGCATCCTGCTGGTCAATCCTTATGTGCCGATCAATCCTTTTCCGCCCCGGACTCCGTTGCCGATTTATGTGGTGGCCACGGCGGACCCCAACCGGCCAACAGTTACGGCAACGCCGACCAAACTGCCGGAGACGCCGCGCCTGAGCACGCTGGCAGCGACCGTGACTCCGACGGCGACAGGGCCATCGGCGGCAACAACCTCGCCGACTCTGACGCCGGTGGTGGGGGAACTGCCTCGACTCCCGACCGCTACGCCGGTGACGCCGACACCGACGCTCATCAGCGGTCCGGGATCGGGTCAGGTCCTGGAAGGGGTGTTCACCCCGCCGCCCCCAGGCGACCCGGCGCTGTATACCCGCTCGCCGTTCCCGTTTACCGTCTACGGCGACGAAGCGGCTTATATCGCCAATCCGAATGACCAGGGTTGCCGCTGGGCCAGCATTGCCGGATCGGTGACCGATCTGGAGGGCCAGCCAGTCGCCGGGTTGGCCGTGCATGTTGTGGGGGAGGGTATCGACGAAATCCGGTTCACCGGCACCGCGCTGACCTATGGCGCGGGGGGGTATGAGGTTTTCCTGAACGGCGCACCCCTGCGGAGCCAGTATGTGGTCCAGTTGCTCGGCCAGACGGGGGCGCCGATCTCCGAGCCGTTCACGGTGGTGACCTCGCCCGTCTGTGAGGAGAATGTCGCCATCGTCAACTTCGTCCAGAACTACGCCTACTGAGCGTGGTTTCTCCCCAGGAGCGAGCGCCCTCATGCCGCTATACATCGTGCCCACGCCTATCGGCAATCTGGAGGATATGACCCTGCGTGGCCTGCGCGTCTTGCGGGAGGCGAGCCTGATCGCGGCTGAGGATACCCGGACCACGCGTGTCCTGCTCGAACACTACAATATCATCAAGCCAATGATCAGCTACCACGAGCACAACAAGGTTGAACGCATCGAAGACATCCTGGAAGCGCTGGAGCACGGCGATGTGGCCCTGGTTTCGGACGCTGGCACGCCGGGCCTCTCCGATCCGGGTTATGAGTTGATCAACGCCTGTCTGCGGGCCGGGGTGGAGGTGGTGCCCCTGCCCGGCTCGACGGCGGTGATTGCCGCTCTGGTGGCGTCGGGATTGCCTACCGATCAGTTCACTTTCCTGGGTTTTCTGCCACGCAAAAAACATGCCCTGCACGCGTTTCTCAGGGAAGTGCAGGACGTGCCCCATACCCTGGTCGCCTACGAAAGCCCCCATCGTCTGATCGAAGCGTTACAGGCGGTGTGTGATGTGCTGGGCCAGTCACGGCCGGTATGCGTGGCCCGGGAAATCAGCAAGATGTTTGAGGAATTTTATCGGGGGACGGCGGCTGAAGCGCTGGACTACTTCCGCGAGGAGCCGGTGCGCGGCGAGGTGACGCTGGTCATCGGCGGCAAACCCAGCCGGGACCGCCTCTGGACGGAGGCCCAGGTTCGAGCCGCCTTGCGCGAGCGCCTGGCAGCCGGGGAATCGCGCACCACGGCCGCCAAAGCCATTGCCGCCGATTCGGGGTGGAAAAAGCGGGACATCTACGCCCTGGAAGTCTGAGCGGGAAAGTGGACGGATGTCATGGCTGGTCGAGGGATCAGGGTACAGCCGTTTGAGCCATTGGTTCGCTGGCTCCAGCCCTTCCGGATGATGGGGCCGGCGGCCCGCCGCCTCTCGCTGGCGGTGTTTTTGTGGGGGTTGGGAGAGGGGTTGTGGCTGTACGTGCGACCGCTGTACGCCGCTGAGTTGGGTGCCAATTCGGTTCAGGTTGGGCAGGTCCTGGGCGTGATGGGCCTCGCGCCGACCCTTGTCATGTTACCGGCGGGCCGTCTGGTGGATCGTTTCGGTTCGCGCCTGATCATGATCCTGGGA
>DAOTXK010000422.1:0-5456 GCA_034435395.1 Anaerolineae bacterium | reverse complement strand
GCGTAACTTCTACCCCTATAGCCTTAAGCGAAAATAGCGCTGGTTGGTCGGTGGGCTGTCCCGGCGGGGGCCTCAGCCCAGCCCCACGCCCTCCGCCGTCGCCTGGCCGGTCCGGGCGCGCCGGACCGCCAGCGGCAGCGCCTGGCGCAGCAGGGTCTCGATCAACAGCGCCCGGTACTGAGCGGTGGCGCGGTATTTGCTGGCGCGGGGATGCAGCGTCTGGCGGGCCACGGCCACCGCCCGCTCCACCGCCGAGTCGTCGGCGGGCCGGCCGCGCAGGGCATCTTCCACCGCCGTCGCCCGGACGGGCGTCCGCGCCACCGGGCCGAGGCAGATGCGGACCGCCGCATAACGGGCGCGGGCCTCGTCCAGCCTGACCCAAACCGCGCCCCCCAGCACCGGCAGCGCCACCCCCTGCGGCCGCATGATCCGCTTGAAGGCCGAACCCTCCCCCGTTCCCGCCAGCGGAAAGCGGAAACGCACCAGCACATCCCGGTGAGAGTCCACCGCCGACACGCCCGGCCCCCGGAACAACTCCAGGACAGGCCGCCACTCCCGCCGCCCGTCATGCCAGGCCACTTCCGCCTGAGCGTCCAGCGCCACCAGCGAGGTGGTGCCGTCGCCGGCGGGGAGGGCATGGGCCACGTTGCCGCCGAGGGTGCCCACGTTGCGCACCTGCGGCCCGCCGATCACCCCACAGCTTTCCACCAGGCAGGTGGCCCGCGCCTCCAGCAGCGCCGACCGGACGATGGCCGCGTGCGTCACCGCCGCGCCGATGGTGACCACGCCGTCCGCCTCGGCAATGGCCGTCAGCTCCGGGATGCGGGTGACATCCACCAGGGCGGCGCGAGGCGGCTCGTCCGCCCCATACTGGAGATCGATCAGCAGGTCGGTCCCCCCGGCGATGATCTGCGCCGCGCCGTCGTAGGAGGCGAGGAGGGCCAGCGCTTCCTCCACCGTGTGCGGGGTATGATAGGCGTCCCAGAGTGGCATCTTGCAGCTATCCTGTATGGCGACCGACGTTTGGCCAGACCTACTGTAACATAACCATATCCGGGCCAACAAGCGACGTTTGACACTTCGTCTATTCCCCGCCAAGATTGTAGAATAGACGCGGTAGTCGATACCCGCCAGGCTGACCCTGAGGAAACCCGATGAAATCCAGGCTCAAATTCACCCGCTGGCTGGGCGGCGATCCGGTGGCGGCCCTGGCCCCGCTGATCGCCGTGTTGCTGGCGCTGGCCGTGGGCGCGGTGGTGCTGGTCGCGCTGGGCAAAAACCCCTTCGAAGCCTACGGCGCAATGATCGACGGCGCTTTCGGCGGCGACCGCAACCTCTTCCGCACGCTGACCCGCGCCACCCCGCTGCTGCTGGTGGCCATTGGCATCTGCATCGCCTTTCGCGGCGGCATGATCAACATCGGCGCGGAAGGACAGCTATTTATCGGCGCGGTCACGGCCACGGCCTTCTCGCTGGGCTTCGTGGAGACCCTGCCCGCCCCGCTGCTGGCGGTCCTGACGCTGGTGGTGGGCTTCCTGGCCGGGGCGCTGTGGGGGGCCGTGCCGGGGGTGTTGAAGGCCCGCTTCGACGTGAACGAAATCCTCAGCACGGTGATGATGAACGAGATCAGCAAGCAGGTGCTGCTGTTCCTGCTCAGCGGCCCGATGATCGACCCGGAGCAGGTGGCGCTGGGCACGCGCGTCCCCCAGTCGGCGCAGCTCCCGGAGCAGGTCTGGATGGGGCGGCTGGCCCCGCCCTCGCAGATTCACGTCGGCCTGTTCATCGCCCTGGCCGCCGGGGCGGTGGTCTACGTCCTGCTGTGGCGGACCACGCTCGGCTACCGCATCCGGGCCGTGGGGCAGAACCGCGACGCCGCCCGCTACGCCGGGATCAGCGTGCCCCGTTACCTGGCCCTCTCCCTGATCCTCAGCGGCGGGCTGGCCGGGCTGGCCGGGGCGGTGGAGGTGACCGGGGTCACTCACCGCATGGTGGAGGGCTTCGCCGTGGGTTACGGCTTCAGCGGCATCGTGGTGGCCCTGTTCGGGCGGCTGCACCCGATCGGCGCGGTGCCCTCGGCCATCCTGTTCGGGGCGCTGCTGGTGGGCGCGGACCGGATGCAGCGCTCAGTGCAGGTCCCTTCGGCCACCATTATCGCCCTGCAGGGGCTGGTGGTGATCTTCGTGGTCAGCAGCGACATCTGGGTCCGGCGGCGGACCGCCCGGCGGCTGGCTCAGCGCGTGGCGGTGGCGGAGGAAGCCCCGGCGGCAGCGACGGAGGCGGCGGCATGACCGACATCCTGAACCTGACGGCGGAAGTGCTGCGGTTGACCACGCTGTTCGCCACGCCGTTCCTGTTCGCCTCGCTGGGGGAGGTCTTCGCCCAGCGCTCTGGCGTGCTCAACCTGGGCGTGGAAGGCATGATGTACATGGGCGCGTTCACCGCCATCTTCGTGGTGGCGGAGAAGGGCCTGGGGGCCAGCCCCTGGATCGGACTGCTGGCGGCGATGATCGTCGGCGGGCTGATGGGCCTGGCCATGGCCGTGGTCAGCGTCACCCTCCAGGCGGAGCAGGGTATCAGCGGCATCGGCTTCACGCTGTTCGGGCAGGGCTTCTCCAGCCTGCTGTTTAAGGTGCTGGCCGGGGGCGTGATCACCGCCCAGGGCTTCCAGACGCTCCACATCCCCCTGCTGCGCGACATCCCCCTCATCGGCACCGCCTTCTTCCGACACAACGCCCTGGTGTACCTCGCCTTCGCCCTGGTCCCGATCTCGATGTGGGTGCTGAACAACACCAACTGGGGCCTGCAAGTCCGGGCCGTGGGGCAGAACCCCGCCGCCGCCGACTCGATGGGCGTGAACGTGATCCGGGTGCGGTACAGCACGGTCATCCTGGGCGGGGTGATGGCGGGCATGGCGGGCGCGTCGCTGTCCATCGCCCTGACCAACGTCTTCCAGGAGAACATGATCGCCGGGGCGGGCTTCATCGCCGTGGCCCTGGTGTACTTCGGGGCGTGGTCGCCCTGGCGGGTGATGGCGGGGGCGCTGCTGTTCAGCTTCGCCAGCATCCTGCAAAACTTCGTGCAGAACTACAACATCCAGTTCGCCGGGCAGGACATCCACCCCAATCTGCTGATCATGATCCCCTACATCCTGACCATCGTAGTGCTGATCTTCGCCCGGCAGCGCAAGCGCGTCGAACCGGCAGCCCTGACCAAACCCTTCGAGCGGGGGGAGAGTTAGGGTGCCCATCGTGGCGGCAGACGGCGCTCCCCGCACCGCCCGCCGGACCTGCCGCCGCATGTTGTGACTTGACAGAATCCCCATAGCTCCTTACAGTGGCAGTAAGCCTGTACGCAACACAACCCTTGTGCGGTTTGGCGGCGGAGCCAGTCGCCCCGCCGCCCTCAAAGACCAATTCCCATTTTTTAGAGGAGAAAAACATGATCAGAAAGAATCCCCTCATCGCAGCCCTCATGGTCGTCGCCCTGCTGCTGACGGCCTTCGGCGGCGTCGGCGCGCAGGACCAGCCGATCCGCGTCGGCCTGATCCTGCCCAGCAGCACCACCGACCTGGCCTGGAGCCAGAGCATGTACGACGGCCTGGTCGCTGTGCAGCAGGAGATGGGCGGCGAGAGCGCCCTGCAGATCACCTACATCGAAGGCATGTTCGACGTGACGGCGGCCACGGAAGCCATGCGCGACTTCGGCGACGAGGGCTACGACCTGGTGATCGCCCACGGCGCGCAGTACGGCACCTCGCTGTTTGAGCTGGCCCCGGAATATCCGGATACGTCCTTCGCCTGGGGTACCTCGTCTGACACCGGCGCCGATCGTGGCCTGACCAACGTCTTCGCCTATGGCGCGCGCGCCCAGGAAGGCGGTTATGTCAACGGCGTGATGGCCGCCCTGCTGACTCAGAGCGGCACCGTGGGCGTCGTCGGCCCGGTCCCGGCGGGCGACGCCATCCTCTACAACAACGGCTTCTTCCAGGGCGTCAAGGCCACCGACCCTGACGTAAACGTGTTGATCGCCTACACCGGCTCCTTCGGCGACACTGCCGCCGCCGCCGAGGCCGCCCAGACCCAGATCGCGGCAGGGGCGGACGTGCTGACCGGCTCCGCCCAGCAGGTCCCCGGCGCGGTGGAGGCCATCCAGGCCGCCGGCGGCTACTGGTTCAGCACCGACACCGACCAGTCGGTCGTCTGGCCGGAGACGGTGGTCGCCGCCCAGGTCTATAACTGGACCAGCGTGATTAAGGGCATGCTGGACAGCCGGGCGGACGGCGTCAACGGCGGTATCGTCTTCACCCCCACCCTGGCCAATGGCGCGATGCAGATGGCCTTCAACGAGGGCCTCGCCGGCGTTCCCGATGAGGTCTTCGCCGCCGGGCGGCAGGCCATGGCGGATATCATCTCCGGCGTGGTCTATCCGTTGGGGACGTTGCCGGAGGAGCAGTTCCGCGTGGCCGTCGTGCTGCCCAGCAGCACCACCGACCTGGCCTGGAGCCAGGCCATCTACCAGGGGCTGCTCAACCTCCAGCGGCAGATCGGCGGCCCGGACGCGCTGGAGATCGCCTACAGCGAGGGCATGTTTGATGTGACCGCTGCCGCCCAGGCCTTCCGGGACTACGCCGAGGATGGCTACGACCTGGTGATCGCCCACGGCACGCAGTACGGCACCTCGCTGTTTGAGATCGCGCCGGAGTATCCGGAGACCGCCTTCGCCTGGGGCACCGCCTCCGATACCGGCGAGGAGCAGGGCATCACCAACATCTTCGCCTACGAAGCCGCCGCCGAGCAGGGGGGCTATGTTAACGGCGTGATGGCCGGGCTGCTCACGGCGAGCAACGTGATCGGCATTGTCGGCCCGGTCCCGGCGGGCGACGCCCTGCTCTACATCAATGGCTTCCAGCAGGGCGTCCAGGCCAGCAACCCCGACGCCACCATCCTGCTGGCTTACACCGGCTCCTTCGGCGACACCGCCGCCGCTGCCGAGACCGCCCAGACCCAGATCGCGGCGGGGGCGGACGTGCTGACCGGCTCGGCCCAGCAGGTGGTGGGGGCCATCGAGGCCATCCAGGCGGCGGGCGGCTACTGGTTCGGCACGCAGAGCGACCAGAGCGGCCAGTGGCCGGATACCGTCGTGGCTTCCCAGGTCTTCAACTGGACACCGGTCCTCGGCCAGATGGTCGAGCTGATCGTTAAGGGCCAGCTGGGCGGCGAAGCCTACAACCTGACCTTCGCCAACGGCGGCCTGCAGATCGTCTACGGCGGCGTGGAGCTGCCCGCCGGGATCGTCGAGGCCGCCAACGCCGCCATTGCGAGCATCAAGTCCGGCGAGGTCGTGGTCCAGAAGGAACTGCCAGAATAACGCTCGCCTCTCTCACGATTCCTCGGACGGGGACGGTCGGCGGGCCGTCCCCGTTTTCGGCGGGAAAGGCCCCACAGGACAGGTAGCCG
>DAOTXK010000421.1:0-1819 GCA_034435395.1 Anaerolineae bacterium | reverse complement strand
GGTGATCATCGGCCTGAGCGGGTCCGGCAAGTCAACGTTGCTGCGGTGCATCAACCGCCTGATCGACCCGACCAAGGGCCGCATCATCTGGAACGGCATCGACATCACCACCGCCACCGACGAGGAACTGCTGCACATCCGGCGGCGGATCGGCATGATCTTTCAGCAGTTTAATCTGGTCAAGCGCTCCAGTGTGATCACCAATGTGCTGGCCGGCCGGCTGGGCTACACCAATCCGCTGTGGAGCCTGGTCAACCATTTCTCGCGGGAAGATAAGGAAATGGCGCTGGCCAAGCTGGAGCGGGTGGGCATCCGGGAGAAGGCTTACAGCCGGGCCGATGAACTCAGCGGCGGGCAGCAGCAGCGGGTGGGAATCGCCCGCGCCCTGATGCAGGAGCCGGAGTTGATGCTGGCTGATGAGCCGGTCGCCAGCCTGGACCCGGCGACCTCGCATTCCGTGATGAAATACCTGGAGTTGCTCAACCGCGAGGATGGCATCACCATCCTGTGCAGCCTGCACTTCCTCAGCTTGGCGCGAACCTATGCCGACCGCATCATCGCCCTCAAGGATGGCCGGCTGGAGTTCGACGGCGATCCGGAGGACATCGACGACCGGCGCTTCAAGGACATTTACGGTGAGGATGCCGTCCGGGTAGAGGTTTCATAGGGAGGATTGGGTGGACCGAAAAAACATGCCGTCATCCCGCAGTGTGTTGCGCCGGCTGGTGATCTTGCTGGGAGTGCTGGTGGGCGTGTGGGTTTACGCCTATGGCTGGCGGGTGACCGATATCAGTCTGGAGGAGACCCAGGACCCGACGCGGCAGGAATCCATGCAGCGGGCGCTGCGCGAGTTGCTGTCGCCGGATGTGTTCGAGCAGGACCGTGAGTCGGAGGTGGTCGCGGTCAGCATCATAGTGGGTTGCCAGGACGGCGGCCCGGTGGAGGAATCGGCGCGAGAGGATGGCCAGCCTTACGTCCTGCTCGATCCGGCCTGCGGCGAGAGCGGCGATACGATACGCGTCGAGGGCTTCGATTTTGTGCCCCATGCGGACGCGTTTCTGCGCTGGGTGCCGCCGACGGGGCAGGCACGCCCGTTGGTCCGCACGGATATTGATGATGTCGGCCACTTTGTGACGGCCATCGAGATTCCGCGCATCCGAGGGAGCGCGGGGGAGGTCCACCAGATCGCGGTGGAGGGGAGCTGGCCGGTTGGCCTGCCCTATCTCAGCCATGCCACCATCACCGTGATTGAAAAGATGGTTGAGACGATTTTCCTGGCCCTGATGTCCACCACGCTGGCTGTGCCGGTGGCGGCGGCGCTGAGTTTCCTGGCGGCCCGCAACCTGATGCGCCAGATTCGTCTGCCGCTGGGCAATGTGCTGGTGGGCTTCATCCTGCTGCCGGTGGGCTGGATGTTGGGCGCAGCCCTGCTGACACCGGTGGGGACGCTGGGCGTCGACTGGGGCCGGCAACTGGTCATGGGCATTATCGGCCCGGTGGTGGCGATTACGGCCTTTGGGCTGGCCTCGCGGGCGGCCAACGGCGTGGAATTGCCGCTGGACAGCCCGATTTACCGACTGCGCGGCATTGTGATGAACATTCTGCTGCTGGCGGTGATCGTGTTCACCCTGGGAGCGCTGGGAGGGGTGAGCATCTGGCTGGGCGAGCGGCTTCGGGAAGGTGTCCTGGCCGACCTGGGCCATTTCTTCAGGACAGTGGGCACGTTGATCGAGTTAACCATCGGCCTCATCGCCAGCCTGGGCGGGGCCTTCCTGGTGGCGTCCGTCGGCATGAACCTGACCAAGGGCCTGTTGAAGGA
>DAOTXK010000420.1:0-11807 GCA_034435395.1 Anaerolineae bacterium | reverse complement strand
GCCCCACCTCCCGCTGCGGCCCTGCTCCCGACGGCTGCCGCTCCGCTCCCCATGGCCACGATCACGCCCAGTCCCCGGCCCCAGGCGGGGGCCGCACGTCAGGCCCTTCAGGCCACGGAGCAGGTCCCCGCGCCTGGAGCAGCCCCGGAACCTGCGCCGCCGCCCGCCATCGCGCCTGGCCTGTTTTTTGTCGCGGGCGCGGCCCTGCTGGCGCTGGCGGCATTGTTCGGGGCGCTCAGCCGACGTAATTAAGTCGGGTGGCCTCGCCATGATGATCTCTATCACAATAACCCGTATACTTAGGCGGGCCGTCAGCGCGATAGTAGCGGCGCGATGAATCGCGACGCAGGTCGTCGGACCTCAGTCCGACGACACCCCCTCGCCCACGTCTGAGCTACGTCGGTCGATATCCACACGGATTTGTTAAAGCTCGTCGTGGCGATGTTACTCCCACCGCCGACCGGTTGAGAAACGCGCCAAAGCGGGCTATGATCGCCTCCTCAGCAGGCGCTTCAACCCCCCGGAAGGGTAAAAGGTCATGGCCGATGTCCCTCCCGTCAATTACTGCCCGCGCTGCGGGGCCGGGCTGGTCCGGCGCGAGTGTTTCGGTCAGGTCCGGCCCGTCTGCCCGGACTGCGGTTACGTCCACTTCTACGATCCGAAGGTGGCGGCGGCGGTTTTCATCGAACGGCACGACGAGCAGGGCGACCGCGTCCTGCTGGTCAAACGCGGCGTGGAACCGGAGCGCGGCAAGTGGGCGCTGCCGGCGGGCTTCGTCGATTACCGGGAGGACCCGCGCCAGACCGCCATCCGCGAGGTGCGGGAGGAGACCGGCCTGGAAGTGGCGATCACGCGGCTGCTGGATGTGTTCCACAGCCAGCGGGAGTTCGGCGCGAGCATCATCATCGTTTACGCCGCCGAGATCACCGGCGGGGCGCTGCGCCCCCTGGATGACGCCGACGCCGTCGCCTGGTTCACGGCGGACGATCTGCCGGAGATGGCCTTCGAGAGCACCCGGCGGCTGGTGAGCGCCTGGCTGTCCCGCCGGGCCGCGACGCCGCCCGCGCCCGCCCCCGGCCGGTCATGAGCGAACCTTGGCCGCGCCCCGGTTTTGTGTTATGATAAACGCGCGTCCACCCCTCGCCGGAGTGGTGAAACAGGCAAACACAATCGACTCAAAATCGATCGCCCTAACCAGGCTTGTGGGTTCGAGTCCCACCTCCGGCATCCTGGAGCCAGGTCCGTCGCCTGGCTTTTTGTCTGCCGGTCGCCATCCGTAAACCAGTCGGGTCATCGGCCCCAAAACCTGCTACAATAGTGCCCACAGCGTGTGAGGGCTATCACGGGTATATCGTCGAGAGTGGCTATGACGCGCCAGTTGATCTCGCTGCTCATCGGGCTGGCCGTGGGCATCGGGCTGGGCCTGTACATCGGCTGGGTGCAGGCCCCTGTCCAGTACGTGGACAGCCCGCTGCACTATCTGGACCAGGCCCACCGCGACGACTACACGGTCATGATCGCTTACGGCTACGTCGGCGACGGCGACCTGCAGGGGGCGGTGGAACGCCTGCGGGCGCTGAACGTGGCCAACGTGCCCGCCTACGTCCAGATGGTGACCGAACGGTTCATCTCCCAGGGCCGCAACGTGGAGGATATCCGGCATCTGGTGGCCCTGGCCGAGGCCATGGGCCGCCTCACGCCGTTGATGGAAGCCTTCCGGATGGTGCCGCCGGGATGAGCGGCCCTCAATGACGCCGGAGCCAGGTGTTTGGCCGGGAGGTTCCACGGGGTGTTTCACCCTGCTCAGGTCTCAACTCCAGGCAGGGCCTTCATCACCCGCCAGCGATCAGCGCGGAAAGACGGAGGATTTATGGTCAGACGGTTTCGGTTCTCCTGGGTGGCGCTGCTGTTGGGCCTGGCCGTCGGCCTGGCGCTGGGACTGGTTTACACCTGGGAGATCGACCCGGTCACCGAGTTCGACACTCTGCCCTGGCAGTTAAACGCCGACGCCCGCGTGAAGTACCTGACCGCCATCAGCCTGGCCTACCGCGCCGACGGGGACCTGCGCCGGGCGGTGGATCGGCTGGTCGAGCTGCGCCTGCCGGGCGACCCGTTGCAGGCCCTGGCCGAGGCCGCCTGCGACCTCTTCCGGCAGGGCATCGAGACCAACAGCCAGCGTAACGCCATCGAGGCCATGATCGCCCTCTACCATCCCCAGGGGCGCTCCGGCTGCGCCGACGCGAGCGAGCTGTTCATCATCGCCCAGGCCAGCCCGACGCCCTTCCCCACGGCTTTCCCCGGCACGCCGACGCTGATCCCGCCGGCCAGCAAAACGCCCACCCCGCCCGCCCCGCTGAGCGTCACCCCGCCGACCGTCGCCCCCACCCGCACGCCGACCGAGGCCCCCCAGCCGGACGAGTTCGCCGTGGCCAACGTGCAGACCTATTGCAGCGTGGAGCTGGCCGGGCTGATCGAGGTGCACGTGCGCGAAGCGGGCGGCGGGATTCAACTTCCCGGCATGCCGGTGCGGGTCACCTGGGACGGCGGCGAGGACCGCTTCTATACCGGCCTCAAGCCGGAGCGCGGCGAGGGGTACGCCGACTTCCAGATGGAGGCCAACCGCACCTACTTCGTGGAGATACCGGGCCGCAGCCGGCGCACCATCGGGCTGACGGCCAGCCAGTGCACCACGGAGGACGGCCAGCGCTCCACCACCTCCTACCGGGTGTTTTTCGTCCGGCAGTGAGGGAGCGAACGGCGCTCAGCGTTCAGCCGTCAGCAGGCGCTTGGCGCGGTCCTCCGTCAGGGCGTTCGCCCCATCGAAGGTCATCCGACCCGCAATCATAGGTGATCCCGTTGGAGGTGATCGGGCTGGCGGCGTGCTGGTATTATCTACACAAGCTGTTCGGAGAGAAATCTGGCTGTACGTCCCGTCGGATGCCCCGGTGTCAGAAGGAGCTGTCAAGGGTTTCTCAGCGCCTTTAGGATGCTTGCCCGGTTCCAGCAGATGCTTTGAGCATCTGGCGACTCTGAGGCAACCTCCCCCAAAACTCGCCAACCCACTATATAATGGAAAAAAACCGCACGACCTGATGGATGGAGGGAGTGCGATGAGCTTCTTTGACGAGCAGATCGCCATCGGCTGGACCAAATGGCGGCCCGTCGGGCGGGTGTACGTGGCGGCGGGGCCGCGTGGCGTGATGGCGGTTAAGATGGGGCCGCTGGGCGAATCGGAGGCCGCCACGCTGATCTGGGCCATGTTCCACATCCCCACCATCCTCGACCAGCGGGCCACGTCGGACGTGATCCGCCAGCTGGACGCGTACTTCCGGGGCGAGTTATGGGAATTTGATGTGCCGCTCGACCTGCGGACGGAGACGGCCTTCCAGCACATGGTGCTGACCTACATCCAGCGCATCCCCGCCGGACGGACGATGACTTACGGGGAGATCGCCGCCGCGCTGGGCGATCCGGAGCGGGCGATGGCCGTCGGGCAGGCGCTGGCCGCCAACCCGATCCCGCTGCTGATCCCCTGCCACCGCGTGATCGGGGCGGACGGGATGATGGTCGGTTACAGCGGCTATGGCGGCGTGGAGACCAAAGCCGCTCTGCTCCGGCACGAAGGCGCGCTGCTGCTGTAGAAGCCCTCAGCAGTTGGTCGTCGGATACCCTGACCAGGTGCGATACAATAGTCCTGCCAGTCAGCGAGACGAGGTGAGGCATGGTTACCACGGAAAAACTACTCACCGCCGAAGACCTGTGGGCATTGCCAGCGGATGACCGGTCCTATGAACTGGTCAGGGGGGAGCTGGTGGAGATGGTTCCGGCAGGCGGCACACACGGGATTGTGGCCAGTGAAATCGGCAGCATCCTCAGGAACTTCGTCAAGGCCCATGACCTCGGCTACTGTTTCGCCGCCGAGACGGGTTTCATCCTGGCCCGTGACCCGGACATTGTACGCGCCCCGGATGCGGCCTACCTCTCCTGGGACCGCGTGCCGGGAAATCCCCCGGCGTCCTACTGGCCGGTCGCGCCCGATCTGGCGGTCGAAGTGGTCTCGCCGAACGATCGGGCGGACGATTTGCAGGGTCGCATCACCGACTTCCTGGAACACGGCACCCGGCTGGTGTGGGTGATCTACCCGGAGACACGGACAGCGGTCGTTTATTATCCCGACGGCAGGGCGCGCCTGTTAAGCCGCGACGAGGTCCTCGATGGCGAGGACGTGCTCCCCGGCCTGACGATTCCCCTGGCCGACCTGTTCCTGGTAAAGCCATAGTCCCATGTCCACCCCCCTTCACCATTCGGCAAACTGGGGCGTCGTCGGCCACGAGTGGGCCGTCGCTCACCTGGAAAAGACCCTGACCCACGGGCGGACCCGCCACGCCTACCTCCTGATCGGGCCAGCGGGGATCGGCAAGACGGCGCTGGCGCGGGCCTTTGCGGCGCGCCTCAACTGCCTGCACCCGGATGAATCGGCGCGGCCCTGCGGGGAATGCCTGGCCTGCCACAAGATCGCCGCCGGTCATCACCCGGATGTAAGCGTGGTCGAAGCGGAGTCCGTCGGCGGGGCGCTCAAGATTGAGCAGGTGCGCGAGATGATGCACATGCTCTCCCTGCGCCCCTACGAAGGCCGTTACCGGGTGGGCATCCTGCGCCGCTTCCACGAGGCCACGGTCCAGGCCGCCGACGCGCTGCTCAAGACGCTGGAAGAACCGCCGCCCTACGTGGTGCTGCTGCTGACCGCCGAGAACGTCAACCTGCTGCCGGCCACCATCCTCAGCCGCTGCCAGCCGCTGCACCTCCGGCCTGTCCCGGCCCCGCTGATCGAAGAAGCCCTGGCCGCGCGCTGGGGGGCCGACCCGGAGCAGGCCGCGCTGCTGGCCCAGCTATCCGGCGGGCGGATGGGCTGGGCGGTCCGCGCCCTGACCGAAGCCGACTCCCTGACCTTCCGCGACCTGGCGCTGGACGACCTGGCGATCATCCTGGGCGAGAACCGAACCCGGCGCTTCCAGCGGGCGGAGGTGATGGCCAACCCCCGGCGCAAGGACGACCTGCGGGAGACGCTGATCCTGTGGCAGGGCTTCTGGCGGGACGTGGTGCTGATCGCCACCGAAAGCCGGGTCCCGCCCGTCAACCGCGACCGGCGGGCGATGCTCAACCGGCTGGCCCGCGAGATCACCCTCGAAGAAGCCCGACAGGCGCTGCGGGCCACCCGCGCCGCCCTGGACGACCTGGGCAAAAACGTCAACACCCGCCTGGCCCTGGAGGTCATGCTGCTCGACTATCCGGGCCTGAAGCGGGCGTAACGGCGACCGTGTTAAAATGAGCATATAAATGGGTCGAAAGGGAAGTGCTGTGGGCGCGGTGACGGCAGAAGAACTGGCCAGGGCCGCCGAAAAGCTGACCGACGATCAGCGCGCCGCTCTGCTACAACTCATGCTTGTGATGCAGCCCCAGGATGCCGGGCAGGCCGAGTCATATGACGAGGCAAACGATCCGGCGATTGGCCTTTTCAGCGGGCCAGCCGATCTGTCGGCCCGTGCCAAGGACATCTTGCGCGAGGAAATCGATCCGCGCAATGGCCGGACTCAGAAGGACCATTTGTGATCGCCGTGGCTGAACGCCTGAACGTCACGCGCATCTCTTGACCGTTGACCAGCGCGATTTTCGGGCGGTGCGGCCCCGCCACTGTGAGTACTTTGAGCTGTTCCCCTGAGCTGCTCTAACCCTCCCTCACCGGCTCCTGATGCAGCGCGGCCAGCACCCCCTGGCGCACGGTATCTTCTCCCACCGGCGCGAATCGCGTTATACTACGGCTCTACTGCCATCATACCACCATCTCTGGTTATGGACCGGGCGCTTGGCCGACGGCCTGGCGACGCCTGCCGCGCAGAAGGAGGAAGCCGTGAGCGAGGACCTGATTCTGCTGCCCCAGCCGCAGCGTGTGACATCTCTGGATGGCGCGTTCGACCTGATCCCCGACCGCCTGATCTGGCTGACGGCGGAGGTGCCGCTGCCAGTCGGTCGGCGCGTGCAGGGGGCGCTGGCCGCCATCGGGCCGCGCTGGGCGCTGACCGCCGCCCGCCTGGATGGGAGCCACATCGGCGCAGAGGTGCGGATCGACCCGGCGGAAGTGACCCGGCCCGAAGGTTACACGCTGACCGTTGACCCGGACGGCGTCCATATCGTCGGCCATGACGCGGCGGGGGCCTTCTATGCCGCCATGACCCTGGCTCAGGTCGCCCGCCAGGCCGAAGGGAATACCCTGCCCGCCCTGCGCATCGAGGACTGGCCGGACTTCCCCCACCGGGGCGTGATGCTGGACATCAGCCGCGACAAGGTGCCGACCCTGGAGACGCTCTACGGCCTGATCGACCTGCTGGCCGAATGGAAGGTCAACCAGTTCCAGCTGTACACCGAACACACCTTCGCCTACCGCGACCATCAGACGGTGTGGGCGCACGCCTCGCCGGTCACCGGCGAGGAGATCATGCTGCTGGACGCCTACTGCCGGGAGCGGTACGTCGAGCTGGTGCCCAACCAGAACTCCTTCGGGCACATGACTCGCTGGCTCACCCATGACGCCTACCGGGGCCTGGCGGAAGCGCCGGAGGGCTTCACCTATCCCTGGGGGGATCACAGCGACGAGCCGTTCAGCCTGTGCCCCACCGACCCGGCGTCGATCGCTTTCCTCGCCGGGCTGTACGAGGAGCTGTTGCCCCACTTCTCCAGCCGCCAGTTTAACGTGGGCTGCGACGAAACCTGGGATGTCGGCCAGCCGGGGACGCGCAGCGCCGCCGCCGTGGCGGAAAAAGGCGCGGGCCGCGTTTACCTGGACTTCCTGCGGCGCATCTACGACCTCGTCCAGCAGCACGGGCGGACCATGCAGTTTTGGGGCGACATCATCATCCAGCACCCGGACCTGATCCCCGAACTGCCCCAGGACTCAATCGCCCTGGAATGGGGCTACGAGGCCGATCATCCCTTCGCCGCGCACGGTGCGGCCTTCGCCCGGTCGGGCATCCCCTTTTACGTGTGCCCCGGCACCTCCAGCTGGAACGCCATCGCCGGGCGGACGGATAATACGCTGGGCAACCTGTGGAACGCCGCCGAGAACGGCCTCCAGCACGGCGCGGTCGGCTACCTGAACACCGACTGGGGGGATAACGGCCACTTCCACCCACTGCCGGTGTCCTACCTGGGCTTTGCCTACGGCGCGGCGGTCAGCTGGGCGGGGGCGGCCAACCGGGACCTGGACATGGCCCGCGCCCTGGATCGGCACGCCTTTGGCGACGAGGCCGGGGCCATGGGCCGGCTGGCCTACGACCTGGGCAACGTCTACCGGGAGCCGGGGGTGCTGGTCCCCAACAGCTCGGTCCTGTTCTGGCTCCTGCTCCAACCGGACCGGCTGTTCTCTGAATCGTGGGCCAGCCGGCTGACGGTGGACTCGCTGGCCCGGACGGAAGCGGCCATTGAAGCGGCCATGGACAACCTGGTGGCCGCGCAGATGACCCGACCGGACGCCGACCTGATCGCCGATGAGTTTGAGCTGGCGGCCAACCTGCTGTGCCACGCCTGTCAACTGGGCGCGGCCCGGCTGGAGGCGGGCCAGCCGACGATTGCTCAACTCCCGGAGCGGATACGACACCGGCTGGCGGCGGACCTGGAGAGCCTGATCGTGGAATACCGGCGGGTGTGGCTGGCCCGTAACCGCCCCGGCGGGCTGACGGACAGCGTCGCCCGGCTGGAGCGCCTGCTGGGGATGTATCGGGAGTAAGAGCGCAGGAGACGTTCCCGCGGGTCTGAAAAAGCCAGGAATGTCCACCTGTCTGTCACAGGCAATCTGAAAGGATCAAAGCGTGCGCCTCTTTCGTATCCATGATAACGACGAGTTTGTGGAATATGAAGAGCAAGACTTCAGGGCCGAATACACAGAATACATTCTGGAGTCCTGGCTGGAAAACAACCCTGATTCCATCGTCGAAGATGGAAAACTGCTGATCATAGGGCGGCAGGTCCCTACCAACCTCGGCTCCGTTATCGACCTCCTGGCCATTGACCGCGAGGGCGACGTGGCAGTCGTAGAACTCAAACGAGACCGCACCCCGCGCGACACATTGGCGCAGGTCCTGGAATACGCTTCATTTGCCAAGGACCTCGATCACGAACAGCTTGAGCAGATTCTGTTGGCATATACCGGCGATGAGGGCATTACCCTGTCGGAATATCATCGGGACTTCTTTGAACTTGGTGAAGACGAAGCCGTCTCTTTCAACAAGAATCAGCGGCTGGTCATCATCGGACAGGATGTGACGCCTCAGATTCGCCAGACGGCGACCTTCCTGAGACAAAAAGGTCTCAGGGTTACCTGCATCGAATTCAAGTATTTCCAGATCGAATCGGGCGAGAGGCTCCTGTCAACCGACATCGTGGTCGGAAAAGAGCCGGTAGGATCGAAGACAGTCGTTACTGAACGTCGTTCCCTGACCGATAGAGCCACGTTTCTGTTAGAATGTGATGACAACAAACGCCCTGTTTACGAGGCGATCCTGGAACTGTCCGATAGGCTTGGACTGCCCATTCACTGGGGAGTCACAGGCTTCTCACTCAATGTCGACATTTCCGGCAGACATGTAGCCCTTTGTTATGGGTGGCCACGATCCGCCCACAAAGGGCAGTTGCATACCGCGTTTAAGCAAATCGACCGATATGTTGCTGGGGCACCTGAACTACTCGAAGCGTTTCGGGTTCGGTTCAGACAGGCAGGCTTTACCCCCGTTGGAAGCAAAGGCGAAATGAAACATCCACTTGAGCGAAAACTGACTGCGGAGCAGATTACAGCGCTAACGTCGCTGTTCGTAGAGTTGGCGCAACAGGCCAAAAACAATGGATTGCGCGAGTCGAGCTAATGGAGCTTGGTACTGGCGATATGCTACAATAGGCTGGTAGCTGCCCAGCTCAGTGATAAGGTCGGTGCGGCATGTCCCTCCGCGAGGAACTGATCGCCATCATCAATCGCCTGCCGGAGCAAGACCTGGCGCGGATCGCCCCGCTCATCCGGGAGACGGGCGAAAAAAAACGGCCACGTTCCCTGGCAGAAAGCCTGGAGCGCGCAGATGCGCTGCACAAGAAGTTAAAAGACGAAGTGATCAACATGCCAGGCGTGGTGGATATAAACCGTGAGATGCGGGAAGAGCGCCTAAATGCCATCATGGGTCTGCGTTGACTCGAGTGTGGTACTGACCCTTTACCTCCCGCAACCTTTGCGACCAAACGCCAGGGCCTTGTGGGTTAGCTGGGCAGCGCAGGAGTATCAGTTGACAGCGCCTCCGCTGTTCCTGTATGAAGCGACATCGATCTGCCGAAAAAGCGTCCATCAGGGTGTGATCCCGGCCATTCGCGGTGCCGAGATATTGCGCGAGATTCTCGATTTGCCTATCGACTTCAGCACCCCGCCAGAGCTCCACGCGCGCGCCTACGAACTGGCGACGCGCTTCAACCTGCCCACGGCCTATGACGCCAACTACCTGGTCGTGGCCCAGACGCTCGGCTGCGAGTTCTGGACGGCGGATCGCCGGCTGGTGAATGCCGTGGGGGAAACGTTGCCCTGGGTCAAATGGCTGGGCAGCTACCCGCCGCCCGCCGACGAGGCCCCTCCCACCACCTGATACACCTGCGCGCCGTCGAAGTCAGCGACCAGCGCCAGGTACGGCGCGTCGGCCACCGAGGAGCGCCTCGCTATCGCCCACGCGAACGGCTCCCGCCAGCGCCACATTCCCGCAAAGGAATCAGGATTGCCCACCACCTGCGGCACCAGCACGTAGTCGATCCCGTAGCCGCGCAGCCGGTCCGCCCATATCCGGTCGGCGGGGTTCTGCCAGAAGCCGTAAAGATCGGCCTGCACCGCTTCCACCTGACCGGTGTTACGGAAAAACGGCTGCGGGCGGAAGTAGACCGTGTCCCGCTCGCTGATGACCGGGGCCCAGTCGCCTTCCTGCGGGCCAGGGAAGTTGAGCACCCGCGCCGCTGGTGGGGTGTGGTCCTTGATCCAGCGCATGGCGGCCACGTCGGCGTGCGAGGCAAACGCGCCGAAGAAGCCGATCCGCCCTTTGCTCAACGCCAGCAGCGAGTCGGCGAAGATCACCGCCAGGACCAGCGCCGCTGCCGTCACCCCCAGCGCTGGCCAGGCCCACCGGTCGATCCACCGCCGGACCCGCCCCCACCCGATCCGCCGCGCCAGCCACAGGACCGCCGACCCCGCCAGGTAGGCATAGGGGATGATCGGGCCGTGCCAGGCGATGCTGAAGGGATAATCGTACTTGAGCAGCGGGTCCAGCAGGCCGAAGGTCAGCCGGTCCAGCAGACCTGTGGTGCTGAAGTCGACGACCAGGGCCAGCCAGCCGACCATCAGCAGGTCGAGGGGCGTCCGCCGCCGCAGCGCAATCACGGCCCCGCCCAGCGCCAGGGGCACGATCAGACCGCCGTGCATAAAAATCAGGACCTTCCAGTGGTTGAGGTCCCGCTCGAAAGGGGAGGCAATGCCGCTGCCCAGCAGCGGGGCGATCCGCGCCAGCCAGGGCGAGATGCCCAGCAGGGCCAGGAGCGGCACGCCAACCGCCATCACCAGCCACTGACGGCGGGTGGGACGCGGTCTCGCCAGCCAGATGGTGCCCAGCCAGGGCACGTAACCCAGCATCAGGATGATGGTGGTGTCGGGGTGGCTCAGGGGGACCGCGCCCAGGCACACCGCCGCAAACAGCGCGTCCGGCCAGCGGTCGCTCCGCAGGTAGCGGGTGATGAACACCAGGAAGGCCAGGGCGAAGGCCAGCGCCATGATCGCCGTGAAGTGCGAATCCAGATAGGCCAGCGGCAGGCCCAGCCCCAACAGGCCCATCAGCGCCAGGACGGCCCCGCCATGCCTGAGAGGGCGGTTATCGTCGGCCAGCGCGGCGGCCACGGGGGCGGCTGGTCCGGAGGCGTCCAACCAATCCTCAACCTCGTTGCCCAGGTCCCACAGCAGCCAGATGACGATCAGGCTCAGCACCGCCGCCGTCACTAACTGGATGGTGTGCAGCCCGGCGTCGAACTGCCGGCTCAGGTAGGCGACCAGGGCGGGGAAGGCCGGCGAATACAGATATTCGATCTCCGGGTGGAAAGGGGCCAGCGTGGTCAGGGAGCCGCTCTCGCGCAGCGACAGCGCCAGATAGCCGAAACCCTGGGCGTCGGTATCCAGCGGCACGGGCAATACCAGGATCGGCGCGACGAAGACGGCCAGGACCAGCGCCAGAAAGGCCAGCTCCCGCGCCCCCGGCCAGCCGATCTCATGATCGGCCAGGCCCGCCATTTCCCCCCGGCGGGTCCCCAGGGCCAGCGTCCCGCCCAGGAAGATGCTCACCAGCAGGGCGAACCACAGGTAGTCGATGGTCAGCGTGTCCCAGCCGAACAGGCTGGCCAGGAACAGCGCCCCGGCGATCACAAAAGCCAGGGCCAGCGCCGCCGCCAGCCCCACCCGGGGGGCCATATGCTGGCGCGTGCCGCCCCAGGAAAGCGGCAGCGCCGGGGCCAGCATCACGCCCGCGCCCAGCGCCACCGCGCCAAAGACGAAGAGCACAAAAACCGCCATGGGCGGGATTGTAGCGGGCGGCAGACGGCAGGGCAAGGGTCTGTCCCTGGCGGCCACAACAGCGCTTCCTGATCACAGCCAGCCGCTCGATCGGTCGATTCATCCCCCAAACTGGCCCAAAACCCTGCGCGATTTTTCAAACAGGGCTATAATGTGGGATACTGACTGGACCTGTGGTATA
>DAOTXK010000419.1:0-7264 GCA_034435395.1 Anaerolineae bacterium | reverse complement strand
CTGATGGGCTGCCCGGTCCGGTTTGAAGCGTGTGGTGCCATGTCCCGTTTCCTTCAATATTTGTCCATCTGCCGTCAGCGCTGGGCTTGCGCGGTTCTCCTGCTGGCGTGGGGCGGGCTGATCATCGACGGGTCGCCGGGGATGGCGCAGGGCCAGGGCGCGCCGACGCCAACGCCCACCCTGCCGCCGCCCTCCCCGCTGCCGGCGTATGGGGCGCTGGTCCAGAATTGCGGGACGGGCCTCCGACCGCGCGCGGAGTTTGAGGGGAGCGGCCTGATCGTCACCACCTTCGCCCGCCATGAGATGTGGCTGGTGGATCTGGACCGGAATATGCGTTACCCGCTGCCGGAGACCCGCCCCTGCGGCCCTAACTGCCGCCCCTCACCGGACCGTCGCCAGTTGCTCTACCTCTCGCCGGAGACGGCCACCTTCTGGCTGATGAACGTGGATGGGACCGGGCGGCACCAGGCTTTCCCCTATTACGTCAGCGCGCTGGAATGGTGGGACGCCGGGCACTGGCTGGTCTGGCCGACCGTTGGGCCGCCGTCCATCTACCCGATGGACGCCTCCCTAGGCGGCCAGGAGCCGCTCCGGCTGGAGGCGCGCGACGTGTATTCCGTCCAGCCGGGAGGATTTTATGGCCTGCGGCTGGCCCCCGCCGATGATGAATGGCCGGTGATCGAGCTGGTGGACCTCAACAGCGGCGAAACGTGGGCGCTGGCGGTCGCTCGCCCCTACTTCGGCGGGACGTACTGGTCGCCGGATGGTTCGCGCCTGGCCTATATCGGTTATGGCGAGCGCGATGCCTCGCTGGATCGTTACGGAGCGGAGCTATACCTGATCCAACCAGGGGCGGGCGAGGCGGTCCGAGCGACCGATCTGACGGCGGCCTACGGCGCGGTGCGGATCGCCGGGCAGCAGGAGGAAAAGGCGGTGAGCTGGTCGCCGGATGGGCGTCACCTGGCCTTTTGGGTGATGGAGATCATCGGGCCGGACATCGCCGCCAACGTCGGCCACGCCGTGATTCACGTCCTGGACACAGCCACCGGCCAGGTGACGGCCTATTGCGGCTTCGCCACCAATGAACACACCCCCAACCCGCCGGGGCTGGTGTGGTCGCCGGACGGGCGCTACCTGGCCTTCGGGGTGAATGTGCCGGGGGATGAGCGTCCGGCGCTGATGCTGGCCCTGGAACTGGAGACGGGCAACACCTACGAGATCACGGACGGGATGTATGCCGCCTATGGCACCTACGATCCGGTGATGTGGGGGAGGCGCTAGGGGAGGGGGCGGGGCGCTGGGGACACGCCCGACCCGCTGCGGGCCAGATTCACTGGGAAAGCTGAGTCGCAGCGGGTGATCCCGGTTGCCGGGCCTTGGTGATGGCTTCTTTGAGCGCGTCGAGGCTGTCGAACGGGCCGTCGGAGTCCTGGATGACGCCGATGACCAGTTGCAGGCTGTTGGCTTCCATCGCCTGGCGGGCCTTCTCGCGATCCTGGAGGGGGTAAAAATATTCCATGGACTGGCGGATGCGGACTTCGATCCGTTCGCGGATGGCGGCGACTCTATCTTTGCCGGAGACGATGACAAAGTCGTGCTGGCCCAGATGGCCGATGAAGTCGCTCTCGCTCCCCACTTCCCGCACCGCGTTGTTCATCATCAGGCTGACGGCGCGCAGGACATCGTCGGAGGCGACGAAGCCGTACTGTTCGCGGAAGCCGTCCAGCCCTTCAATGCCGATGGACAGCAGCCCCCAGCCTTCCTCGTAGAGCAGCTTGTTGAGCCGCTCATCGACCAGCATCCCTTCGGCCATGTTGGTCACCGGGTTGATGAGGGGGTGCTGGGCGACGCGTTGCAGGGCATTACGCACGCGCAGGCGAAGCTCCTGGATGTCAAAGGGTTTGGTGATGTAGTCCACCACTCCCAGTTCCAGTCCTTGCAACTTGTCCACGCGGTCGCGTTTTTCGGTGAGGAAGATGATGGGGATGTCCTGGGTGCGGTGGTGGGTGCGCAGGCGGCGGCAGACCTCGTAGCCGTCGATATCGGGCAGGCGGATGTCGAGCACGATCAGGTTGGGGTTTTCCTCCCGACCCAGGCGGACCGCATCCTCGCCCCAGGCGGCCGTCAGAACCTCGTACCCCTGCACCCGGAAGTAGGCATTCAGCATTTCGGCCAGGTCGAGGTCATCTTCCACGATCAGGATTCGCTGCTTGTCGGCCACTATCAGCCCCTTGAGGTCCGGCCCAGCGCCGGCGATCCAACCCCCGGCACCGGCGCGGGGTGAGGGATGGCCTGTCCGGCGTCAGGCGATGGGTTCCTTGTAGATGACGAACACGCAGTCCGGCGCGCCCATGGCGATGCATTCGCTTTCGTACACCCGGAACTCGTGCCCGCCGCTGACCCAGCGCAGGCCCTCTTGCAGCAGTCCCACCGCGGCATGGCACAGCGCCTTGTCGGAGGTGCGCCCCCAGCAGACGGGGCTGTTTTCGCGGATGTAATATCGGAAGTGATCGTCGTATTCCTCAACGTCACTTTTCTGATCGCTGAACTGGGTGAAGATGGCGGCCATCGCCGGCAGGCCCATCTTCATTTTGGCTTGCAGGGGCAGCACTTTGAAGGCCATGTCTCCCACCCCGGCCAGCGCCCCGAAATTCTTCAACCCCTGGCTGAAACAGGCCCGCCCGGCCCGGAGGGCCAGCCCACGCCCGCCACGCGGCCCGGACATTTCTTCCAACCCGGCGTTCAGGGCGGTAAATTCGGCGAAGTCAAATTCCTTGTTGAGGTTATCGGCTGGATAATTACCGATGTATCGGCCCAGGCCCGCCAGGTTCAACACGGCGTTTAACCCGTTGACCCCCATCACATCTTCCATCGCTTCAATATAAATGCGGGCGATCTTGTTCGGGTAGTACAGGCCGCTCATCTTGTCAATTGGCACGCCAGCCTCCTTCACTTCCCGGCCGCAGAGATGGCAGTCGACACGCGCTTAGACGAGTTTTTCCAGCTCGGTCACGGTGCGGTTCATGTCCAGGAAAATCAGGCCCAGCTTGGCCTGCTCGCGGGCCAGCACCGTCAGCACGGCTTCTTCGCCCACCGATTGCAGCAGGACGTAACCGTTCTGGCCTTTGACATAAACCTGTTCCAGTCGTCCTCGTCCCAGTTCGCTGGCGATGCGCTCGCCCAGCGAAATCATCGCCGCGGACATGGCAGAAACGCGGTCTTCCTCGATGTTGGAGGGCAGCGAGGAGGCCATGCTCAGCCCGTCCACGCTCACGACTGCCGCTGCTTCCACGTCTGCTGAGCCGGCCTGCAGGTCTCGCAGACGCTCCCCCAGTTGTTCCGTGCGTGTTTTGCCCAAGGTTGGTCTCCTCAAACTCGCTCAGCGAACCCCTGACACCCAACCACCCACGCTGACCGCCGACCGCCAGCGAAGGTGGCCCATGTGTCGAGGCGACCTGGCCAGCGCGCCGCTCCCGTCATCAGACGGCTGGACCGGGCATCGGTCCGGGCGGGGGCGCTGCGCCAAACAATTAACATCGACGTGCGAAAAGATTAACCTGGCGGTAATGTAGCACAGCGCTATGGGCTTGTCAAGCGAGGGGGTCTGTGCCCTCATCAGGGGCTGATGGCTTGCGGTTACCGTCGGTCTTCAGGTATGCTCAGGGGCATGGTGAAGCGAGTGACAGGCGTTTTTTTCCTGGCGGGTTGCCTCCTGCTGACGGCCTGCGGCGGCGTCCTGGACCCGGTGATTCCCACGCCGGTCACGCCGACCGGCAGCGTGGCTCCCTCGCCATCGAGCACGCCGGTGATCCTGCCCACGGCCACCGACACCCTGACGCCGCGCCCCGCCGGGACCGGTGTCCCCAGTCCCACGGCCATCCTCGGCCCGACGCGCACCCCGCCGCCGTTGCTGGAGACGCCGACGCCGCGCCCCAATCCCAATGCGCCCCGCATCGAATATTTCACCGTTGACCCGGTTTACGTCTACCCCGGCGATTCGCTGACCCTGTTCTGGTCAGTGCGGGGGGCGGATCGGGCGGCCATCTACCGCCTGGACGATCTGGGCCAGCGTAACCAGCTGTGGAACGTCGGGCCGAGCGGCTCGCTGACCGTGCGGACGGCCCGCGCCGATCGGGGCACGGCGGAGTTCCTGCTGACGGTGGATAACGGCCAGTTTTACGCCGAGCAATTGCTGGCCGTGCCGTTGCTGTGCGCCCATCGCTGGTTCTTCGCCCCGGAACCGGCCAGTTGCCCGGCGGGCGAGGTGGTGGAAGGCCCCCACATCGAGCAGGTTTTTGAGGGCGGGCGGATGATCTACGTCGAGGCGGAGGACCGCGTGTATGTGCTGTTTGCCGATGGCCTCAGCCCGGCCTGGACCTCCTTCCAGAATCGTTATGTGGAAGGCGAGACGCCGGACCGGGATGAGAACTTCGTGCCGCCGCCGGAGCGTTTCCAGCCGACGCGCATCCTGGGCCTGATCTGGCGGGCCAGCGATCCGGTGCGCAACCGGCTGAGCCTGGGCGTGGCCCCGGAAACGGCCTACGAAGGCGCGATCCAGACGGACGCCGAGCCGGGCGGCGATACAATCTACCTCCGCAGCGCCGATGGTAGCGTCCTGCGGCTTGACCCCAACGGCCAGAGCTGGACCGTCCTCGCGCCGCCGTAGACAGCGTTGAGGTTCGATCGGTCACCCATGGCCCACACACCGATTCCCTTCAGGACCGCCGCGCCGTGGCTCCAGTCGCCCTGGGGGCGGGGGGCGCTCGTTGGCCTGGCGCTAGTCCTGCTGTCGCTGACCGCGATCCAGCCATTCACCCGCGGGCGGATGCCCTGGACCGCCGACGGGGCGCTGCACCTCTACCGCATCGTCATCCTCGATCATTCGCTGCGGTATGACGATCCCTTCTGGCCGCGCTATTCGTCCGGCATCGCCTACGGGTACGGCGCGCCACTGTTTAACTTCTACTCGCCGCTGACCTACCACGCCCTGCGCCTGCTCCATCTGTCGGGCCTGAGCTTCCTGGAGGCGTGGCTGTGGGGGATGGCCGGGCTGGTGCTCGTGGGCGCGGCGGGCGTTTACCAGCTGGGTCGGGCCTGGCTGGGATCGACGGGCGGGATCGCCGCCGCCGTCGCTTACGTCTACTCGCCCTACCTGCTGTTCGACACGGTCACGCGGGGCACGTCATCGGAAGTGGCGGCGCTGGCCCTGCTGCCCTGGGTCATGTGGGCGTTCTGGCGGCTGGCGGGCCATGGTCGGCGGCGCGATTTTGGGCTGGCCGTCCTGCTGCTGGCGGCCTTCATCCCCATCCACAACGTGATCACCCTGCACGGCGGGGTGCTGCTGGTCCTCTACTGCGCCTTCCTGGGGCTGAGCAGCCCGGCGCGGACTCGCACCCTGCTCCTGATGCTGACGGCGGGCGCGCTGGCCGCCGCCCTGACGGCCTTCTTCTGGTGGCCCGCTCTGGCGGAAGTGGAGGCCGTCCGCATCAATCACGTGGCCGAGAACCTGCCGCATATCGATGTGGCCAGCCACCTGCTGACGCCTGGCGAGTTGTTGGCCCTGCCGCGCACCGCCGATCCCACGCAGATGCAGGCCCCCACGCCGATCACACTGGGCTGGCCGGCGCTGATCCTGGGCCTGATCGGGCTGGCGCTCGCCTGGCGGGCGGGGGAACGTCGCCAGCGGGCGTTTCTCGTCCTGGCCGCGGCCCTGGTGATGCTGCTGATCTACCTCAATACGGAGGCGTCTGCCTGGGCCTGGCGGACCCTCCCCCTGTTCAGTTACAGCCAGTTCTCCTGGCGCACGCTGGGGCAGGCCAGCCTGCTGCTGGCGATCCTGGCGGGGGCGGGCGTGACGCTGGCCGCCCGGCGGCTCCCGCCAGGGGCCGGTCGGCTCACCTGGATCGGTCTGGCGCTGACGGCGATGATGGCCTATGGGGTCCCCTGGCTCTACCGGCCCGACCTGCCGGACTTCCAGGCGGAGAACATCGGCGACTTTCTGGCCTACGAACGGGCCACGGGGCAGGTCGCCGCCTCGTCATACGGCGAGTACCTGCCCGCCTGGAACCAGGCCCCGCTCGATCCCGATCGGCTGCGCGAGCGGTTTGCCGGGAGCGAAGTCATCCCACGCCTGGAGCCGCCGCCCGGCGTGACCATCGGCGACGCCGAGTGGCGGGGCACCGGGGCCACGCTGACCTTCACGGCTGACGAACCGGCGGAACTGGTCTTCGACTGGCTGTACGTCCCCGGCTGGACGGCGACGCTGGACGGCGAGCCTCTGCCGGTCACGCCGCGCCCGCCCCAGGGCCTGGTCAGCGTCGAAGTCCCGGCGGGCGCGCATCAACTGCACATCCGTCTGGAGCCAACGCCGGTGCAGCGGGCGGCGGTCGCCGTCAGCCTGGGGGCGGGGCTGGTGCTGGCCGCCCTGCTGACCATCAGCTGGCGATTGGGGGAGAAAATTCCCGCCGCCGGGGATCGCACCGACGACCGCCAGCCGGGGGCTGACGACGCGCCGGGCCAGCTCCTGATCCTGGCGGCGCTGGTCGGGGCCGCCGTTTTCCTGGGCAAGACGCTGATCCTGGACCACGTCGATACGCCGCTCAAGCGGGAGCGACTGGCGGGGGGCGCGATTGTCGGGGCCGAAGTGCCCCTTTCCGCCCGCTTCGACCATCAGATCGTGCTGCTGGGCGCGGACCTGCCTGACACCATCCCCTCCGGCGGGATGGGGGAACTGGCCCTTTACTGGGCGCTGGATGGCGAACCGGTTGAAGCGGACTATTCGAGCATCGTCCGCCTGCGCGACGGAGCGGGGAACGTGGTGGCGGAATACGGCTCATTCACGCCCGGCGACCTGGCGACCCGCCACTGGCTGCCGGGCACCTACGTGCAGGAGCAGCTTGACCTGGCGGTTCCGCCCGGCACGCCGCCCGGCAGGTATATGGTGGAGGCCGGGCTGTACCAGCCGGAGACGGGGCGCGCCCTGGCCGTGATCAACCCGGCGGGCAACCCGATGGATGTGAAGGTCGCGCTTGGCCCGGTCACGGTCGCCCGGCCCGCGGCCCCCGCCGCGCCGGACATCGCGCCCCTGATCAACCAGGCGGTCAACGACGAGCTGACGCTGCTCGGCGTCGATGGCCTGCCCGTCGAAGCCGACTCCGGGCAGGAAATCGCCCTGGTGTGGGGCTGGCGGGTGGACCTCCCCCCATCGCGGGTTTACCAGGCCCGCCTGGACTGGCGCGATGCGGCGGGGGACAACGCGGCGGGC
>DAOTXK010000418.1:0-2414 GCA_034435395.1 Anaerolineae bacterium | reverse complement strand
TATTTCAGCAGCCGCGCCGCCAGCCGGTGGGCCTGCATCTCCTGATCCACATCCTCGCCGTAAGCGAACCCCCAGCCCCAGACCACGATCCCGGCGTCGCGGAAGGCGGTGATCACATCATGGGTCAGTTTCTCTTTCCGCCCGTCCGGGTCCTGGGCGGGGAACGGATAGTCGTACTCGCCGTCCGACAGCTTGACCAGGATATGCTCCAGCCCGGCGGCCTGCGCCAGCTGGACCATCTGGGCCGGATCGGCTTCCGTCTTTTCGATCTCCCACAGCCACATCCCTTTGCCGGTGAGCATCGCCTGTCCTTTCTGACCAAACGCCATCCACGCCGGTGCTGTCGCTATTATAACGGCCAGCCGCCAGGGGCAACAGCCATCCTCGGAGGCCCTGCGCCACACGACGGAGGCAGGGATGAAGAAAAAAAACGGGCGGGCCTGGGCCCGTCCGGGAAGCCTGCTCGCCGGGACGCAACGAAGATAGCAGCGTGGAGCGGTCAGGGGACAAGACGCTCAGCGCTTCAAGTGCAAAGGGACATCAATGATCGCCCGTGTCCTGCCCAGTACGCGCCGCCGGTACAGCAGAGCCAGCTTGATCAGCCACGCCGTCTGGTTGTGCAACAGCGATTCCCACCAGTGGGCCGGGACAAACTCCGGCAGCAGCACCGTGGCCAGTTGGCCGTCATTGCATTCGCGATCGGTCCGGTCCAGGAAATCCAGGAATGGCCCCACCACCGAGCGGTACGGCGACGGCACGATCACCAACCCGGCGTCCTGGGCAAAGCCCCACTCTTCCCACTTCTGGCGCACACCTTCGCCCCTTCCCGGCTCGATCTCTACATAAACCGCCGTGACGTTGTCGGAGATCGAGCGGGCATACCGCAGCGCCTCGATCACCCCGCGATGGACGCCGGAAATGGGCAGCACGATGCGCGGCTCCGGCAGCGGCCGCAGCGATGGCGGCAGGCCCCGCAGCGACAACTGAGCGGCAATCGTCTGGTAATGCAGGCGGACCTTGCGGAAAGCCAGCACCAGCAGTGGGATGAGCAGTACCACGATCCACGCCCCATCCAGGAACTTGCTGACGCCGATGATCAGCAGCGCCGCGCCGGTTGCCACCATACCCAGGCTGTTGATGGCCACTTTGATCACCCATCCGCGCTTGCGCTCGTGTAGCCAATGAACCACCATCCCGGCCTGGGACAGGGTGAAAGCCAGGAAGGCGCCCACCGCAAACAGCGGGATCAGGGCGTGGGTATCCCCCCCAAAGAGGATAATCAACATCCCGGCCAGACCGGCCAACAGCACGATCCCGTTGGAGAATACCAGCCGGTCGCCCAAAAACGTGAGCTGGCGGGGCATATACCCATCACGGGCCATAACCGAAGCCAGACGCGGAAAACCAACGAAACTGGTATTGGCCGCCACCATTAACACCAGCAATGTTGACGCCTGCACGATCAGGAAAAACACCCCCGGCCCCAATATCCGCCGCCCTAGCGCCGAGAGAATCGTCTCCTCTGGCCCGGCCACGACGGCAAAAAACTGCGTCAACCCAATCGTGCCCAGGAATAGAACAGCCATCAGGATTGCCATGGCAGCCATTGTCTGGTTGGCATGTTTGATTTCTGGTGATCGAAAGACCGGCACCCCATTGCTGATCGATTCGACGCCAGTCAGCGCTGTGCAGCCAGCGGCGAACGTCCGCAGCAGTAGGATGAGTGTCACTGGCTGAAGGGGCGGCGGGGCAGAGACAGCCAACGAACCGGGACCTTCGCCTGCCGCACGCACTAGGCCGACGCCGATCATCAAGAGGTAGGTGACCAGAAAGCCATACACCGGCCAGACCATGACTGCCCCAGCCTCGCGGACGCCGCGCAGATTGGCCACGGTGATGACGACCAGCAAGATCAACGAGAAGGGGACACGGTGAGGCCACAGCCCAGGAAATACGGAAACTACAGCGGCTACTCCCGCCGCCATGCTGACAGCAACATTCAGCAGATAGTCCAGGCACAGCCCGGCTGCCGCGGTCAGCCCGACATACTCTCCCAGATTCTCACGGGCGACTGTGTAGGAGCCGCCACCGGCGGGATAGGCACGGATGACCTGCGAATACGAGAGCGCTACAATGGCCAGGAGGAGGGCAATGGCCAGGGCGATAGTCCCGGCATAACTCAAACCGATTCCGCCGGCCACGACCAGGCCCAGAAAGATTTCCTGGTTGGCGTAAGCGATGGAGGCCAGCGCGTCAGGGGAAAGCGCCGCCAGTGCCTGAAAGTTGCTCAAACGCTCCTCGGCCATGCGACGCGTCGGCAAGGGAGACCCGATCAGAATTTCCCGCAGGTTTCTCAACCCCACTAATTCCTCATCCCATAATCAGCTTGATACCGCGTGTCTGGTCAGAAGACC
>DAOTXK010000417.1:0-16665 GCA_034435395.1 Anaerolineae bacterium | reverse complement strand
CATCGGGCGCAATGCGGCGGGCGATTGGGTGCAGGTCGTGCAGGAGAGCGGCCAGCGGGTGTGGATCTCGGCCCAGTTCGTGCGCGCCGACGGCGACCTGCGCGCCCTGCCAGCGGTGACGGAGACCGAGGTCTTCGGGCCGTTGCAGGCCTTTTACTTCCGCACCGGTTTAGGCTCGACGGTCTGCGAGCAGGCCCTGCCCGATCATATCCTGGTGGACAGCCCGGAGGGACTGGAAGTCTCGTTCAACGCCAACGGGGTGCGCTTCACCCTCGGCTCCACCACCGCCCTGCGCCGCCCGCAGGACAACCAGATGACCGTCACCACCTTCCAGGGCCAGGCGGTGATCGAGGTGGAGCTTCCCCAGGGCGGCACCTACGCCCTGACCATCCCGGCGGGCCTGGAGGCCGACGTGCCGCTGGGCTTCGACGACCAGGGCAACTCCATCCCGGTCGGCGCGCCGCAGAACTTCCGCCCGCTGGACCGCGACGAGTGGGCGGGCTATGAGGGGCTGTCCGAAGGCTTCCAGATGGTGGAGGCCTTCACCGTGCCGGAGCCGCCCTCCCTGCCCACGGCGGCGGAACTGGCAGAGGCCCTCACCGGAGAGACCTCGACCACGCCCACCGGCATCACCCTGGGCACCGGGGACGTGCAGGTCACGCTGATCTGGGACAACCTGGCCGACATGGACCTGGAAGTGGTCGACCCCACTGGCGAGGACATCTTCTTCGGCAACCGCCAGTCGTCGACGGGTGGCACGCTGGACATCGACTCCAACTTCCCCTGCGGCTCAAACACCAACTTCGCGGAGAACATCTTCTGGCCGGTCGGGCGGGCGCCGTCTGGCACCTACACCGTGTTCGTCAACCAGTTCTCGACCTGCGGCGCGGGAGACGCCAACTGGACACTCACCGTGCGGGTGGACGGCAATGTGGTGCTCACCCGTTCGGGCCGGGGCGGCAGAGCCCAGTTCTCCTTCTCGCGGTAATTTTCCCCGCCGGAGCGTAACCCGCCAGACTCCAAGCGCTCCTCTGGAGGGAGGAGCGCTTGGTCTTCGGGGAATTGGGGGAGTGTGGTGATGAGGCCCTGGGGGGCTTTAGAGCCTCGCACCACGCTTACCACAATAATCGATCTCCGGCGGCGCAACTTGACGGAAAACGTCCGCCCCGCCTCCGGTCGACCCACATCCCCCCCACAACTGGCTGACGCTGGCCTGATGCCGCCCCTCCTCAGGCTTTGTTGCGGAAAATCAGGCCAAAGCCGCGCCGGGTGACGATATATTCGTGGGTGGGGTCGGCGGCGGTGAGGCGCTTACGCAGGCGGCTGACCAGGGCGTCGAGCGTCTGGTCGCTGACCTCCTCGCCCTCGCCCCACACGTGAACACGGATGTCGTCCCGCGTGACCACCGAGCCTGCCTGCTCCACCAGCAATTGCAGCAGCGCAAACTGCCCCGGGCTGAGCGGCGGGTCCAGGCGGACGCCATCGATGCTGACGGCAGCGGCGGCCTCATCCAGCACCAGGCCGGGGATGGCCGCGTCGACCAGGGGGATGGTGGCGGTGGCCGCTGGATCGTCAAACTCCAGGATGCACTCTCCCCCCAGGTTGATGACATCGCCCGACTTCAGGCGACGGGGCCGGTGCGGTTCGAGGCGCTGGCGGTTGACGTAGGTGCCGTTGGTACTGCCCAGGTCGGTGACGGTGACCTGCTCGTGCTCAAAGTCCAGGCGGGCGTGCAGGCGGGAGACCGCCGTCTGGTCGACCACCAGGTCACAGTCGCGCGCCCGGCCAATGGTGCAGGGGAATTCGGTCAGGGCCACCCGCCGGGCCGGTACCCCGTCTTCTTTGATGGTGAAATACGGTTCGGACTGAACGTGATTGGAGGTCATGGGCGCACTGGTAGACATGGCTATAGTCTCTTCCCTAAACACTATAACACCAGGCTTACCGCCAGTACTTATACTATAGCCTAAAATCCGGCCCGGCGAACCCATGAATTCTGTACGCGATCCCGGCGCTGGGCAGCGACAAGCCTTCTACCGCAAGAGCAGCAACAGGAATATCCCCGTCAAAATTGCGATACCAATCGCGGCCACCACAAAAATCAGCCAATCCGGACTCTGAGTTGTGCGCGTGCCCGCAGGGACAGCCTGGTTGAACAATCGCCCGGCATCGGCAACCTGCTCTTCCAGTGGAGATATCCTTACCAGCTCGCCCGTGCCCTTCGCCAGTCGGAGGGCCGCATCGGTTGGCGTAATGGCGGCCACATCCGCCACGCGATCCGCGAACGTTTCATCGCGTTGATGGCCGATACCGGTCACTACTGGGATGTCGGATCGACAGATAGCTTCGGCAATCAAATAGTCATCGAAGGTGGCCAGTTCTGCCGCGCGACCACCACCCCGTACCAACACAATGACATCGACCTCTGCTTCCTGATTGAGTCGGTTAATCGCATCGGCGATCTCCCGCGGCGCTTGCTCGCCCTGCACACGAACGTCAACCAGTTGTATGGCGGCTACATTCCCCGCGCTTTCCCGACGATAGGTGTCCTCGAAGTCATGTAGCGCATCACTCTGCTTGCTGGTGATCAGTCCTATCCTGGTGATCTGTTCGGGTAGAGGCCGCTTCCGCCTGGGCCACAACCCTTTTCGTCGCAATTGCTCCTCAATATCGATGTAATTGGCATAAGCGCCCCGCTCGATCAACCGGGCACTCTCGACCTCAATCTCAATCTTGGCCCTTGGCTCATACACCCGAAGCGTGCCGAAAACTTCGATCTCCATCCCATTGGCCACAGTGAAACCCAACCCGCCTCGTGCCGATTCCGGGATCATGCAGGCAATGGAATGGTTGCCGTGATACAGGTCGAAATACACGTGACCGAAATCGGAAATATGGTATCGGCAGACCAGCCCTCCAACCCAAAACGGCTTGCCAACCGTTTCTCGTTCGATAATTGCGCGCACACGGGCATTGATGTCGCGGATATGATTCACTCGCGCCGCGGTGTCGTCTGGCATGAAGACACCTCCTCAAACTAAACTATTGATCCTCCTGTGTGCCTGGCAAAGCAGACGTAATAGGCCGCTCCTCCAGGCCCAGACGCTGCTCAGCCTGGCGCAGGGCTTCGATCAGACGGTCCTGGCGGAGGCTGAGCGTCACGTCGCCGCGCGTGCGCTCCAGCACCCCGCGCAGCTGATCCACCCGGCGGCGCAGCCCACCCGTGACCGCGTCCGGGAAGTCAAAGCTGAACAGCACCGTATAGCTGGCGTCCATCGCCGCCAGCAGCCGCTCCACCTCCTGGTTGTGCGCCTCGCGCAGCAGGTCCAGGATGTGCCGCCGCAGTTCGGAGGCGGCCTCCGCCAGCCCGTTGAGGTAGGTATCCGGCAGGACGCCCAGCGCTTCCGGCGTCGGCAGCTGGTCATCGCCCCGCACCAGGGCATAGGTGATCACCGCCTCGACGTATTCCCGGAAGGCGTCCTGGGTGTAACCGGCATATTCCAGCGCGGGGTACCCGGCCACCGCCTGGCGCAGGTCGGCGGCGGCGGCGCGCGTGGCCGCCATCCGCTCCGCCACGGCCTCCCACTGATGGCGGTGGACGGCCCGGATCATGTCCGCACAGTGGCGGATCAGGTCGCGCGACCTCTTCAGCGCGGCGTCCCGCTGTTCGTCCATCTGTTCCCACTTGGCGCGGATGGCCTCAGCGATGGCGTCCAGGTTATTCATGGTCGCCGCCTTCGTCGCCCTGACCGGCGGGCGCTTCCTTATCCGGCGGGGCCTCGCCGGGCGGCAGGTCAGTCCGCACGGCCTGGAACAGCTGGTCGGCCAGGGTGGGCGGCACCCGGATCTCGCCGTGGGTCGATTCGTACCGCTCCAGGCTCTCCCCCAGCGCTTTATACAGCAGCTTGGCGTTGGTCGGGGTGAGGATGAGGCGGGACTGCACCCGCGCCTTGGGTGTATTGGGCAGCACCTGGGCAAAATCGAGGATGATCTCGGACAGGGTCTGGGTGATCATGGCGAAGTTGACGTACAAGGCGCTCAGGTTCGCGGGCAGCTCCACCTGGATCTGGGTCCGTTTGGGCAGCGGCGTCAACGGCTTTTCGGTCATCATAACTCCCTCATCTGAACACGACGGCAGACGGCGGCCCCCCACATCCTCATCTTCAGGGAATCGGCCCGGCGTCAGACATACGTCGTCCGATAATCGGCGAACCAATCCCGGTTATCGTGCGGCAGCAGCACCTTCGCCTGGCCGGTCAGAATGCGCCGCGCCAGGAAGGCGTTTTGCCCGTCAAACGGCAGCTCGTCCAACGCCGCCAGCCCCAGGAACGCCGCCGCTTCCGTCTCCTGGCCGTCGGGGGTCGGTTCGCCGGAGACATGGCGCGCCAGGAAGACCAGATAAAGCATTGGGGCACCTCGCCACAGCAATGTGACAACGCTCACCAGCCCCTCAATCGCGCCTATGACCCCGGCTTCCTCCTGCGCCTCGCGGATGGCGGCCACGTCGGGCTGTTCGCCCTCTTCGACGAAACCCGCCGGAAATGTCCACACACCCTGAAAATCGCCATAGGCATCGCGCACAAACAACAGCCGGTCATCCCGCCGCACGGCTGCGCTCACCGTAACCGGCATCCGGGGGGAAAACGGCATCCATCACCTCCTCGGACCGCCGCCCGAAGGCCCGGCGCGGCCCAGAGGGCGATCAACTGGCAGCCCACACCGCTCGCCGGATGGCTCATGGTCGGCATGGGCTGAAGGCCCAGGCTAAAAGGGGATGTCCTGCAAGTCTTCTGGCGGCGGCGGGCCGGACCCTTCCGCGCCGTAGTCCCCCTCTTCGCGACGCCCCAGGAACCTCACGTCCCGCGCCGTCAGCTCTAACTGGGCGCGAGGGCTGCCCTCGTTGTCCACCCAGGCGGAGGCGTCCACCTCGCCGGTGACCAGCACCTGGCGGCCTTTGGTGACGTAGTGGCTCACCGTCTCCGCCAGCGTGCGCCAGCAGGTCACCCGGAACCAGGTGGTTTTCTCTTTCTGCTCGTTGGTCTCGCGGTCGGTCCAGCGCCGGTTGACCGCCACCGAAAAATCGCAGACGGCGACCCCACTGGGCGTGTAGCGCAGCTCCGGGTCGCGCCCGACATTGCCGACAATAACCGTGTACTGATACATCCTTCTTTTCTCCTTCGCGCCCCTGGCGGCCAGCCCGCAGACGGGAAAAGCCCTCCATATTATAGCGGCTGTGATGGGAACGCCCTCGCCAGGGTTATGCTACTGTACTCATCCGTCTCTGTCAAAACACACGGCCCTATTTTAGCACAAATGTGCTAAAACGAGAAGATAAAATCAGGCCGGGAAGGGGTTCTTCTCCGGGGAACTCCGGGCCTGGCCGGGGGAGGCCGCGCCGCGTCACCGGGTCGTGCTGGACGGAGGGTCGGAGTCGAGCGCCGAGGGTGGCATGTAGATACCCAACAACTGCCGGATGGCCGCCGCTGTATCCGGCCTCAGCAGCAGCTCCTGGGGCACCAGCACCCCGTCCACGCCGGTCATGACCGCGGCCACATCCTCCGGGGCGTGGATGCCACCCATGCTGATCACCGAGATGTGCCCCGGCACCAGTTCCAGCAGGCGGCTGGTGAGGGTGAGGTCCACCGCGCCGGTCAGGGGATCGCAGTTGTTGATGGCGATCACGCGCGGCTCATAGGGCAGCACGGCCTGGAGCTCCTCCGCCGAATTCACCTGCGCGATCACGGTCAGCAGGTTGCGCTGCGTGATCGAGATCAGCGACCGTTCCAGGTCCTCGTCCAGCCGGGACAGCAGGGAGGCGATCAGGATCAGGCCGTCACCCCCGGCGGCCCGCGTCTCCACCACCTGGTATTCGTCCAGCACGTAATCCAGGCGGATGACGGGGACCCGCACCGCGTTGGCCACGTGGGTCAGGTGCTCGATGCTGCCGCCGTGAAAGTGCTTGCTGGTGGCCACCGCCAGGGCCTGCGCCCCCTGCCGCACCAGCCGCCGGGCCAGCGCCACCGGGTCATAGGGGATGGCCTCGTCGCCCGGTTGCGTCGCCGCCGGGTTCTGCACCGTGGCCAGCAGGGCCACGCGGGTCTCGCGGATGGCGCTGCTGACATCCTGGGGCCTATCCTGCATGCTGGCCAGGGCGCGCAGGCTGGCCAGCGGCGTGACCACCTGCAACTGGGCGAGGACCTTCCGCTTATGGGCAATGATCTCCTCGTAAGAAGCGGGAAGCGTAAACATGCGACACGTCATGGATGATGACTCAATATTCCTCGAATGATTAACCTGATTGTAGTCCTGATCCCGGCGCTGCGCCACGGGACTCATTACCCATGCCGGGAAAGCTGCCCCTGGGGTACCCCTCCCGGCGATTTGGGCTATAATGAGCCCAACAACCATCGATGCCTGCCCGCTTCGCCGGGCCTGACAGGGGAGGAACGTCCGTGAAGATCAGCCGGGCTCAGGTGGAACACATCGCCGAGCTGGCCAAGCTGGCCCTCACCCCGGACGAAATCGACCGGTACGCCGACCAGCTCTCGGCCATCCTGGATTACGTGAGCCAGCTCAACCAGCTGGACACCTCCGCCATCCCCCCGACCGCCTCGGTGCTGCCGCTCCACAACGTCCTGCGACCGGACGCGGTCGCCCCGTCGCTGCCCCCGGCGGCGGCGCTGGCCAACGCCCCGGATGCAGCGGCGGACCAGTTCCGCGTCTCCGCCGTGCTGGACGATAGCCCCTGACCGGGCAGGCGCGAATAGGACGGGGACCGATGACCGACCAGGGTGAAACGCCGGGGCGCATTTTGATCGTCGACCGTGAAGCCGATGTCGTGGAGCCGCTGAAGCTGTATTTCGGCGGCCAGGGGTTTGAGGTGCTGACCACGGCCAGCGCCGAGGAAGCGCCCCGTCTGGCGGCCCGCCAGCGGCCCAACATCATCCTGCTGGCGGCTACGCTGGGCGCGGTGGATGGGGTGGAGGTCTTCCGCCAGCTCCGCCGCAGCGCGCTGACGGCGCACATCCCGATCATGTTCATCACCAGCTACCGCGATACCATGCGCCAGAACCAGTTGCTGGCCGAAGGCGCTGATGACGTGATCCCCAAGCCCTTCGACGTGGAAATCCTGGGGCTGCGGGTGCGCAACGCCATCCAGCGCACCCAGCGCGAGGGGCTGACCGAGCCGCGTACCGGCCTGCCCGCTGGCCCCATCATCGCCGAAAAAATTAACGAGTGGCGGGGGCGGGCCGATGGGTGCCGGCTGGACCTGACCATCGCCCACTTCGAAGCCTTCCGCGCCCGTTACAACTTCATCTCCGGCAACGACGTGCTGCGTTACGCCGCCAATACCATCAACGAGATCGTGGGGGCGCTGGGCGGCGATGAGGCATTTGTCGGCCATCATCGGGAAGCCGTGTTCATCGTGCTGACCACCCGCGACCAGGCCCCGGCCCTTCAGGAAGCCCTCCAGGCCCGCCTGAATGAAGGACTACTCCAGTTCTACAGCTTCATAGAGCGCGAGCAGGGTTACATCCTGCTGGAAGACAGCCGCGGCGGCATGCAACAGCGCCCGCTGATGCATCTGGACATCCGGACCGAGAACTTCGCATAAGGGGGCCTTCTGAGGGGCTGCCGGGCGCGCCGGGATTGGGCGGCGAGCCTCTCTTGGCTGAGGCGCGCGGCGGCCCCTTTCCGGCTGCGGCGCAGGGGGAGGAAAAATAAGTGGGCAGACGGGCGCTGATCCTGATCCTGGTCGGCCTGATGGTCGTCGGCGGGGCGGCGGCCCGCGCCCAGGGGGATGATGTCTTCCTCCCCCCCTTCACCCATCTACCCCCTGGCTGGCACATCCTGAAGCCAGGCGGCCAGACCGCCTGCGCCGACGGCTCGCCCTACAGCTTCCTGGTCTACCGGGGCCGCAGCGACCGGCTGCTGATCTACTTCCAGGGCGGCGGGGCCTGCTGGGACAACATCACCTGCCGCGACACCCACAACTACGACTCGCGGGTGGACCTGGTCGAATCCAACGATAACCCGGTCCGCCAGGGCGATGGCATGGGCATCTTCGACCTGGATAACCCGGCCAACCCTTTCGCCGACTTCAGCGTCATCTACATCCCCTACTGCACCGGCGACATGCACATGGGCGATAACATCGTGGACTACGACGAGACAGCGGGCCAGTACATGGTGCTGCACCGGGGCGCGCCCAACGCCCGCGACGTGCTGGATTGGGTGTACCGCTCCATCTCCGATCCGGAGTCGATTGTGGTCCTAGGGTGCAGCGCCGGGGGGATGGGAGCGGCCTACCACGCGCCGTTTATCATGGCCCACTACCCCGACGTGCCGGTCGTGGTGCTCGCCGACTCCGCCGGGGGCTATCGCGGCGACCTCAGCGCCCTGTTCACCGCCTGGCGGACCACCAACATCCTGCCGGGCTGGATTCCGGGGTTCGCCGGATCAACGCCGCAGACCATGACGTTCGCCCGGCTGTTCACCGCGCCCGCCAGCGCCTACCCGGCGGCGACCTTCGCCCAGTTCAACAGCGCCGGGGATATGACGCAGGCCTACTATAACTCGCTGGGGATCAACGGCGCTGAGCCGCTCCGCCAGACGCTGGCCGCCAATCTGTGGGACATCCACCACAGCGCCCCCAACTTCTACTCCTACACCGTCGAGGGGGACATCCATTGCCTGCTGCCGCGCCCGGAGTTTTACGAATTCGCGGCGGACGGCGTGCCCTTCCGCGACTGGGTGGCGGCGCTGGTGAACGGCGCGCCAGCCCCGGACGTTTTTCCGCCGGGCTTCGGATTGGAGTAGGGACGGGGCATGCCCTGTCCCGAATTGGAGTACCGGGAGCGCGCCCTATGCCCTCCGATTCCATCGCTTTTGACCGTGCCGCCGACTTTTACGACGAGACGCGGGGCTTCCCGCCGGGAGCAGCCCGCCCAGGCTTAACGTCAATCCCCCAAAATAGGTGGCACGTGGTACACTTATCGTGTCGCGGCCTGGTGTAGGAATTAGGGCAGATGTCCACCATACGCCTCCTGATGATCGAGGATGACCCCGATGTCGCTGAACTGCTGACCACTTACTTCGACCTGGTGAAGTATGAGATTTTCCACGCCGCCGATGGGGCCGACGGCGTCGCCCTGGCGCGGGCCAGCCATCCCAACCTGATCCTGCTGGACGTGATGCTGCCCGACCTCAGCGGCTGGAAAGTGGCCGAACAACTGCGCCAGTCGGCGCTGACCCGCTACATCCCCATCATCTTCCTCACCCAGCGCGCCGAACGCACCGACCGGATCAAAGGGCTGAGCCTGGGCGCGGACGATTACGTGACCAAACCGTTCGACATGGAGGAGCTGCACCTGCGGGTTAAGGCGGCCATCCGGCGGGCCACCCAGGATCGCCTCTACGAGCCGCGCACCGGTCTGCCCGGCGGGCCGCTGATCGAGGCCGAGCTGAAACGGCTGGGCAACCAGCCCGGCTGGCACCTGCTGCACGTCTCCCTGGAGGGCCTGGCCGCGTTCCGCGACGTGTACGGCTTTATGGCGGCGGATGAGGCGCTGGGATTTGCCGCCCAAACGATCCTGGGAACCGTGCGCGAACACGGCACCACCGATGATTTTGTCGGCATCGCTGACGATGATCGGCTGGTCGTGATCACCCACAGCCGCCGGCTGGACGAATTTCAGCGGGCGCTGGCCGGGCGGTTTGCGGCTGGCGTGCCGGCGCTCTACAACTTCCAGGACGCCGAGCGCGGCTACCTGCTGCTCAACCCCGGCACGGAACAGGAGCAGCAGGTCCCGCTGATGACGCTGCGCGTGCAGTCGGCGCGCTGACACGGCCCGCCCCATTGGCGCAGCCTCGTCCATGGCACAGCAGACGCCCCGTCGTTTGGCGCGCCTCTGCTTCACAGGTATACTCCCCCCGATAGCTGACCCGCCATCCACACGCGGACGACAAACGATGATCGATCTCACCCTCGCCGAGGCGCTGGAGAAACTGAACGCGGGCGAAATCACCGCCGTGGAGCTGACCCAGGCCCACCTGGACCGCATCCAGGCGGTGGACCCGCAGATCAGAGCCTTCCTGACCGTCACCGGGGAGCTGGCGCTGGAACAGGCCGCCGCCGCCGACCAGCGTCGCGCCGGAGGCAGCTCCGCCCCGCTGCTGGGGTTGCCCCTGGCCATCAAGGACGTGCTGGCTACCCAGGGCGTGCCCACCACCGCCGGCAGCCGCATCCTGGAAGGATTCGTCCCGCCCTACAACGCCACGGCGGTGCAGAAGCTGTTCGACGCCGGGGCCGTCATGTTGGGCAAGACCAACACCGACGAGTTCGCCATGGGTTCCAGCACGGAGAACTCCGGCTACTTCACCACCCACAACCCCTGGGACCTGGACCGCGTCCCCGGCGGCAGCAGCGGCGGCAGCGCGGCGGCGGTGGCGGCCCGGATGGCCCTGGGCGCGCTGGGCACGGATACCGGCGGCAGCGTGCGGCAGCCGGGGTCGCTGTGCGGCGTGGTGGCCCTCAAGCCGGGTTATGGGCGTGTTTCCCGCTACGGGCTGGTCGCCTACGCCTCCTCGCTGGACCAGGTGGGGACCTTCAGCCGCACGGTGCAGGATGCGGCCCTGCTGCTGAGCGTGATCGCCGGGCATGACCCCCGCGACTCCACCAGCATGCCGCTCCCCGTGCCCGCCTATGCCGCCTCTCTGGCGGCAGAGGGCGACCTCAAGGGCGTGCGCATCGGCCTGCCACGGGAGTATTTCACCGAGGGCATCCAGCCGGAGGTGGAAGCGGCGGTGCGGGCGGCGGTCGAGACGCTGGCCGACCTGGGCGCGGCGGTGGTGGAGGTCAGCCTGCCGCACACCCCCTATGGCCTGCCGGTCTACTACCTGATCGCCACGGCGGAGGCGTCGGCCAACCTGGCGCGTTTCGATGGCGTGCGCTATGGCCCCCGCGAGGACCAGGGCGAGATGTGGCCGACCTACAAGGCCACGCGGGGTCGGCGCTTCGGCGCGGAAGTCAAGCGGCGCATCATGCTGGGCACCTACGCCCTCTCGGCGGGTTATTATGACGCCTACTACGGCCAGGCTCAGAAGGTCCGCACGCTGATCAAACAGGACTTCGACCAGGCTTTCCAGAGGGTGGACGTGATCGCCACGCCGACCTCCCCCACCACCGCCTTCCGGATCGGGGAAAAAGTTGACGATCCGCTGCAAATGTACCTCTCCGACGTGTACACCATCACCGCCAACCTGGCGGGGATCGCCGGGCTGTCGCTGCCCTGCGGCTTTGACCGCCAGGGCCTGCCCATCGGCCTGCAACTGCTCGGCCCGGCCTTCCAGGAGGAGCGGCTGCTGCGCGTGGGGCACCGCTACCAACAGGCCACCACCTGGCATCAGCGCGCCCCAGCGCTGGCCTGAGCAGCGGCGACAAACCAGCCTTTACAGGCCCTAGATTTGTGGCACACTATGGACAAACCGACAAAACATCAGGGCAAGCCGATGAGAACGCTCAAAACCCAGGCGGTCGTGGACCCCAACGGGCAACTGCGCCTGCAACTACAGGTGCCGCCCGATATACCGCCCGGCGAGTACCAGGTCGTGCTGGTGATTGAAGAGCAGCCCACATCTGCCACGGCTGCCCAAAAACGCCCTCCTTTAAACTTCCCGGTGGACGATTGGGGACCGTGGTCTGCTACGCTCTCCCTGCGGCGCGAGGATATGTATGACGACGACCGATAGGCCGGTGTTCATCGACACCAATGTCCTGGTATACGCCAGTACAAGCCAAGCGCCATGGATCAGTCTCTGGAAGAGATCAGCGCCAAGCCTTAACAGTGGCATTCCAAACCATCGTGAGGACAACCACCCATGAAAGTGATCATCCCCCTGGCCGGATTCGGCACCCGGCTGCGGCCACATACCTACAGCCGCCCCAAGCCACTGATCCATGTGGCTGGCAAGCCGGTGCTGGGCCACCTGCTGGACAGGTTGCGCGGCCTGCCCATCGATGAATACCTGTTCATCGTCGGCTACCTGGGCAACCAGATCGAAGATTACGTGCGGGAAAACTACAACGACACCCCCAGCCGCTACTTCCTGCAGGAGGAGCTGAACGGCCAGTCGCCGGCCATTTACCTGGCCCGGGAAGCCATCGAGGGGCCGGTGCTGATCCTGTTCGTCGATACCATCTTCGAGGCCGATCTCAGCTTCCTGGCGGAGACGGATGCCGACGGCATCGCTTTCGTCAAAGAGGTGGAGGACCCGCGCCGCTTCGGGGTGGCCGCCGTCGACGAGCACGGTTGCGTCCGCCGCTTCATCGAGAAGCCGGAGACCATGGATAACAAGCTGGCCGTGATCGGCATGTACTACATCCGCGACTCGGCGGCCATGCTGGACGCCATCGCCACGCAGTTAAACGAACAGCGGCGGACCAAAGGCGAATACTACCTGACCGACGCCTTCCAGATCATGGTGGACCGGGGCACCCGGTTCCAGGTCCGGGAGGTGGACGCCTGGCTCGACGCCGGGACGACCGAGGCCGTGCTGGCGACCAACCGCCGGCTGCTGGAGCGCGGCGGGAGCAACATCGCCGCCGTCAAGGCCGAGGGCTTCGTCATGGTCCCGCCGGTGTACATCCACCCCACTGCCCGGATCACCAACTCGGTGATCGGCCCCTACGTCTCCCTGGGGGCCAACTGCGAGGTGGAAAACTGCATCATCCGCGATTCCATCATCGACGCCGACTCGCGGATCAAAAACATCCTGTTGTCGCACAGCCTGCTGGGCCAGCACGTCGATGTGTACGGCGGCTTCCGCTCGCTTAACGTCGGCGACTCCACCAGCCTGAAGTACGAATAACGTCCGCCGACCAGCGCGAGGCCGCCCGCCCCCTGATAGCCGACCGATCCGCCGGATAACGCCCCTTATCCGGCTTTTTTCTTTGTGCGCCGCGATCCGCCTGGCTCCGCCGCCGGGCAGGCCCTTCTCCTCGGATTTGATGCGCCGCATGAACTTGATGCGCCGCATCGGACTTTATGCGCCGCATCAATATTTTTACCCCAAACCTGATGATTTTTGATCAAACACTTGACATTTCACACCCATGGTGATATTCTTTAGCCGAATGTTGAAATTTGCAAGGTCATTCTTAAATATCGTGAGGCCGATATGTATTCTGCGCCAAGAAGCTGCCCGGTGTGCGGCGGCGAGATGCTGATCACCAAGCTGTACTGCCCGGACTGCGACGTGACGGTGGAAGGCCGCTTCACCTTTGGTGGGCTGGGCAACCTTTCCGAGGAACAGCTCGCCTTCGTGGAGACCTTCCTCCGCTGCGAGGGCAAAATCACCCGCATGCAGAAAGCGCTCGGCATCTCCTACCCCACCGTCCGCAGCCGCCTGGAAGAAGTCATCGTGGCCATGGGCTACGAGCTGGACGAAGGAGAGGACGAGGAAGCCGAGGAAGAGCTGCGGCGGCAGGTGCTCGACGATCTGGCCGCGGGCAAGATCACCTCCCAGGACGCCATCCGCCTGCTGCAAGGCTAGCCGGTAGTGGCGACCGACGACCGCCGCCCCCCGGAGTGTTGGAACGGTAGAGAAGGGCATACGTCATGTTGGGCATGATGCAGGAGCACGAATACCTCGCGGAAAAGCTGTCGGACGAACACCGGCACCACCTGTCTCGCCTCTGGCATGAGCCAAGCTGGGCCGAGCGGCTGGCGCGGCTGGCCTGGGTGCCGCTGCGGGCGCTGCTGCGCCTGCTGGGACAGGTCATGCTGGTGGGCGGTCAGTTTCTGCTGCGGCTGACCCGCCAGGCGCGCCAGGAGGCCGCCGACGCTGCGCTGCTCAGCCGCCACTCGATAACCTACCCGACCTACGACTGAGCATGGATGGTCAGCAGGGGCGTCGCGATGCCCCTGATTTTCACCGGAGGAAGTTATGAGCCTGTTTGAACTCCCTGACGAAGGTCCTGTTCACCTCACCATCAGCCACGTGGGCGGCGACCTGCGGCTGCGCGGCTGGGAGCGGCGCGCCATCGCCAGCAAAGACAACGGCCTGGAACTCGTGGAGCACGAGCCGGGCGTCATCGCCGCTTCAGCGGCTGGGGACGTGAGCCTGCGCGTTCCCTATGACGCCGCCGTCACCGTCGATTCGGTGGGCGGCGATGTTAAGATCACCGATCTCGACGGCCAGTTGACCCTGGGCCACGTCGGCGGCGACCTCAACCTGCGCAAGGTCGGCCCGGTGACCGCCAGCCATGTCGGCAGCGACCTGCGCCTCAAGCGCGCCGGGGGCGATGTGCAGATCGGCCACGTCGGCGCGGACGCCACCATCCGCGAAGTGGAAGGGGACACCCTCATCGAACAGGTCGGTGCCGATCTTTACGTGCGCGATGTGACGGGCGCCTGCCGGGCGGCGCACGTCGGCGCCGACCTGGTACTCAGCACCGATTTCTCCCCGGCAGCCGCCTATGCCTTCACCGTCGGCGGCGACATCGTGTGCCGCGTGCCGGCGGACGCCAGCGTCCGCGTCCGCGTGCCCGCCGACTCCGATCTGAACATCGACGCGCCGGGCGCGGCGATCGAGGAAGGCGACGACACGGACGACATCGTTTTTGGCGAGGGAGACGCAGTGGTCGAGCTGCGTGCGGGCGGCGAGATTCGGCTGGTGGGCCAGGATGAAGATTACATGATGGCCATTAACTTTCAACTGGCCGGCGATCTGGAAGATCGCCTGGCCGGGCTGGAGGAGCACCTCAGCGAACAACTGGCCGGGTTGGATGAGCTTATCGCCGAGAAGGCGGAGCGCATCCGGGACAGGGCCGCGCGCCAGGCCGAACGGGCCGTGCGCCGGGCGGAGCGCGTCGCCCGCAAGAGCCGTAAGCGCGGCTTCCGCTTCGTCATCGGCGACCAGGCGGTGGAGTTCGGCGGTCCGCGTCCGGCCCGCCCGCCCCGCCCGCCCGCCCCGCCCACTGACCCCGTCACGGACGATGAGCGGCTGATGATCTTAAAGATGGTCGAGGCCGGCAAGATCACGGTGGAAGAAGCGGAGAAGCTCCTGGCGGCGCTGGAAGGGCGGTAGGCGGCGGAAAATCAGGGGACGGCGCGCCATCCGGCGGTATAATCGGATGACTTCGCCAGTCCATGAACGCCCCGCGACCAGCCGGCCCGTCCGCAGCGGGGGCGGGCCGAGCCAGCGGCCAGGAAGGACAGCCAGAGCCGATGATTGTCGCCATTTCCGGCGGACGGCAGCGCGGCCTCCGCCGGGTGAACCTTAACAGAGACCTGGGGGCGATTGCCAGCCTGATCGAGGTCTGTTTCGCCTCCCACATGGACGCCAGCGGCCGCAGCACCATCCACGAGATGCGGGCGCTGAGCCGCCTGGGGCCGCTGCTCCGCCTGCTCGCCCTGATGGACGACATGGTGCGGGGCATCGGCCAGGGATTTGTGTGGGAAGAGGACGGGCAGATCGTCGGCAATGTCACCCTGTTCCCGGCGCGGGTGCCCGTCGAGCTGGGCCGGACCACCATTATCGCCAATGTGGCCGTGCACCCGGACTACCGGCGGCGCGGCATCGCCCGGCGGCTGATGGAAGCCTCTCTGGAAGCCATCGCCGCCGGGGGCGGGGCCGCCGCCATCCTCCAGGTGGAGGAAGACAACGCCGGTGCGGTCCGGCTGTACCAGAACCTGGGGTTCCGCATCGAGCGCACCTGGCACCAGTGGCGGCGCGCCGGGCAGGCCCCTCCGCCCCCGCGCCTGCCGGGTGGCCCTCGGCTCACCCTCCGCCCCGGCCGGGGCTGGCGGGAGGAGTACGCGCTGGCCGCGCTGGTGTTTCCGCCGGAGCGCGGCGGCCTGGGCTGGCAGCGCCCGTACCACCCCCGCGAATTCCGGCGCTCGCCGGGGGGGCACCTGCTGGACCTGCTGAGCGGTACCAGCCTCACCCGCTGGTGCGTCTACGAGGAGGGGCAACTAGCCGGGTCGCTGTGGGCCAGGACCAGCCTGGCCAGCTCGACGACGCGACTGACGTTGCTGGTGCATCCGGCGTGGGCGGGCCGGTTGGAAGTCCCGCTGCTCAACTACGGCGCGCGGCAACTGGCCCTGGGTTACCGCTCGCTGTTTTGCGAGCATCCGGCGGATGACCAGGCCGCCACCGCCGCCTTCCAGCGCTACGACTTTCGCGCCAGCCGCACGCTGCACCACATGCGGTTGGACTGGTAGACGGCCCCAGCGACTCTTTCAATAAGCGCCGCCACCACGCGCCGCCATTACCGTCCCCCGCCGGTCCGACGGTCCCAGTCTGGCTCGACGGGCGACGGGCTGGCCGGTGGGAAGGGGAAGCTGCCCACAATGGACGAAGCGCAGCGACAGATTCTACGAATGCTCCAGGAAGGGACCATCACCGCCGAGGAGGCCAACCGGCTGCTGGCGGCGATGGGCAGGTCGGACCGGGCGTCGCTGGCGGAAGTCGCCGTCGAACCGTCCGCGCCCCCGCCGGAACAGCCAGCGGCCCGCCCTGCCGGGACTGCCAGCGGCGCGCTGGATGCGCCGGAGACGGGCAGGCCCAGCGCCAGCGACCGGGTCGCCAGCGACCGGGTCGCCAGCGACCTGGCCGCCGTCGCCGCCGGCTCCGGGGAAGAGGTGCTGCGGGGGTTGCGGG
>DAOTXK010000416.1:0-8734 GCA_034435395.1 Anaerolineae bacterium | reverse complement strand
ATCCTGTCTCCCGCGCTGGGCCAGGATCGGAGCGGCTGGATGCACGAGGTTGAGGTGCTGGTCAGGAGCGGCTATAACGTCCTGACGTTCGACAGCCGTCCCTGTACCGGCATCGCGCCGCACAGCCTCGGCTATTGGGAAGCGGACGACATTCTGGATGCGGTGGAATATCTCCGTTCCCGGGGAGACATCGACATGGCCCGCATCGGCCTGCACGGCTTCTCGCAGGCGGGATCGAGCAACATCTTCGCCGCGGCCCGTTCCCCGGAGATCCGGGCGGTGGTGGCCGAGGGCGGCTACGTCGATTATGCGGCCCAGACTATCGCCCTGGGGCGGACCCAGGACCCCTTCATGGTGCTCTTTGGCCTGGGCGCGCAGTTGGGCTATCGCGCGGCCACCGGGATGGACATCCGCGTCCTGAGGCTCCTGGACCTGATTCCGGGCATCGCACCCCGTCCGATTCTGCTGGTCTATGGGTCCGCTGAGGGAACGCTGGCCTGGGCGCGGCAGGCCGAGGCGCTGGGCGACCACGTGCGCCTGTGGGAAGTGCCTGGCGCGACGCACGGTTCTTATCTGTGGTCCGCTGGCGAAGACGCTTTCCGGGGCCACGTCGCCGGCTTTTTTGACGAGGCTCTATCCCCGCTGGACAGGTGAATCGCGATTTTCAGGAATATACGCCCGATCACCGGCGTCGGCGAGTTATCCGTCGCTGATTTTGTTGTTGGGGGTTGGGCGGCGGACCAGTGGGCAGGGGCGATGGGCCAGGGCCGGTTGCCCGGTTTGCCAGTCCGTTATAAGTTTGGCGTGCCTGCGTGGATCGCTGTTTCATCGCACTCTGGAACCGGAACATCCCTTTGGTCGTCCTGATCAATGAGTAAGGTTAGCGAAGCGAGGTGACGTGATGGCTCGGAGAGTGTCTGTCGTCAGCGTGTTGGTCGCCCTGACCCTGGCGGGGTTGTTATGGGGGTTGCCGGGCGTGGAGGCGCAGCAGGAGCAGGACCTGCCGCCGCATGTGATCGACGTGTGGCCGTTGCCGGGCGTGGAGCTATCGCCTGATGAGCCACTGACCGTTACATTTGACCAGCCGATGGATCAGGCCAGCGTGGAAGCGGCCTTTGTCTTCCAGCCTTCGGTGGAGGGGGCTTTTTCGTGGTCAGATGCGCGGACGGTTTCTTTTGCGCCGGAGACTGAATGGCCGCGCGCCACAACCTATCGCGTGACGGTGAGCACCGGCGCGACGGCGGCCAATGGCCTGTCCTTGCAGGACTCATACACGTTTGAGGCGCTGACTATCGGAACCCTGGCTGTGACGGCGGTCACCCCGGAAGGCGGGAGCGAGGGGGTGGCCGCTGATGCGCGTATCGTGGTGACCTTCAATCGCCCGGTCGTCCCGCTGGTATCGACGGCTCAGCTGGCTGACCTGCCGGCGCCGCTGATCATCGAACCGGCTATCGAGGGGAGGGGGGAGTGGCTCAACACCTCTATCTATGAGTTCACGCCCGCCGGGGCGCTACAAGGGGGCACCACGTACACGGTGACAGTCCCTGCCGGGCTGACCACCGTGACGGGGGCGGTGTTGGAAGCGCCTTATGTCTGGTCGTTCCGTACCCTGGCCCCCCAGATTTTCAGCATTTCGCCCTCGCCCAACGAGCACGGCGTGCTGCTGGATCGGCAGGTTGTCGTGTCCTTCAGCCAGCCCATGGATCACGCCAGCACGGAAGAAGCCTTTTTCCTGTTGTACGGCGGGGAGCGGGTCGAGGGAACTTTCTCCTGGAGCGCCGACGGCACGCGCCTGACCTTCGCGCCGGATGTGTGGCTGCATATTAACAGCGTGTACGTCCTCAACATCGCGCCGACGGCCCGGAGCGCGGCGGGTGACGCTACCCTGGACGAAGGGCAGTCTCTCACTTTTTTCACGGTTCCCTATCCCGGCATCGAGCGGACCAATCCCAATAACGGCGAGCAGAACGTGCGGCCCGGACGCGGCGCGACGATCAGTTTTCGCTCGCCGATGAACACGGAGACTTTCGAGGGCAAGGTCGTCATCTCGCCCGAACCGGAGTCGTGGACGCCGGTGGTCTGGAACAACCAGTCGCTCAGCCTGGACTTTGCCGCGCTGCCCAATACGATGTACACGATCACCTTCCGGGCGGGCGCGGAGGACATCTACGGCAATACGATTCCGACGGACTATACGTTCACCTACTGGACCGGGGACATCCCCACCTGGGCCTATCCCATTTCCACCAACCAGTACTTCGCCATCACCGGGGCGCACCGGCGGGACACGCGTTTCTCGGTACTGGTGAGCGGCAGGCCCACCATCGTATTCGAGCTGTATCACGTAGCCCCCCAGTACTTTCAGGATGTGCGCGGTTACTACTACGACCAGACCCCACCCTGGGTCAGGCCGGAAAATCTGCTGCGCCGCTGGACGACCACGTTTGACTCTGGTGGGCGGGAGGGCGTCGCCAAAGAGGTTTTGCTGGCGTCAGAAGACGGGGGCACGTTGCCGACGGGCGTGTACTGGGTGGCCATGGACGGGCCGGACAACCGCGACTATGCGTTTGCCCTGGCCGTGGCGACGGCCAATCTGACCGTCAAGCGAGCGCCGGACGAGATGCTGGTCTGGGTGACGGATATGCCCAGTGCGAATCCAGTGGCCGATACCACGGTGACGCTCTATCACCAGGGGCAGCCTGTCGCCCGTGGGCAGACGGACGCCGACGGGGTATTCCGCACGCCGCTCAGTGATCAGGTGGACGACGTCACCCTGTACGCCGTCGCCGAGGGGGCGGGGGCCTACGGCGTCTGGTTCGCCGGGGCGGCATGGGATTTGCCCACCCAGCAGGGATATCTCTACACCGACCGCCCGATCTATCGCCCTGGCCAGACGGTCTACTTCCGCGGCGTGCTGCGCGACCGCCAGGATATGGACTACAGTGTGCCCAATATCCGCTCGGTGCACGTCACGATAGAGACATCGTATTCCGGGCAGCGTCTGTATGAGGGCGATCTCCCGGTGACCGAGTTCGGCACGTTCAGCGGCGAGCTGGAATTGCCAGAAGATGCACCGCTGGAGGAGGCCTACATCCGGGCGGGCAGCGCTTTGGTGCGCTTCACCATCGCCGAGTTCCGCGTGCCGGAGTTCGAGGTCACGGTCGCGCCGCAGCAGGATGTGATATTCCAGGGCGAGGACCTTAACGCGCTGGCCAGCGCCTCGTACTACTTTGGTGGGGCGGTCAGCAATGCCGATCTGTACTGGACGGCCTATGGCGAGCCGACCAGTTTCAGCTACAGTGGCCCTGGGCGTTATACCTTCACCGATGAAACGCAGGACTACTTCTACCACTACCTGGGCGATGGATATGCGACCACTGACGGGAATGGTCGCTTCCTGATCACCAGCGCCAATACCAGGCCGTCGGCGCGGCGTCCGATGCGGATCACCATCGAGGCCACGGTCACCGACGAGAGCCAGCAGGCGATCAGCGGGCGGTCGACGGTCCTGGCGCACCCGGCCAATGTGTATGTGGGCCTGCGCTCGGAGCGTTACTTTGGGCGGGAAGGCCAGCCGATGGATATCGGCCTGATCGCCGTCACGGCGGATAGCGAGCCGATCCCCGACAAACGCATCGACCTGAGCGTGGTAGAAATCCGCTGGACGCGCGTGCCGGTTGAGGGACAGTTTGGCCGCTACAACTGGGAGCGCGAGGAGATCGAGGTTGAAACGGCGCAGGTGCGGACCGGGGCAGATGGCGCTGCGGCTTATACGTTCACGCCGCCTGCCTCCGGCATCTACCGCCTTCGAGCGACAGCCCTGGACGAGTATGAGCGGCCCAACAGCAGCACGCTGCGCTTCTGGGTGATGGGCAATCGACCGGTGTGGTGGGGCGAGCCGTCGCAGACCATCGACCTGATCCCGGACCAAGAGTCCTACAAGCCGGGCGATGTGGCCCAAATCCTGGTGCCGATCCCCTTTGCTGGTGACTCCACCGTGCTGGTCAGCGCGGAGCGGGCCGGGATCATAAGCTACGAGGTGCTGGCGGTGCAGGGATCGACGCTGCTCTATGCACTGCCGATCACGGCGGCCCATGTGCCCACCGTGCACATTGATGTGACGGTGGTCAAAGGGATCGACGAGGAGAGCCTGAATCCAGACTATCGCACGGGGCATATCGCGCTCAGCGTCGAGCCGGTGGAGCAGCAGTTGACGGTGACCGTCACGCCGTCGGCCCGGCTGGCCCAGCCGCGCGACACGGTGACCTTCGATGTCCAGGCAACTGACGCGCACGGGGAGCCGGTTCAGGCGGAGTTCGGCCTGGCGCTGACTGACAAGGCCATCCTGGCGCTGATGCCGCCCAACAGCGGCCCGCTGCTCAGTGCGTTCTACGGCTCACAAAGCGACTATGTGTCAACGGACATCTCCCTGACCGCTTTGCTGGACCGGATCACCGACGAATATGTTGGCGCCGATCGCGAACGGGCGGAAGAGGCCGACATGGCGTTTGCTGAAGGGGCAGCGCCGGGCGGCCTGGCCATGGAGGCTCCGATGGCCGCCATGCCGACGGCCACCGCCGCAACGGGTGTGGGGGGAGGACAGGAGCCGGTAACCATCCGCGAGCAGTTCGAGCAGACCCCCCTGTGGGCGGCGCATGTGGTCACCGGGCCGGATGGTCGCGCCTCGGTCAGCGTGGACCTGCCGGATAACCTCACCACCTGGCAGCTGGACGCCCGCGCCCTGACCATCTCGACCCAGGTTGGACAGACGACGAGCGAAATCGTCTCCACGCTGCCGCTGCTGATTCGCCCGGTGACGCCGCGCTTCTTTGTGGTGGATGACCGGGTCCGGCTGGCGGCGGTGGTCAACAACAACACCGAAGGGTCACAGACCGTCCAGGTGACGCTGGAGGCTGACGGCGTGGCGCTGGAGGGTGAGCGCACGCAGACGGTGACCATCGAGCCTGGATCGCGGGCGCGCGTCGAATGGCTGGCTGTCGCCCAGGACGTGCGGTACGTGGACCTGACCTTCATCGCGCGCGGCGAAGGTGGCTACCAGGATGCCACCAAGCCGACTCTGGCGACCGGGCCGGATAATACCATCCCGGTCTACCGCTACACCGCGCCGGACACAGTGGGCACGGGCGGCGTGCTGCGGGAGGGTGGTTCCCGCACCGAGGCCATCACCCTGCCGCCGCGTCTGGACGTTGATCAGGGTGACCTGACGATCCACCTGGACCCGTCGCTGGCAGTCACGGCGACCGACGCCTTCGACTACCTCCAAAACTTCCCGCATCAGTGCATCGAGCAGACGGTGAGCCGCTTCCTGCCGAATGTGATGACCTACCGCGCCCTGCGCGACCTGGGCTTGCAGGACCCTGTTCTGGAAGCGAACCTCTACGTCGTGCTGGACGAGGCGCTGGAGAAGCTGGTCGCCGAGCAGAATCCTGACGGCGGCTGGGGCTGGTTCGGCCATATGGAGAGCAACCCGCTGGTCACGGCCTACGCCGCGCTGGGGCTGATCGAGGCCCAGGGCGCTGGCTTTGCCATCGACCAGGGGATGATCGACCGGGCGCTCAACTACGTGCGGACCGACCTCATCCAGCCCCGGATGGAAACGGAGCGCTGGCGGCTCAACCGGCAGGCTTTCTACTTCTACGTGCTGGCGCGCGGCGGCCTAGGCAGCCTGCAGGAACTCCTGGACCTGCACCACTACCGCCTGGAGATGTCCTATCAGGGCCGCGCCTACCTGTTGATGGCCTTCCACGAGTTGTACCCGGAGCAGGGGGCTGTCGCCGATCTGGTGAGCGATCTGACGACCGCGGCCATCCTGTCGGCCACCGGCGCGCACTGGGAGGAAGGTTACAAGGACTGGTGGAACTGGAGCAGCGACACCCGCACAACGGCGCTGGTGTTGAACGCGCTGGTCCGCACCAGGCCGGATAACGACCTGCTGCCCAACGCCGTGCGCTGGCTGATGGTAGCCCGCCAGGGCGATCACTGGGTGACCACTCAGGAGACCGCCTGGGCCGTCATGGCGCTGACCGACTGGATGGTGCTGACTGGCGAGCTGCGCGGCAGCTACGACTACAGCCTGAGCGTCAACCGCCAGGCGCTGGCTCAGGCCACGGTCACGCCGGAGACGGTGCGCGATGGGCAGGTGCTGCGCGTGGCGGTGAGCGACCTGCTGCGGGAGGAGGTCAATCGCGTGGTGGTGGCGCGCGGCGAGGGGCCGGGGGCGCTGTACTACACGGCGCACCTCAACCTGCGCCTGCCCGCCGCCGAGGTGGAGACCCTCAGCCGGGGCATGACGGTGGCCCGCGAATATTTCCTGGCGGACGATCCGGAGACTCCGATCACCAGCGCCAGGGTGGGTGACGTGATCACCGTCCGGCTGACGCTCAACCTGCCGCAGGACATTTACTACTTCGTGCTGGAGGACCCCATCCCTGCCGGGACGGAGGGCGTGAACACATCGCTGCTGACGACCAGCATCCAGGCCCAGGACCCGACGCTGCGGCGGCAGTGGGACTACGATCCGTTCTGGTACTGGGGCTGGTGGTGGTTTGATCACACCGAGATGCGCGACGAGCAGGTCAACCTGTATGCGGATTTCCTGCCGCGCGGCACCTACGTCTACACCTACCAGGTGCGGGCCAGCATCGCCGGGGAATTCCAGACGATGCCCAGCCACGCTTATGCCTTCTATTTCCCGGAGGTCTTCGGGCGCACCGACGGGACATTGTTCACCGTGTTGCCGGAAGCCGCCGAATAACCCTGCCGCCTGCCTCTGACGCCTATCGGTCGCCTTGCGGGGCCTTAGAGCCTCGCAGGGCGACCGGGTTGATCTCTGGAGAGCCGTTGCTCCATAGCCCGTACCAGCAGCGCCAGCACCAGCGTCATCGACAGGTAGAGAAAGGCGACGGTGTTGTAAACCTCAAAGAAGCGGAAGCTGCTGGTCAGGTGGAACTGGCCGAGCAGGGTGATATCCCGCACGCCCAGCACCGACACCAGCGATGAATCCTTGAGCATGGCGATAAAATCATTGCCCAGCGGCGGCAATACGCGCCGGATGGCCTGCGGCAGGATGACATAACGCATGGCCTGGACGTAGGTCATGCCCAGCGAACGGGCGGCTTCCATCTGGCCCTTGTCAATGGATTCGATCCCCGCGCGGAATATCTCGGAGAGGAACGCCCCGTAACCGAGCATCAGGGCGATGATGGCCCGGGTTTTGAACGTCAGGTCGCGGACGGGGACGGCGGCCAGTTGCGCGCCGAGGTCGGGCAGCAGGTTACTGTCGATCATCCAGCCGCCGGTGGCATTGACCACATCCACCAGCGCCGGGCCAACGACGAAGGTGATGTAATACAGCAGTACCAGCATGGGCACGCCGCGCACAATCTCCACGTAGAAGGAAGCGGCATGGTAGATGATCGGATGGGTGGAGACGCGGGCCAGCCCGGCCAGCAGACCTACCAGGATGGCCAGGCTGTAGGCGATGATCGTGACTTCAATGGTGGTCACGATGCCGTTTTTGAGCACATCGAAGACATCCTGATAGACCTGGTTGCTGCTGATCGACCATACGATGAGCACGCCCAACAGGATCGTCACCAGCAGCCACCAGGGTAAATGTTCCAGCCAGTCGATGAACGGCAGCGTGCGGGCCTGCCGTTGATCGCGACCGCTCGCTTTTCTGATGGGTTGAAGCGGCCTGTGGCTCACGGCAAGGGTGGCCGCGCCCAGCAAGGCCAGCCCCAAGGCGGCGATGGCCGTCAGCCACAGGCCACGGCCCAGGATCAGATTGGTGTCGATAAAAGCCAGGCGGAGGCCGGCAGCGTACAGGGTGGGCACGGCCAGCCCGATCCCGCCGGCGATCACGAGCAAAAGCGCGCGACGCCCTTCGGACTTCTGACTCAGCCCGGCCAGTGCTATGACCATCGCCGCTGGCAGCAGCCCCAGGAGGCCGACACCCTCGCGCAGCAGCAGCCGAACGCCCGAAAAACTTTTCGCCCGCAGGTAAACGCTCACCAAAATCTCGTGGGGCGTGAATACACCCTCACTGGCGACGGTGATGCCCTCGAACGTCAGCCAGGGCTGGTAAAAAAAGGCGACTAGCATCAGCGCCGTTGAAGCCGCGGCCAGGATGCTGAGGACCGGTGAGCCGGGTGTTCTGCGCATGAGATGCCCCTTTGATCTGAGGCAGCGGCTACATCCTCTGCCGGGCGGTTATATTGGGCCTGTCGGGCCTATCGGGCCTATCGGGCCGCGAAAGTACCTGGATGATAGCGTGGAAGTTATCGACCGGACAGGCTGGCTGATGGTCAAACGAGAAGAGGTGCGCTGCCCGGCGCAGCCCACCTCTTCGCAGTTCGAATCCGGTCACTACAGCTAACCGCCACCCGCCGGATTGTACAGGAAGAACCACTTGGTATTGAGGTAATCGAGGTAACCATCGGCGCGGAGGGCGGCGATGGCGGTGTTGAAGGCGTCGGTGTAGGGGGAGCCGGGGGGGAAGATGACGCCGAAGTCCTCGGCCTGGAGGGCGTCGCCGACGATCTTGAGCTGGCCCTCGTTCGCGCCGATGTAGCCCCGGGAGGAGGCGGCGAAGTTCTGGAAGAGCTTGATGCGGGGGTTGCTTTCGTCGCCGTCGAGGACGCCGTAGACAGCGGTGTAGAAGGGGGTGGTGCCCGCCTGGGAGCCGATGAGCAGGTTGGGGTCAGCGGCGAAC
>DAOTXK010000415.1:0-3646 GCA_034435395.1 Anaerolineae bacterium | reverse complement strand
GGGCCAGGGCCAGCACGACCATCACCACCCCGAACACCACCACCGCCCCGGCGAACCACACGCCCGCCGGAATCGGGCGGCCTTCCCTCCGTGGCGGCGCGGCGACGACCGTCTCCTCGCCCGCCGAGAGCGGCCTGGTGGCCGGTCGCTGCTCCGTCGGCGCTTCCCGGAGGGCGTTTTCCAGCGCGTCGGCCATTTCTGCCGCCGTCTGGTAACGGGCATCCGGGTCTTTGGCCATCGCCCGCAGGATGACGCGCTCCACCGCGCCGGGCAGGTCGGCGCGGACCGTGCGCGGCGGCGGCAGCGGGGCCTGGATGTGCTTGAGCAGGACGGCCATCGGCGTCTCGGCCTCGTAGGGGGCCTGGCCGGTGACCCTCTCGTACAGCCTCACCCCCAGCGAATAGATGTCGCTGCGCTCGTCGGCGGGTTGACCCTGGGCCTGCTCCGGCGACATATAGGCCGGGGTGCCGATCATCATGTCGGTCCCGGTGAACCGCGCCGAGCCGGAGAGCAGCTTGGCGATGCCGAAGTCCATCAGGTAGACGTGATCCGAGGCATCCAGCAACACATTGGACGGTTTGACATCCCGATGGATCACGCCCTGCCGGTGGGCATAGTCCAGGGCGCTGGCCACCTGCTGGATCAGCCGGACGGCTCGCGGGATGGGGACCGGCCCTTCGGCGATCAGGTCCTTGAGCGTCCCCGCTTCCACGTAGCGCATAACCAGGTAGGTATAACCCTCCGCCTCGCCATAGTCATGCACCGGCAGGATATGGGGGTGTTCCAGCCGGGCGATGGTTTTGGCTTCCTGCTCAAATCGCCCCAGGAAGGTGGCATCTTCGGCGGCCATCTGCTGCGGCAATACCTTGATCGCCACATAACGATCCATGGCGCTCTGGTAGGCGCGGTAGATGGTCGCCATCCCGCCCTTCCCGATCGGCTCCAGCAGTTGGTAAGGTCCCAGTGAACGCCCAACCTGCGATTCCATGTTCTTCTCCCTCGGCAACCACCAACGTGTTTTCGCCGTCTGGCCCCCTCGATCCGGCCAGGCCCGCTCGTATTGTACACCGGTCGCGCCAGGGGGGCATTCCGCCGGGCGAGCCTCCGCCAACGACGAGACGACCTGCCGGACGCAGGTCGTCTCCCTTCCAATCGCTCGTCCCCGGCTTCCGGGCGCTCAGGCGGGGGCGGGCGCAGCGGCTAACTGTCGGGCGGCGTCAACCACCAGCTGCGCCGCCGCCTCCGGCTCCCACCGACCGGTGTTGATGATCAGGTGATACAGGAACGGATCGTCCCAGTCCACATTAAAGACTCGCTTCAGATACCGGGCGCTGTCCTGATCGTGCCTGGCGATCTGCCGCCGCGCTTCCCGCCTGTCCAGGCCCTCCACTTCCTGCAACCGGCGCAGGCGCGTCTCCAGGGGGGCCTTCACGCGCACGTGCAGCACGCCAGGCATATCCCGCAACACCGCCTGCCCGCCCCGCCCCAGAATGACCACGTTCCCTTGTTTATAGGCGGCCCGGATGGTGTTGTTCACCAGCTCGACACACCAGTCCTCGTCCATGCGCGCCTCCAGCCCGCCCCAGGTCAGGGTGGGCGCGGTCGCTTTGGCCTCGCCTCCCCGCGCCCCTGAACCGAAGGCTGCCGCCAGGCGATCCCGCAAACTCTTCACTTTGTAGTGCCGTTCGGGGTAGTCGACGATGTCCGCCTCGGAGAGTCCGATCTCGGCAGCCACCTGCATAATCAGCTGCTTATCAAAAAACCGATAGTCGAGCGCCTCACAAACCCGTCTGGCGATCATCCTGCCACCGCTGCCAAACTCTCGCGAAAGGGTAATGACGGCCATCTCACACCTCCTGCTCTGGCTATCACCTGACCGAGCGACAGCCGGCCCGTCGGGGTGAATGCTCCTCGGTCAGAGGTGGTCTATCTCTATTGTAAAGGGAAACCGGGCCTGGGTGGGCACTTTGGTGGGATAAGCAGCGGGAGGGGCCGCCGCCGGGAAACGGGCCTCCCGCCCGCCGGATGGGGCGAGTCAACCGCCCCTGGCGAGGGGGCATTGCTCCCTGGGCCATCTGGGGAGTACAATTCCGGGCTTAAGGAGGGGCGCAGCGGGATCAACGAAAGGTCATTGGAACGTGGAAAGTCTGCCCCTGCCTGCCCGGTTAGCGCGCCCACTGGGGTACCCCCGCGTGGCGGGCCTCGCCGACGAGACTCAGCGCAGCCTGCGGGCCTTCTGGCTGGATGGCGCGTTCGCCTCCATCGCCGGGTCGTTTGTGGATAGCTACTACACGCTGTACATCCTGAGCCTGGGGGCCAGCAACACCCAGGTCGGGTTGGTCAACACCCTGACCCAGCTGGCCGGGGTGGGGATGTCCATCCCCGGCGCGCTCATCGCCGACCGCACCGGTCGCTACAAGCTGGTGGCCCTGATCTGCGCCATCCTGTCCCGCGCCATGTGGCCGATCATGATCCTCGCTCCCTGGCTGCTGCCGCCCGCCGGGGCGGTGTGGCTGGTGGTGGCCGCCTGGGTGGGAATCGCGGTCTTCGGGCAGTTGGGGAACGCCGCCTGGACGGCCCTCCAGGCCGACCTGGTGCCGATGAAGCTGCGGGCGGGTTACTTCGCCTCCCGCAACATCGCCATGCAGCTCGCCCGGCTGGTCGTGCTGCCCCTGGCCGGGTTTATCGTCCAGCTGGTCGGCGAGCCGCAGGGCTACCAGCTCAACCTGGGCCTGGCCCTGGCGCTGGGCGTGGTGTCGCTCTATTTTTACAGCCAGCAGGCCGAACATCCCGCTCCGTCGGGCGTGGACCGGCTCCACCCGCTGGCGGCGCTGCGCCACGTGCGGACGCTGCCCAACTTCGTGCGCTTCCTGGCCGCCCATGCGATTCTCCAGTTCGGGGTGATGGTGGGCGGGCCGTTCATCCAGGTCTACTGGGTACAGGCGGTCCGGTGGGATGTGGCCGTCATCGGCGTGATGAGCATGACCTCAGTGTTCGCGGGGATGGTCGGCATGCGCCTCTTCGGGCGGCTGCACGAGCGCCTGGGCCTCCTCCGCACCATGTCCTTCGGCCTGGCGGTCTGCCTGCTGCCGGTGCTGTGGCTGGGAGTGACCGAGATATGGCAGGGGTTGCTGGTGCAGTTCGTGGCCGGGCTGTCGTGGTCGGCCTACAACCTGGAAGCCTTCAACCTGCTGCTGGCCACCACGCCGGATGACCATCGCCCGCAGTACATCGCCATCTATACCACTATTGTTTCGGTCGTGGGGGCTATCGGGCCGATCCTGGGCGGCGGGCTGCTGGACATCGTGGGGTTCCTGCCCATCTTTTCCGCCTCGACCATCCTGCGGGCCACCGGGCTGATCGTGCTGCTCGCCCTGGTGCGCGAGCCAGCCGCCCCCCCTGAGGAGTCAGCGGCTCCCCAGCCCACCTGAGCCACCGCCGCCGATCAAATCTGCTCGAAGGCCGCCGCGCTCAGCACGAAGATGGTCGCCCGGTGCTCGTCGGGTTGTTCCTTGTGGCAGGCGAACCGGATCACGTCGAGCGCGCTGCTCAGGGTATCCTCGTCCACGCCCACGAGCAGCGTGATATTGCCCCGCCGCAGGAATCCGCCCGTGCTGCTGATGCGGGTCACCGGATACTGGTGGGC
>DAOTXK010000414.1:0-10666 GCA_034435395.1 Anaerolineae bacterium | reverse complement strand
CACCGTCGACGGCTTGGACTGGGAATCGGCGGACCGCTACCGGGACCAGGCAGCCGACGCCGCCACCCAGCGCCGCGCCGCCGAGGCTTACGACCAGGACCCCGCCAACTGGGCCGGGCGCGTGCAGGTGGCGATGGAGATCGTGTTGGCCGGGCTGGAGGCCGCCCGGCGACCGCTCACGCTCCCGGACGGCGAAGACCCCGCGCCCTGATCGTTCTCCTATAACAGTTTCCTGACAACAAACGCGCCATCCTCTTACCCATTGTTAATCATTCTGGGGCATAATGGCCGCCGTCGTCGTCTGCGCCGCCGGGGCGAGGAGGCTGTTCGGCGCGCGCTGGCGAGCGCGGTCCCGGATTGTGGTATAGTTTCGGTCACAGACAGGGCAGGCGCGATGGTGAGGGGGAGCGGACTCATGACCTTACGCGGCATCATCTTTGACCTGGGCGGCACGCTGCTCAACTACCACCCGCCCGGCGCGCATCCGCAGACCGGCTGGCAGGCCATGGAAGATGCGGGGTCAGACGGTCTGCACGCCTTTCTGGCCGGGCAGGGCTTCGCCATCCCGCCGGTTGACCAAGCCCGCGCCATCAACTTCGCCGTGGCGGAGCGGCACTGGCGGCGCGTCGGGCAGATGGAACCGGTCAATCCGCAGCTGGGACCCATCCTGCGGGAGGTCATGGCCGCCTGGGGCGTGCCAGCGGCGGCCCTCAGCGACGGCCTGGTGGATCAGGCGATGGCCGCTTACGTCGCCCCGGTGCAGGCGTTCGTCGCGCCGCTGGAGGGCGCGCGGGAAACCCTGATCGCCGTGCGGCAGAAGGGCCTGCAGACTGGCCTGATCAGCAATACCGTCTGGCCGGGGCGCTTTCATCAGCAAGACCTGGCGCGCTGGGGGCTGGCGGAGTACCTGGAATGCACGTTTTTCTCCGCTGACGTGGCCGCCTGGAAGCCAGCCCCGGCCATCTTCCAGATGGCGCTGCGGGCGCTGGGCCTGCAACCGGAAGAGGCGGCCTACGTGGGTGATCACCCCTACTTTGACGTGTACGGCGCGCAGCAGGCCGGGCTGAAAGGCATCTGGATGTGGAGCGGGGCCTGGGAGAAGATGCCGCCAGCGGATCATCCGATTGTGCCGGATGCCACGCTGAAGCGCCTGCCCGACCTGTTGGCGGCCATTGAGCCGTGGCTGTCGTAGGCGACCAGGGGGAACCCTTTGAAGTTTTACCAGGCAAGCGGTAGCATTAAGGGCCACTATGGGCGGGCAGACTCGCCCCGCCGGCAATGACGCTGACAAGGATGTTATCTATCCAGCGGTTTATCCCAGCCGACTCTCAACACCATCCGGAAGGCCATCGTTGACTTGTGAAGGAGAGTGCAATGACGACGACAACCCGCAAACGAAAGACCGCCCGCGAGCGGCAGCGCCAACGCCAGCAGCAGATGACCGTGCTAATTGTCATCATTATCGTGGCCGTCGTGGGCGCGGTCCTGGTTGCCATCGCCAACGTCCCGCCCAGCGCGCCGGTGACGGCGGCCACGTCCGATGTTTATGCCGGGATCCCGCGCGGCGTGAGCGAGGAAGGCCTGCCGCAGCTAGGCTCGCCGGATGCCCCGGTGGTCATCCACGACTACTCGGCCTTTAACTGCTCGCACTGCGCCAATTTCCATGACAACCAGTTCCAGGAGTTGTTGGACGACATCCGGTCGGGCAGGGTCCGTTTTGTGTACGTGCCGGTCAACCTGGATTCGTCAACCATCCCGGCCAACAAGGCAGCGTTCTGTGCGCTGGCGCAGGATCGTTTCTGGGAACTGCATGACACGTTTTTCTCCTGGCTGCGACAGTTCGGCAGCAACGCCTTTGTTATGTCCCGGATCACGGCGGGGGTGCAGGAAATGGGCCTGGACATGGACGCCTTCAACGCCTGCCTGAATGATCCCGATACGGCGCAACAGGTGACCGCCGCCAATGAACTGTTCGACGACCTGATCGCCCGTTACAGCCAGGTCACCGGCACGCCCACCCTGACCTTCAACGGCGTCCCGCCGGAATTCGGGTCGGGCGGCCCGCCGATGGATTACATCCGGCAGCGCATCGCCGAACTGAGCGGCGGTTAGGGCGGGGCACCGCGGAGCATGCGCCTGGCATGTGTGCCGGGTATGTCCGCTCGCCCGTGGCGGGATGTCCGTGACACAAGGGGGGATCGGTGATCATCGTCGATGGGCACCAGGACATCGCCTATAACGCGCTCCGGCTGGGCCGGGATTACCGGCGTGCGGCCTGGGACATCCGCCGCGCGGAAGTGGAGGCTGGTCTGGCCGCCAAACGCGGACTGGCCGCCAACGGCCTGCCGGATGCGCTCCTGGGAAGGGTGGGCGTGATCTTCGCCACGCTGTTTGCCGAGTCGGCCTGGTCGCCGTTTAAGTCGGACAATTTCGCCGGGTATACCACGCCGCAGGAAGCCTACCAGCAGGCGCTCCGCCAGTGGGAGTACTACCAGCGGCTGGCGGACGAACATGAGCAGATCGACCTGATCACGCGCCGGGCCGAACTGGATGCCGTGCTGGAGACCTGGGCCGACGGCGTGGCGATGGATAAACACCGGGTTGGGCTGTGCCTGCTGATGGAGGGCGCCGACCCGATCGTCGAACCCCGCCAGCTCGAAGAATGGTATGAGCGCGGCCTGCGCATCATTGGCCTGGCCTGGTCGGAAACCCGCTACGCGGGCGGCACCGGTCGTCCCGGCCCTCTCACCGACCTGGGACGGGAATTGCTGGAAGCCATGCAGGACTTCAACTTTATCCTGGACCTCAGCCATACCACCGAAGAGGGCTTCCTGGAAGCGCTCGACCGCTATGAAGGCCCGGTCATCGCCAGCCACAGCAATCCCACCGCCCTGTGGGACCACCACCGCAACCTGACCGACTTGCAGATTCAGCGCCTGGCCGAACGGGACGGCGTCATGGGCGTGGTGTTGTACAATCGGTTCTTGAATCCGCACTGGTACAAAGGTGCGCCCAAAGCCGATACCCCGTTTGATGTTATCATCGCCGCCATCGATTACGTCTGCCAGGTGACCGGCAGTTCGGCGCACGTGGGCATCGGCTCCGACATCGACGGCGGTTTTGGCGCGGAAGCGATGCCCGATGGCATCGACACAACGTCCGATTTCTGGCAGATCGGGGAAGCGCTGCTGGTGCGGGGCTACGCGGTGGAAGATGTCGAGCGCATCCTGGGCGGCAATTTCCTGCGCATCCTGCGCCGGGCGCTGGAGTGACCGCTTGTGTCCGAAATGATGAGGGAATGCCATGTCCACTGTCAAACCTGAGCGGCAACCGGAACGCCAGCGGCAGATCGCCCTGTTGGTCGGCGTGGTCGTGGTGGCGGTGGCGGCCCTGGTGCTGATCATCCTCTCGAACCAATCCGCCTCTTTCCCTGCGCCGCCGCCCCAGGCGACCGCGACGCCCGCCGTCGAGACAGCCGTGGCGGATGCGGACAGTGAGGGCGGCAGCCAGCCGACGGCGACCGGAGCGGGAGCAACCGAACAGGAGCCAACGGAAACCGCCGAGGCGGCACCCGGTACAGAAGAAGCCGACGGGCCGGGGACCGAAGCAGGGGGAAACGAGAGCATCTACGCCGGTATCCGGCGCGGGATCAGCGAGGAGGGCCTGCCCATGCTGGGCGCGCCGGATGCGCCGCTGGTGATCTACGAGTATTCGTCTTTCGGGTGTGGGCACTGCGCCAACTTTCACGACAACCAGTTTATGGCCCTGCTGGACGACGTTCGCGCCGGGCGGGTCACCTTCGTGTATGTGCCGGTGACCGACCAGTTTTCGGCCCCGGCGTCGGCGACGGCCCTGTGCGCGCTGGATCAGGGGCGCTTCTGGGAGATGCACGACCTGCTGTTTGTTTTATTGCGGCAGTATGCCGGGAGCGCGTATACCCAGGATAAGCTGGCGGCTGCCGTGGCCTATCTGGGTCTGGACCCGGAAGCGTTCAACGAGTGTATGATGTCCGATGACATCCTCGACCGCCTGAACGCGGCCAATGCCCTGTTCCTGGCCCTGGCCAACGAATACCAGGGAGAAGTGACCGGCACGCCCACCCTGACCCTGAACGGCGTGCCGCCGGAAATCACGCCCAACCATCGTTCCGGCGCGCCTTCGCTGGATTACCTGCGGAATGCCATCGCGGAAGCCAATCAGTAGGCAACCGGGACAGGCGCGGGGCAGGCCGGGAGCCGCCAACGAAGAAGTGATCGGCCCGCCCGGTCGTTGGGTTTCGCCGCTGTGGGCGGAGTCTGTCCGGCGGTCGGACATGCCGTCGGCGGGCACCGCCCGCGCCATCGTCGCCGGACCTGACCGGTTGACGGCAACCGGCAGCCGCTAGGTGAAAGTTTCCCTGAGGCCCTCTGACCATGGCACAGGTCGGTATCGCGATCAGCACGTTGGGGATGGTTCTGGCGTTTATGGGCATGTTCCCCGGCGTGACCGGGTTGGATGCGACAGCCGGGATCGGCGTGTTGCAGATCGTGGTGATCCTGACCGGGTTCACCCTGCTGATCAGCGGCGCGCTGCTGTATGTGCAGGGCGCTTATTACCCACACACGCCGCACAACCTGGCCCAACAGATCGCGGTGCGGCTGAGCGCGTCTGGCCTGTTGTTCGCGGCCATTGCCGGGCTGGGCGACCTGCTGGGCTTTGGCTCTCATCCCCCCGGCCTGACCGACGGGCCTTTTCTGGGCTATTTACAGGCCGCCGGGCTGATCGGCGGATTCGCCGTGGCTTCGCTGGGCGTCATCCTGTTCGCCTTGCTCGGCCCGCCGCCGGGAGAGGAAGACGGGGGGGACGAGTGACCGGCGGGTCCCCTTCGTTTGGGAAGCCTGTGTCTCCGAGAGTCAGGATGGTCCCTGCGGGACGGGCTGCCACCGATGCCGGCAGCCTTCCAGTACTTTGATCCTTGTGCCAAAATAAAGGCTTCCTCTCAACTGGAAATGGTGTATAATGAAATCATCATTTTATCTGAACGCTGACTTATCCGAAGGGTATCCGCGTGACCATGGAGGTTGTGACTTTACTGGAGAAGTCTCCACCTCGGATGGGGGTGGACGTACTTCGTCATGATGTTCCCTGTAATCTGTGCGGCAGCACCGATCAAAAATCGTTCTGCCCCGGCAATGGTCGGGGGCTGGTGCAGTGCCAGGCGTGCGGGCTGGTGTACGTCAGCCCGCGCCCGGACCCGGAGGTCCTCTACAAGCTGTACAGCGAGACCTATTTCCGCAACCCGGATTCGGGCACGGTCGGTTACACCAACTATCTCAAGGACGAGCCGAACATCCGCCGGACGTTTGCCCGGCGGTTGAAGTTCCTGGAGCGATTCGTCGCCCCGGGGCGGGTTCTGGACGTGGGCTGCGCGGCGGGTTTTTTCCTGGCGGAGGCGCAGCGGCGCGGCTGGCAGGCGGAGGGGCTGGATATTTCCGCCTTCGCGGTGAAGTACAGCCGCGACCGGCTCGGCCTGGACACCCGACACGGCAATTTTCTGGACCTGGACTACCCGGAAATCACCTACGACCTGATCACCATGTGGGACGTGATCGAGCATGTGCCAGACCCCATGGGCTACCTCGACAAGGCCGCCACCCTGTTGCGGCCCGGCGGCATTCTCGCCCTGGCCACCCCGGACGTGGATAGCCTCCCGGCCCGGCTGACCGGCCGGCGCTGGGTGGGCTACAAACTCTCCGAGGAGCACGTCTACTACTTCTCGACCCGGACGCTCACCGCGATGCTGGACAAAGCCGGGTTTGACGTGATCCATAGTCGCCATGTGGGTAAATACGTCACCATGAGCCTGTTTCTGAACCGGCTGGGCATGTACCTGCCGCTCGTCGCCCGGATCGGGCAGTGGCTGGGGCGGCGGCTGGGCCTGTCCGAGTGGTCGGCGTACATCAACCCGTGGGACATTGTGGCGATCACGGCCCGCAGACGGTAATCTATACGCCGGTGGCAGGCCCTGAAGGCCACCAATCGAACAAAACTCTGGCGGAAGGGGGCACAGCGGGACCGGCGTCGCCTCGCGTGCCCCTGTCATTCATATTGGTGTCCTGGCAAATACAAACATGGGGAAATACCGGCGCGTGACTGATTGGACGGAGCGGCGCTGGCTGCTCCTGATCCTGGTGGGCGCTCTGGCGGTCCGGCTGGGATTCCTGGCCTTCTTCGGCGAGACGCTGTCGCTCCAGGCCAGCGGCTATGACACTTACGCCGTCAACATCCTGAGCGGGCACGGCTACACCCGCTATGAGGATCGCCAGGCCGACTCCGACCTGCCGCCGCTGTACATCTTTTTCCTGGTCGGCGTGTACAGCGTCCTGGGCCGGAGCGCCATCAGCGTGGCCGGGGTCCAGATCGGCTTCGACCTGCTGACCATCACCCTGATTGACCGGATCGGGCGGCGCGCTTTCCCGGAAAGGCGCGCCCCGGCGCTGCTGGGGGCGGCCTTCACCGCCTTTTATCCTTACCTGATCTTCCAAAACCTCAGCACTAACGACACCGCCATCTTCATCCTGCTGCTGGCGGCGGGGGTGTGGGGCGCATATCGGGCGCTGACCGCCTTCGACGCGCGGGCCGGATCGCCGCTGGCCGTATGGCAGGAGGCGCGCTGGCCGGCCCTGGTGGGGCTGTGCCTGGGGCTGGCCGCGCTGACCAAAACGATAGTCGTCCTGGCGGTCCCGCTGCTGGCGTTGTGGTGGTGGCGGCGGGCGGGCTGGCGACGGGCGCTGGCGGGGAGCGCGGCCCTGCTGATCGTGCTGGTCGGGGTGCTGCTGCCCTGGGCGGTCCGCAACACGGCGCTGCACGGCGAGCTGGTCCTCACCAGCACCAACTTCGGGGGTAACCTGCACCAGGGCAACAGCCCCTGCGCCGCTGATTACCTGGCGCACGGCTGGGACGTGCAGTGGGCGGGCTGTTACCCGCCGATGCCGGAGGGCCTGAGCGAGCCGGCAGCTTCCCGCTGGCATATGGAGCAGGCCATCCGCTGGCTGCTGGATAATCCGGGGCAGTGGCCGCGCCATTTTGGGCAGAAGTTCCTGACGCTGTGGAACCCGCAGATCACGCCCTACCAGGTGCCGCCGGAAGAGGCGGTCGGCCCGATCGAGTTCGTGGACGACGCCGTCTTCCTCTATGAGACTCCCGCCTTCCAGGCCGCGCGGATTGTTCACGTGATCTACTTCGCGCCGCTGCTGGCGCTGGGCGTCCTGGGGTGGGCGCTGGCCGCCCGCGATCGGCAGCGCATCGGGCCGCTGCTGGCGGTCCTGGCGGCGATCACGGTCGCTTACCTGATCTTCCATCCCTCGACCCGCTACCGGGCGCCCGCTGATCCGTTCCTGTTCCTGATGAGCGGCTATGCCGTCGCCTGGTTGTGGGCGCGGCGGCCCCGCCTCCGGGCCGCACAAAAACCCTCAACCCGGTCGAGTTGAGGGTGAAAAACGCCTTCCTGCGCTGACGGATCAGCCGACGGCGTCCTCCTCGTCAAGGGGCGGCTCTTCATCCTCAGATGGCAGATGAAGCGTCTCCGGCTCGTGCTCGAAGTCCTCGAAGTCTTCTTCGTCCAGGATCGGCTCAAATTCGGCGGCTTCAGCCTCGGCGGCCTCCTCAACGGCTTCGGCGGCGGCCTCAGGTACGACCACTTCGGCTTCTTCTCCTGCGACCTCAGGGGCTGTCTCCTCGGCTGGCGCGGCGGCCTCGGCCTCCGGCGCGGGCAGCGGGGGCGGTTCCAGGCTTTGTAGGGCGGCTTCGTGGCTGACCATGGTGATCTTACCGTCGATGAACGCGCCTTCTTCCGTGGTGATGGCCTTGGCGCTGATATCCCCCCACACGCGGCCCGTGCGCAGAATCTGCACTTTGTTGCCGGTGACATTGCCGCGCACCGCCCCGGCAATGGAGATGTTGCGGGCGTTGATGTCCGCCGTGATCTTGGCGGTTTCGCCGACCAGCACGTTGCCGTCCAGTTCCATGGTGCCCTCAAAAACGCCGTCCAGCCGGACGTTGCCCTGGCTGCGTAATTCGCCCTTCAGCGTGGTGCCAGCGCCAAGCACCGTCTCAAAGCCCACTGGCTGGCGCGGCGCGGGGGCCGGGGTGGCTGGCTCCGGGCGTGGGGCTGTTTCGGTGCCCTGTTGCCGACGTCCTCCAAAAAACGACATGTCTCTGAACCCTCCCTCCAACAACGCCTGCTCACCCGGCAGGATACCCTCTTTCCGGGAGCATGTCAAAGCTTTGGGGGTGAAGACCCTGGCACGCGAATTGCCCGGTAGGTGTATAATTAAGCGAAAGCTATATGTTTAGATATGGGGGCATCCAAAAATGAGACGTTCACTGCGTCTGGTTATTATCAGTGGCATCTTGGCGCTGACCTTCGGCGTCGGGCTGACGACCGCATCCGCCCAGGGCGGCGGCGTGCACGTCGTCTGGTACGGCGACACGCTGAGCGGGCTGGCCGTGCGTTACAACACCACCGTGCAGGCTTTCATGACCTACAACAACCTGCCCAATCCCAACTACATCACCGTCGGGCAGCGGCTGATCATCCCGCCGACCGGCGGGCCGGTGACGCCGCCGCCGGCGTCCGGCGTGCACGTCGTGCAGAGCGGCGAGAATCTGTTCCGCATCGGCCTGCGCTACGGCTGGGACGTGTATACCCTGGCCGCCGTCAACGGCATTGTCAACCCTAACCGGATTTATGTCGGCCAGCGCCTGATCATCCCCCAGCCGCGTTATCACGTCGTGCGGTGGGGGGAGAATCTGTCGTCCATCGCCTGGTGGTACGGCTCCAGCGTGTCGGCCATCATGAGCGCCAACGGCCTGGTCAACCCCAACCTGATTTATCCCGGCCAGCGGCTGCTGATCCCGTAGAAATCCCACCCACGGTCGGACGATACCCATCAACAGTGCGGAGCCTGCTTCGCACTGTTGGTTTTTCCGGCCTGGCCTTTGCCGCGCAATGTGGTATAAATGGGTCAATTTTGTAAAGAAGTTTCTGGTTTATTCGCCCATTCAGCACCGAGGACGACGATGAACCGTCTGCAATACGAAACCAGCCCCTACCTGCGCCAGCACGCCGCCAACCCGGTGGACTGGTACCCGTGGGGGGAAGAGGCCCTGCACAAAGCCAGAGCAGAAGACCGGCCAATCCTGCTCAGCATCGGCTATAGCGCCTGCCACTGGTGCCACGTGATGGCCCACGAGAGCTTCGAGGACGAGGCCACCGCCGCCCTGATGAACGAGCTATTCGTCAACATCAAGGTGGACCGCGAGGAGCGCCCCGACCTGGATAGCATCTACATGGCCGCCGTGCAGACCATGAACCAGGGGCAAGGCGGCTGGCCGCTGACCGTGTTCCTCACGCCGGAGGGCAAGCCGTTTTACGGCGGCACGTACTTCCCCCCTGAGCCGCGTTACGGGATGCCGTCCTTCCGTCAGATATTGCAGGGCGTGGCCCAGGCCTTCCGGGAGCGCCGCCAGGAGGTTGAGGAAGTGAGCGCCAACCTGTCGCAGGCCCTCCGCCGGGACGGGCTGGAGCTCAGCGGGGACGCGGACGCCCTCCACCCCCGCCTGCTGGACGAGGCTTTTCACCGGCTGGCCGGGGCCTTCGACCGGACCAACGGCGGCTTCAGCGGCGCGCCCAAGTTCCCCCAGCCGATGATCCTGGAGTTCCTGTTGCGTTACCACGCCCGCACCGGCGTCGAAACCGCTTTGCAGATGGTCCGGCGGACGTTGATCCGGATGGCGCGGGGCGGCATCTACGATCAGATCGGCGGCGGCTTCGCCCGGTACAGCGTGGACGCGGGGTGGCTGGTGCCGCACTTCGAGAAGATGCTCTACGACAACGCCCAGCTCAGCCGTCTGTACCTGCACGCCTGGCAGGTCACCCGCGACCCGTTTTACCGGCGCATCGCCGAGGAAATCTACGACTACGTGCTGCGGGAGATGACCAGCCCTGAGGGCGGCTTCTACAGCGCCACCGACGCCGACAGCGAGGGCGAAGAGGGCAGGTTTTTCCTGTGGGACCAGGCCGAACTGGAGGAAATCCTCGGCGGGGACGCCGCGGTCGCCCTCACGTACTGGGGCGTCACCGGGCGCGGCAACTTCGAGGGGCGCAACATTCTCCACGTGCCGCTGGACGACGACGTGGCCGCCCATAAACTCGGCCTGTCGGTGGATGAGCTGCGGGCCAGGATCGGGGCGATCCGGGCGCGGCTGTACGAAGCCCGGTCGCGGCGCGTCCCGCCGGGGCTGGATGACAAGATGATCACCGCCTGGAACGGGCTGATGCTGGCCAGCCTGGCCGAGGCCGCGCGCGTCCTGGGGCGCGACGACTACCGCACCGCCGCCGTCAGGGCCGCCGATTTCCTGATGGAGAACCTGACCACCGCCGACGGCCGCCTGCTGCGCACTTTCAAAGACGGCCAGGGCAGGCTCAATGGCTACCTGGAAGACTACGCCAACCTGATCGACGGGCTGCTGGAACTGTACCAGACGACCTTCGACGAGCGCGCGTTCCGCGAGGCGCGGCGGCTGGCCGACCTGGCCCTGGCCCGGTTCGCCGCGCCGGACGGTGGTTTCTACGATACTAGCGACGACCACGAAGTCCTGCTGATCCGCCCGCGCACCCTGCAAG
>DAOTXK010000413.1:0-11721 GCA_034435395.1 Anaerolineae bacterium | reverse complement strand
CTCCAGGATAGTGGATTTACCCGCGCCGTTTTTGCCCTGAATCAGGTTGACGCCGGGCCTGAAAACAATGACCGGCCCATCCTGGCCGTAGCTCTTGATGTTGCTCAGCTGGAGCTTAGTGATCCACATGATCCGCCTCTTCCAGCCTGGCCATGTGCTGGTCAAGCAGGGCGTAGATGGCCTCCGGGCTTTCGGCGTCCAGGATCATCGCTTTCATCTGCTGCATGATTTCGCTCCAGGCGTCAACAGCCGCGCTATAGCGCGAATCCTCCTGCACCAGCCCTTCGAACACCAGCCGCTCCAACGCCGCCCGATCCAGTCCTTCCTCCAGGACCATCTCCACCCCCAAGGGACGGGTCCGGTTCTCCACACGCACCAACAAGGCGTCCACCTCAGTTTCCACCGTTTTCTGGATGGCCGTGATGTCCAGCTGGGTATGATCAAAAGGAAGGTTACCCTGCAAGATCAGGCGGACCACCGGCGCGGCATTTTCCGGATCAACATGAGCTGCCACCCGCTGTTCGATGGCGCGCTTCTCCTGGCGGATGCAGGCGCTGACCCCCTCCAGCAGATCGGCGGGCGTCAGATAACGATCCACCGGCAGGTACAGGCTCACGAAGGGGCGCATGGCCGTGTGGATGTGCTCGGCGGTATGCGTCCCATCCGGGTGAACGTTCACCAGATAGACGCCCCGCTGGTACTTCTCCTCGTCAAAGCTGCAAGTCTCCAGCGAGCCAGGATTGTAGATCCACCCATCCACCTCAAATGGTTTGTGGAGATGCCCCAGGGCCAGGTATTGAACCTTACCCTTCAGCGGCGACAGCGCCGCGAAACTCAAGCCGCCAGGCAGGTGGGGCATCTGGCCCTCGACTCCGGCATGCGTCACCAGCACGGTGAAGCGGATACCCCGCCAGTCAAGCTGGTCCCAGGCATCGGCCACCTCAGCCAGCACATGGGGCGCGCTGGCCCCCAGCCAGGGCACGCCGATAAACCGCGTGCGGTCAACATCGAGATAACTGCCCCACCGGTGCGCGTCATCCCATGGATCGAGCTGCAAGGGCGACTGGTCAAAATTGGGCGTCAACAGGTATAACAACCCCCGATCGGCCAGGTAATCCAGCCACGAAATCTGCACGCGGTACCGGACGTTGTCATGGTTGCCATGCACGCCGATAACCTTGATGCCGCTGCCGTTGAGCCGTGACAGGCCCTCCTCTGCCTGAAGCAGCGTATTGGGATCGACCGCCGCTTTGTGGAACAGGTCCCCAGCAATGATACAAACATCCACCTGTCGCTCAATGGCCAGGTCCACCGCGCGCAGAAACGCTCTGCCAAAGTCGTCAAACCGCCTGGGGATGTTGTACTGCTGGTTGCCGAGATGGACATCCGCGAGGTGAAGAAACCGCACCGCAACTGTTCTCCCTTTTTCTCACCCTCACATCCTGACGATCATACTACCGTAAGCATAGAACATATTTCCATTCCACACAAGTGTTCTAAAAACACGGTATTGAACCTGGTCCTTGGTCTGTTGACGGTTGCGAGGAAATGCGCTGCATTGTAGAATGACTCATAGGATCACGCGTTTATAGACCAGAAGGCACACCAATGGCCACTAGACGTTTTGACGACGACATGGCGGATGCTCCACCCGGCCCACCGTCCTCACAGCCACCAGCACCACAGCCGCAGCCGGAACCGGCAGCAGCGGAGCAGCCAGCGACGCAGCCGCCAGCGCCACGCCGCCCGGCAGCGCCGCGCGCGCCGCGTGGCGGTGGGACGCGGACAATTGCCCACATGCCGCGCACGCTGGCCCAGGTATTAAATGACGCCAACGAGCAGGTCGTGCGCGGCGATCTGTCCGACTATGTGCCGCTGCCGACCGGGCTTGATCCCCTGGATGCGGCCATTGGCGGCGGCCTGCGGAAGACCGAGTTGCTCCTGCTGGGCGGCGCTCAGGGCATTGGCAAGACCATTGCCACCCTGCAAATCGCCCGCAACATCGCCATGCGCAACGACCAGTATGCCTTTTACCTGTCCTACGAGCACACCGAAACCCACCTGATGAACCGCCTGCTGTGCCTGGAGAGCATCAACCCTCCGGAGATCGATCTCAACCAGGGCATCAAGCTCAAGGACCTGTACAACATTATCATCAGCCAGCGGGCCCGCGATATGTTGGGACATGATGGCGGCGGGGGATCGCTCCAGAAGATTCTGCGCGAAAACAGCCAGACCAGTATGGCCCTGGCCCGTATGAACCGCTATGCCGACCGCCTGATCCTGGTCAAGGCCAGCCCGGCGGTCACCACGCTGCGCGCCATCCGCGAGATGACGGCTCGTCTGTGCGACGCCACCGGGGGCAATGTCACCGTTTTTGTGGATTACCTGCAAAAGGTCGCCATCCATCCGGAACGGGCCACTGACGAGGCCGAGAAAGTGACCATCATCGTGGAAGGGCTGAAGGATGTGGCGCTGGCCCTGGATGTTCCCGTATGGGCGATCGTCGCCGCCGACCGCGAAGGGCTGCGCAGCCCGCGCCTGCACCTCTTCCATCTGCGCGGCAGCAGCGCCCTGGACTATGAGTGCGACATCGCCATCATCATGAACAACAAGTACCACATCCTGAGTAAGGATCACGTCACCTTCAACCCGTACAAAGCCAAGCAGTACCGCGACTGGGTTGTTTTCACCATCGAAAAAAACCGCGCTGGGCGCGCCATGCTGGATATGGAATTCCAGCTTCATGCGCCGTTTTTTGCCTTCGATCCACGCGGCCAGCGGGTGCAGCAGCAACTCATCGATGACAAACTGATTGAATCGTGAAGCCGGGTCACCACCTGCGGAAACTATCCCGTACAGCCGTGCGGGATAGTTTTGTTTGGCCACCCGTGTTATATTGCCACCGGGCGTGAGCATTGACAACCGCAACGCTGCCACCGGCCATGAGCCGCCCATCTGACCAGATGCGCCCGTTTTACGGAGACGTTGCCGGGGTGTCGCCAATGTTCCAACCCGAAACCCCTACCCGAAGGGTGCCGCCAGGAACGGCCTCCGAACCGTCCGCTCGTGCCCTCTGGCCTCGCGTGGCCGCGCTGGCGATTGCCATGCTGGTTACCGCCGTCATCCTGGTCTTCTCCAACCATATCAGAGAGTTGCAGGCATTAGGATATGTCGGCGCTTTCCTGATCATGCTGGTCGGCAATGCCACCGTCATCTTCCCTGTGCCCGGCCTGATCTTCGTCATCGCCATGGGTAGCACGCTCAACCCCTGGCTGGTCGGTCTGGCCGCCGGACCAGGCGCGGCCCTTGGAGAGTTGACGGGCTACCTGGCCGGTTACGGCGGCGTCACGCCGATGGAACACACCGCGCTCTACCGGAGGTTTGACCGCTGGATGGACCGCTTCGGCCCACTGCTGGTTTTTGTACTGGCCGTCATCCCAAATCCCGCCTTTGATATGGCCGGCTTGCTGGCGGGCGCGTCGCACATGCCCTGGTGGCAGTTTTTAGTGGCGGCCTGGCTGGGCAAGACGATCCAGGCGATCTTCCTGGCCTGGGCGGGCGCTCTGTCACTGGAGTGGGTCATGCGGTTCTTCGCCTAACCGAACCGTGCGGGGTCGAAGCTCAGAAAGCAGGCACCGGTGAGCAAAGAGTCATTGCTGGCTGACGTGCGCCGGGCGCGGGCCGAGTTCCTGGCCGCCATTGCGGGATTGTCCGAGGAAGAGATGGTACAGCCGGGCGCGGCGGGCATCTGGTCGGTCAAAGACATCCTGGCGCACCTGGTCAGCTGGGAAGCGGAGCTGGTCACGGCCCTCAGCCGCCCGCTTTCCCAACGGTATGCTCACGCGCCTGATATCGTCAGGATAGATGACATCGACGAATGGAACGACGAACAATACCACATGAACGCCCGGCGTCCCCTGGACATCATCCGGCAGGACTTCGAGGGTGTGCACAAACATCTGTTGCTGGCCATTGAGGATTTGGACGAGGCCACTCTGGAAGCGCCCTTACGCTTCGAATGGATGGAAGGCGAGCCGCTCGCCTACCTGATAATGGAAACTGCCGTATGGCACGAACAGGAGCATGCCGAGGATATCCGCGCCTGGCGCAAACGGCGCGACCCGGCGCTGCCCGATCCACTGCCCTGACAGGTCAGACCTGGCCACCGGTGAGAGGAGGTCACGATGAAGCACCTGGGACGCTTCATGGCCGTCCTGACGGCCTTGCTGTTTATCGCCACGCTGCCCTGCGCGACATGGATGTTCAGCACCGGGCAGATGCTCCTCAACGCCGACAGCTACAAAAACGCCTTTTCCCAGCAGAACGTCTACGCCGATCTGATACCGGCGCTGCTGCCAGCCATTGCCGAGAGCGAGAACAGGGACAATGTCCAGAACCCGGACACCCTGACCTTCCTGAACATCGTGGGTAACCTGGATGCCAACGACTGGCGGCGTATCGCCGCGGAACTGGTCCCGCCGGAGTGGTTGCGCGCCCAGGTTGAGGCCAACCTCGACGCCTGGTTCGCCTGGCTCAACGGCCAGCAACCGGCCCCCGCCATCCAGTTTGACACGGGAGCGCTGCGGGAGCGCCTGTCCGGTCCGCCGGGCCAGCGGGCCGTCAACCTGATCATGGAATCGTGGCCGCCCTGCACCGAAGAACAGCTCAATACCCTGCTCAACTTTGACGCATCCTCCCAGGAAGCTTTCCCTTTCTGCCAGCCGCCTGGCGAGTACCTCGCCCTCACTAGCGAAGCCCTGGCAGAGACGCTGCGTCAGCAGGCGCGCCGGCTACCAGACGTTTTCCCCAACCCCGCCTGGCTGCTCAACGACCAGACGCGCACCCGACTCAACCAGATCAAACTCAGCGTGCGGCTGGCCCAGACGGTGGTGACCGAAGTATGGCTGCTGGCAGCCGCCCTGGTATCGCTGACCGTGTTTTTCACCGTGCGTTCCCTGAAATCGTTTGGCCGCTGGTGTGGTCTCCTGCTGACCGTTGGCGGGATCGCCGCCGTGTTGCCCATCCCCTTCCTGCTCTCACCATTCTTGTTGCCGCCAGCGCTGGCCGCGGCAGTTTCGCCGGGCGCAGGGGGCCCAGGCAGTCCCGCCTCCGGACCGGGTTTGGGAGAAGCTGGTACCTATCTCGAACTGATGATCCAGGGGGTGACCCGCTCCCTCATGGGCGAAATCATGGTGCCGGTGCTGATGCTGGCGGCAGTGATGATCGGCCTGGGCCTCCTGGCCCTGGTCATCTCGGCGCTGGTCCGGTATCCGGACGAAATACCCGCCAGGGATCGGACAACCGCCACCCCGCCCGCCAGCGCCCTGACGCCGACCGGGCCGATCACGCCGACCGGCCAGATGGCTCCTCAGCGGGAACAGCCGCCTCCAGAGCCACCCCATCGCCCGGATGACCAGACCTGAGGGAACAGGCCGCCGGGGCAGGGCCGCGGCAGCACCTGACCCCGGCGCTGCCCTCTGGCAGATGCCCTATACGCACAACCCGGACGATCCCCATCCCCCCTGACAACATGCCTCTCCCCAGCGCTTAAGCTATAATAGGCCAGATTGTTTATCCGGCGGACCTATTGTCCTGCGTGCAAGGGATTCTGCGACCGTGATCACCCAGACGATAACCTTGGATGAGCTTTGTATCAACACCATCCGCACTCTCTCAATGGACGCCGTCCAGAAAGCCAACAGCGGGCATCCCGGCCTACCGATGGGCGCAGCCCCTATGGCCTATGTCCTGTGGACTCAGTTCCTGAAACACAACCCGGTCAATCCGGAGTGGCCCGATAGAGACCGCTTCGTGCTGTCTGCCGGGCACGGCAGCATGCTGCTCTACAGCCTGCTTTACCTGACCGGCTATGGCCTCACCCTTGACGACCTGAAAAACTTCCGCCAGTGGGGCAGCCCCACCCCCGGCCACCCCGAATATGGGGAAGCGCCCGGCGTGGAGACGACGACCGGCCCGCTGGGGCAGGGCCTGGCCACGGCTGTTGGCATGGCTATCGCCGAGGCCCATCTGGCCGCCGTCTTCAACCGCCCCGGCCACGACATCGTCAACCATTACACGTATGTCCTGGCCTCCGATGGCGACCTGATGGAAGGCATCAGCCACGAAGCCGGGTCATTGGCCGGACATCTGGGGCTGGGCAAGTTGATTGTGTTGTACGACGACAACCAGGTCAGCCTGGCCGGGCCTACCAGCGACACCTTCAGCGAGGATGTCCTCCAACGCTTCCAGGCATATGGCTGGCACACGACTCGGGTGACGGATGGCAACGATCTGGCGGCCATCGCCTCGGCCATCCGCGAGGCCCAGGCGGCCAGCGACCGCCCCAGCCTGATCAGCGTCCGGACAGTCCTCGGTTATGGCAGCCCGAACAAAGCCGGCACCCATTCGGCCCATGGCTCGCCGCTGGGTGAAGAGGAAGTCCGCCTGACCAAACAGTTCTACGGCTGGCCTACCGAACCGCCGTTTTACATCCCTGAAGAAGCGCTGGCGCACTTGAGAGAGGCCAAAACCGTGGGGCGTGAAGCGCAGCGGGCCTGGGACGAACGGCTGGCCCGGTACCAGGCCGAGTTCCCGGCGCTGTACGCCCAACTGGCCTCCGCCTGGGCCGGCGAACTGCCCGCCGATTGGGACGCGGACCTCCCGACATTCTCGCCGGACGACAAGCCACTCGCCACCCGCCAGGCCGGCAGCGCCGTCCTCAATGCCATCGCCGGGCGGGTGCCCACCATGATCGGAGGCGACGCCGACCTGGCCCCCAGTACCAACACTCTGATCAAAAATTCGGGCAACTTCAGCCGAGAGGACCGGGCGGCCCGCAACCTGCGTTTTGGCGTCCGCGAACATGTGATGGGGGCCATCGTCAACGGTCTGGCGCTGCACGGCGGGATCATCAAGCCGTACTCGGCCACGTTTATGACCTTCAGCGACTACATGCGCCCGGCCATCCGGCTGGGAGCCTTGATGAACATCCCGACGGTTTATGTTTTCACGCACGATAGCGTGGCCCTGGGCGAAGACGGCCCCACCCACCAGCCAGTGGAGCACCTGGCATCCCTGCGCGCCATTCCCAACCTGACGGTCATCCGGCCCGCCGATGCCAACGAAACGGTTGGCGCGTGGCGGGCGGCCATGCTGAGCCAGGGACCTGCCGTCCTGGCCCTGACCCGCCAGTCGGTGCCCATCCTCGACCCGCAAAAGGTTGGCGATGTCAGCCGGGGCGCTTACGTGCTGTTTGACTCCGATGAGGGTGTGCCCGACCTCATCCTGATCGGCACTGGCAGTGAGGTCCACATCGCGCTGGAGGCGGCCCGCCAACTGGCCAGCGAAGGGGTGGCCGTCCGGGTCGTCAGCATGCCCAGCCAGGAGTTATTCGCTCGACAGCCGCCGGAGTACCGCGAGCGTGTGCTGCCAGCCGCCGTCAAAAAGCGAATCAGCATCGAAGCGGGCGTCAGCTTTGGCTGGCGGCGCTGGGTCGGTGATGAGGGTATCATCATCGGCGTCGACCGGTTCGGGGCGTCCGCGCCCTGGAAGGTGATCTACCAGCATCTAGGGCTGACCACAGAAGCTCTCGTCAGGGCGGCCCGCCAGTTGTTGCATATTTGAGCCAGCACACCGGATTCGTTCGGCCATGACCTCAGAGCAGATCGAGCCACAGGAAGCAGCCGACATCCTCCTTTATGAATCGGAGGCTCGCCAGGGTTTCCTGGCCCGTCTGGAAGTGGAACATGTGTTCGATGCAGAGGGCTGGCAACTCCTGTGGCAGGCTGTGGCCTGCCTGATTGCGGCCAACAATGGCACGCTTGATGTCTGGGCGGCCTTTGACCTGTCACGAATTGTCGAGGCCGTGCAAAAACACGGGCAGGTTTTGATCGGTCGCCCATACGAAGAACTTGATGAGTTTGACGAACACATTCTGGCAGCAAATGCCTTCCTAAATGAGGTCTTCAGCCCATAAGGGAGGTAGTGGACGAACCTGTCAGCGCGACCTAAAAAGGGCCTGTGAGCACCAGAATTTGGGCTATCTCTGACATCCATCTGAGCTTCGCCAAACCCCGCGATCAGACGCGCTTCGGCCACCGCTGGGAAAACCACACCGCACGGCTGGAGCAGGCGTGGCGCACCTGCGTCACGACGGCAGACATCGTGCTGCTGCCCGGCGATGTGAGCTGGGCACACTCACCCCAGTCCGTCCGCCCGGATGTGGAGTGGCTGGCCGCACTGCCGGGACGGAAGGTGCTGGCGCGGGGCAATCATGACTACTGGTGGAAGCACCTCAGCCAGGTCCGCCAAGTGATGCCCGACGGTATTTACGCCGTGCAGGGTTCCTGCCTGGCGCTGGATGGCGTGCTGATCTGCGGCACGATGGGCCACATCGCCCCCAACGACCCGTACTACCAAACCCGCAAGTACAGGAGCTACCAGCGGGAACTTTGCTGGCTGAAGAAATCCCTGGAACAGGCTCGCCACAAACGCCGTGATGGCGAACCCATCATCCTGATGATGCACTACCCGCCTTATACCTCTGACGGGCAGCCCAGCGGGTTTACCGAGGTCATCCGGCGCTACAGCCCGGAGGTATGCGTGTATGGCCATCTCCACCTCGAACAGGAGTGGGCGGTGGCCGCCGACCGCCTGATCAACGGGACACGTTACCATCTCGTGGCCTGCGATTATCTGGACATGACTCCCCGGCGCGTCTGGCCGCTGGAAGATAACCTGCCACAGGCCGACCGCCGGACTCGTTCCCACGCCCTGCCCGCTTAACCGTTTTTTTTACCTGTCCCAGCGAAGGAGTGTTTGATGGTCAACGCCGACTCGTTCCGTCGTTATATCGAGCAGCACAAGGAACGTTTCCTCGGTGAGCTTGCCGAGTTTGTCGCCGTGCCCAGCGTCGCCGCCCAGAAGCGGGGCATCCACGAGATGGCCGATCTCCTCGCCGGGCGCTTCCGCAAACTGGGGGCCGAGGTCCGCCAGTATCCCGTGCCAGAGGGGGGAAGCCCGGTCGTCTATGCCGAGATCGGGACCGGCCCGCGCACCCTGATGATCTATAACCATTATGATGTGCAACCAGAAGACCCGGTCGACCTGTGGGAGTCCGGTCCCTTCACCCTGACCAGGCGTGACGGCCGGCTGTACGGGCGCGGTGTCGCCGACAACAAGGGCGAACTGCTGGCCCGCATCCAGTCCCTGGAAGCCTGGAAAGCCACGCAGGGTGATCTGCCGGTCAGGATCAAGTGGGTGGTGGAAGGGGAAGAAGAAATCAGCAGCATCCATCTGGAGGGCTGGGCCCAACAAAACGCCGACATGCTCACCGCCGATGGCATCCTGTGGGAGGGCGGCGGCTACAATGAGACCGGGCAGATCACCATGGCGGCTGGCTGCAAAGGCATCGCCTACTTTGAATTGCGGGCCAGGGGCGCGAAACAGGACATGCATTCCTCCCTGGCCCCTATCGTCGTCAATCCGGCGTGGCGGCTGGTCTGGGCGTTGAGCACGCTCAAAAACGCCCAGGACGAAATCACCATCGACGGTTACGCCCGGCACATCCGCCCGCTGACCGACGAGGAAATCGCCCGGATCGACGGGCTGCCCTTCGCGGCTGAAGCGTTCAAAGAACATCACGGCCTGGCCGAGTTTCTGAACGGCATGGATGGCCGGGCGGCCAATCGTCGGTTGTATGAGATTCCCACTGTGACCATCTGCGGCCTCCGCAGTGGTTACCAGGGCGAAGGCAGCAAGACCGTCCTCCCGGCAGAGGCCAGCGCCAAACTCGACTTCCGCCTGGTCCCCGATCTGACTCCTGAGCTGGCCGAAGACCTGTTGCGCCAACACCTGGATGCCCACGGCTTCGGCGACATCGAAGTCATCCGCCTGGGTGGCGAGAAGCCAGCCCGCAGCCCGCTGGATTCGGCGCTCCACCGGGCAGCGGTCGCCGCCAGCCAGGACACCTGGGGCCAGACCCCGGTGATATTTCCCTGGTTCGCGGGCAGCGGTCCCATGTACCCGCTGAGTGTGATGCTGGGAGTCCCGGCCCTTTCCGCTGGCGGAACCTGGCATCCTGAGACGCGCGCCCATGCCCCTAACGAGAACATCCTGGAGCGTGACTATTTCACCAGCATGAGCTTCACCGCCAACCTGTTGGCCCGCTTCAGCCAGGTGTAGGGCACTGACCGCTCCAGTACGCTGCCTCAGCAGCGAGCCGGGTGATCGCCCCTGATGCCAGTCCCTGTTTATGCAGGTCCCCCTGACCTGTGCTACAATGACGCCCACAAATCACCGCCATCTGTCAACCTTCTCTTACTTCTGTCTTCAGACCGAACCTGCCGGACGGGTGATGCATGATCGGGACGCGGCTGGGTGCCTATTTGATCGTTGAGGAGATCGGACAGGGCGGCATGGCGACGGTGTACCGCGCCGTGCAGGAGCCGGTCGGACGCGACGTGGCCATCAAGATCATCCACCGGGCCGTCGCGCTCGACGAAACCGCCCTGGAGCGATTCCAGCGCGAAGCCCAGCTGATCGCCCGTCTGGAACACCCTCACATCCTGCCCGTCTACGATTACAACCCCACCTCAGACCCGCCCTATATCGTCATGCGGTACCTGCCCACGGGCACGCTAAAAGACGTGCTAGAGCGCGAGCGACTGCCGCACAGCGAGGTCGTCTACCTGTTCCGTCAGATTGCCTCGGCGCTGGACTATGCTCACCGCCAGGGAGTGGTCCACCGGGACATCAAGCCTTCCAACATCATGATCGACGCCGAGGGCAACGCCTTCCTGACCGACTTCGGCGTGGCCCGTATGGTGGAAAGCTCGGAAGGGCTGACGGCCAGCGGTGTGGCGGTCGGCACTCCTGGTTACATGTCGCCCGAACAGGGCATGGGCCTGCCGGTGGATGGCCGCTCGGACATCTATGGTCTCGGCGTGGTGCTCTTTGAGATATTGACCGGCCAAGCGCCCTTCAGTGCCGAGACGCCTATAGCGGTCATCCTCAAACACATCAACGACCCGGTGCCTTCGGCCACCGCCCTAAACCCCGACCTGCCGCCCGGCATTGACCGCGTCCTTGCCAGGGCCATGGCCAAGGACCCCGCCAATCGTTACCAGACCGTCACCGACCTGGCGCGTGACCTGGCGAGGGTCCTCGGCGAGGACGCCGATGTCACGCCGACCCGCCTGCGCCAGGCCGCCCAGGCGACAATCGCCGACATCGAACGCCGCCGGGCGGAAGAACAGGCCGCGCTGGGAAGCGCGACCTATGTTGCAGAGGCCGGCGCCCCATCGGAAACGGTGCTCCGTTGGCGGGGACGAGGAGGCCCTCCATCCAGACCGCCCGCTCGTCCCCTGGCGAAACCTGGCGGTGGAGGGCGCAATCTGGCCGTAGGGCTGATCGCTCTCGTGGCCATGATGGGCGTCGTGGCCCTGCTGGCCATCAGCAATGCCAGCCAGGCCAATCAGGCGGCCACCACAACCGCGCTGGCGGAAGGGACCGCCCTGGCCGTGACGGCAGAAGCGGCGACGGAGTCGGCTGTTCAGACACAGCAGGCCATTGCTCAGGAACCGTCGTCCACACCGACCACAGCGCCATCGGTCACGCCCGCCCCGACCGACACCCCGACCTCAACGCCAACGTGGACTCCCACCCCAACCGACACGCCCACCAGCACGCCGACCGATACGCCAAGCTTCACCCCCACCC
>DAOTXK010000412.1:0-12541 GCA_034435395.1 Anaerolineae bacterium | reverse complement strand
GCTGGCGCACTTCGGCGTCCCGGATGTGACGACGCTGGTCGAACGCATCGCCCGCCAGGGCGACCACCGCATCGACTTCGCCGCCCTGGTGTTTGACGTGGCGGAGCAGGGCGACCCCGCGGCTCGCGAGATTCTGATCCGCGCCGGGCGGACGCTGGCCAGAACCGTTAATGCCGTCATCCGGGCGCTGGGCATGACGGACGAGGTCTTTGAAGTGGTGCTGGCCGGGGGTGTCTTCCGGGCGGAGTATCCGTTGCTGCGCGATACGCTGACCGCGGAGGTGCGGGCTGTCGCGCCGGGGGCGACGATGGCCCGCCTGACCGCGCCGCCGGTGGTGGGGGCGGTGCTGCTGGCGATGGAGGTCGGCGGCCTGACGCCGGGCGACGACGTGCGCCGGCTGTTGATCGCCGAGGCGGAAGCGCGCCTCTGAGGGGGTGGGAGCCTCACGTCCCGTCAGGGCGACCGCTCCGGAGGCGGTGGGTCGTCGGCGGTTTGTCAGATTCAGCCGATGGCTTTTGACACATCTGGCGCGGGGACGTAAACTCCTATTGTTCCCTGACGCCCCACATCGGGCCTGGAGTGGGATGATCCCATGAGCGATCTTGTCGGCAGGACCTTCCGCTCCTACGACATCCTCCGTGAGCTGGGCACTGGGGGGATGGCGGTGGTTTACCTGGGCCGCCAGACCCCCATCGACCGCCTGGTGGCGATCAAGGTGATCGCCGCCCATTACTCGCAGGAGCCGGACTTCCGGGCGCGCTTTGACCAGGAAGCGAAAACCATCGCCCGGCTGGAGCATCCGCACATCCTGCCGGTGATCGACTACGGCGAAGAGGACTTCGGCGCGTTTCTGGTGATGCGGTACGTGGAAGGCGGCACGCTGGAGACTCGGCTGAAGGGAGGGCCGCTGGCGCTGGCCGAGGCCCACGAGATGCTCAGCAAAATCGCCGCTGCCCTGGATCACGCCCACGCGGCGGGGGTGGTGCACCGCGACCTGAAACCGGCCAACATCCTGCTGGACGAGCGCGATAACCCGTACCTGACCGACTTCGGCATCGCCAAGATTTTGCAGAGCACGCAGCGGCTCACCAAAACCGGCACAGCGGTCGGCACCCCGGCTTACATGGCTCCGGAGCAGTGGAAAGGCGAGGAAATCGGCCCCTACACCGATCAGTACGCGCTGGGCGTGGTGCTGTACGAGATGGTGACGGGCGATCTGCCGTTTAAGGCGGAGACCACCCACGAGTTCATGTACAAACACATCTACGAGCAGCCGGACCCGCCGAGCCTGTCAGGCGTGGACCTGCCGCCAGCGGCTGAGCATGTGGTTCTGCGCGCCCTGGCCAAGGCTCCTGGGGAGCGCTTCCCGTCGGCGCGCGCTTTTGGTGATGCCTTTGGCGAGGCGCTCTCCGGCAGGTATGTCGTCCCCCAGCGGCGCGACGCCGCGCTGGAGGATGAGACCGTGGTGGAGGTGCAGCCGCCGCCACCGGCGACCGAGGCCGGGACGGTGGCCGTCACCCGCCGGCGCGAGAGACCCGCCGGGCCTCCGCCGACGGGTGTGGCCGGTGGCCGACCCCGACGCGGGATGATGGTCATCGGAGCGGCGGTGGTCGTGGCCCTGGCTTTTCTGGGCCTCCTGCTGGTCGGGGGTGGCCTGCTGGGGGGCGGAGGGGGGACGCCCACGCCTTCGGTGACGCCGACCGAGGATCGGCTGGCGGTGGCGGCGGCAGCAACGGCCACGGCCGCGGCGCTCCCGCCGACGGCGACGCCCACCGATACCCCCACCGCAACACCTGGCTCGACTCGCACCGCGACGCCGACTCCCACCTCCACGCCCACCCTGACGGCGACGCCGAGCGATACACCCCCACCGACGACCACGATGACGCCCACGGCCACGCCGACCGATACGTCAGCGCCCACGCCCACCGCGACCGACACCCCCACCTTCACCTGGACGCCCACGGCTACGGCCACCGTCACCCCCACGGCCACCGATACCCCCGACCGGACCGCCACCGCCGACGCGGCTCTGCTGGCCACTTCGCAGCGGGTGATCCGCGATCTGACGGCCACGGCCAACGCGGCCATCATCGCCCTGGCGACCGAGCAGGCCGCCCGGACCGCCACCGCTGTGGCCATCGCCAGTTACACCCGGACGCCCACGCCCACAGCTACATCCACCGCCACGTTTACCCCGTCCCCCACCGCTACCTGGACCGCCAGGCCGAGCGCGACTCCGACCTGGACGCTCTGGCCGACCGTGCCCCCCCGGCCCACCCTCGTGCCCACGCCGACTCCGGGCCTGCTCTCCTGTCCGGGGATGCTGCCCTCGCGCATCCGCCCGGGGGACGTGGCGGTGGTCAGCGACGAGGACCCGCGTCCGCTCAACGTGCGCCGCGACCCCGGCCTGAGCGGCACACGCCTCGGCCAGTTTGAGGTGGGCACGCGCTTCACCGTGCTGGAAGGGCCGGTCTGCCGCGATGGGTATCCCTGGTTCCGGGTGCAGCGCCTGCCGGGCGGCCTGACCGGCTGGCTGGCCGAATCGGGCGAAGGCGTCTACTTCGTCGATCCGGAGGTTGGGGGGAGGCCGATCAGCCAGAACTGTCCCGGCGTGCTGCCGACCCGGCTGCGCATCGGCATGACGGCGGTGGTGGACACGCCCACGGGGTTGCCGTTGCGGATGCACGACGATCCGGGCACCACCACGCCGGTGACGGCCCTGATCCCAAACGCCACACGAGTGACCGTCCTCAACGGCCTGTTGTGCCTGGATGGGTATAGCTGGTGGCAATACCGCACGCCGGACGGGCGGGTAGGCTGGTCGTCTGAGGCGGACAACGACAGCTACTTCCTCACGCCCGCCCCTTAAGGCGGCTCACGCCTTCATCTGACAGGGAGAGGGTATACCTGGTCCCTGGCGCGGCGTCTGGCTATTTGGGCGGCGGCAGGCAGGGCAGCGGGAACGCCGAGCCAGCCGGGTCGTTGAGCGCCAGGCCCAGGTAGGGAGTGGGGTCCAGCGTATTGTCGAAGACCGCCTCGTTGAGGTAGTCCCCCGCCTGGTCGCTTTTGACGATGCTGAAGTGCACGTGCATGGCGATGGTCGGCGCGTCTGGCCCGCCGTTGTAGAGGCCCTGGTAACCGATCACCTCACCCTGGCGGACCGGCACATCCGACGAGCCGGGCGGGAAGGCGGCGGGGATGTAGGACTCCGTGCCGGCGCGGTTCGCCATGTGCGTGTAATACGTCCAGATGGTCTGGCCGGGGTGGAGCGGGTCGTCATGGCGGATGATGACGGCGGAAATCCAGTCCGCTTCGCGGGTCAGCAGGCCGTCGTAGGCGGCGCGGACGGGGACGGTGCCCGCCGCTCCCTGGCCAAAGATGTCAATGCCGGGGTGCGGGTTGAGCACGTTGTATGGCTCATAGGCGGCGTTGTAGGGCAGGCCGCCGACCAGACCATCCGAGGGGACCAGGAAGGGATAACCGGGGCAGGGGGTGTCAAAATGGCTGGCCAGTGCCTCCCGCGCCGACGGGTCGCGGAACCAGCGGATCAGCGCTTCGTTGGCCGGGCGCTCGATCACCCGGCTGGCGAGCGTCCAGATTTCCCGCCGGACGAGGTACAGCCCGCCGATGAGGACCGGCAGCAGGGCAGCAGCAGCGATCAGCCGGCGTCGGCGGCCTGAGCGGGCGGTTGTCGGGTCAACTTGCCGGACGTTGGGCATAAGTCTCCAGTCGAACGCCGTCCATCGTAACCGCCCCGGCGGGATCGCGCCAGCGGGCCAGGCGGGTTTTCTCCGAATCAAACGACCGGGGCGCGAGGCCCCGGCCGTTCGAGTTGGGATGGGATGGCCTGCGCCGGATCGAGATCAAGCCGGGCGAGGTTGCTGCGGCGGTGACGGCCGGTCATCGGCAGAATCGCCACGGAACACATAGCCCGGACTCCACGGCGTGCCCAGCGCCGGCAGCACCCAGCGATCCAGCCCCCACCAGCCGGCTGTCTTCCAGGCCAGGACCAGCCAGGTGGCGATCACAAACAGGATCGGATTGATGCTCACCGTGCCGGCCAGCAGGTAGTTCACGTTCATGAAGCTGCCAAAGAAAGCGCTGAGGCCGGTGAAGATACCCAGAATCAGCGAAAGGCCGACGAGCACCTCGCCCACAGTGACCAGGTAGCTCCAGGTCGTGGCATTGGGCAGAACCACGTTTTGCAGGAACCACGCATACCACCCCTGCACATCCGGGTGTGCGCCGGATGTTTTGGTCAGCGCGCCGTTCACAAAGCCGGTGAGGGCTGTGCCGGCGTCGCTGCCGGTCCAGGCCGGGTTGCCGATCTTCCCCAGGCCCGCTTGCAGCCACTCCCAGCCGAGGTAGAGGCGCAGGAAAAGCCAGAGCCACGCCCAGCGCACGTCGCCGAAGAGCGCGCGTGAAAGCGGCGACTCCTCAATACTCGTGACTGAACCCCCTTTCAGTTGGCGGTTACGGATAGTGTTCACCCGTGCCCTCCTTGTTGAATGCAGGACTCGATTGTTGCAACACGGCGGTCACACTGATTACGTCAGCGGTCGAAGAAAAACGACCGGAGTCGGGCCAAAACCCGACAAGTTCACTCTGTTTATAAGAATAGCACGTCGGGCTGGCGAGGGGGTGAATCGTCGCTGAGTGTTTAATGAGTATCTGGCGGCGGTGGCCGGACTGATCGACCAGGCTGGCAGGGTAGCCAACCGGGGAAAACGGTATCCGGAAAAAAACCCCGACCGCGATGGCCGGGGTTATAGGCATGGGGTGGTCGGCGGATGCCGGGTTCAGCCCTGGTAAGGCTCTTCCGGGACGATGACCCACAGGACCAGGTACAGCAGAGGGCCGCCGCCAGCGGCGAAAAACAAGATGATGAACGCCAGCCGGATCAGCGTCGGATCGACGTTGAAATAGTCCCCCAGACCGCCACACACGCCGCCGATCATCCGATTCTGACGACTGCGATACAGTTTTTTGATTTCGCTCATGATCGATGCTCTCCAGGAATTATCAGGCTTTAGGGCTGCTCTGCTTGTGTATACGTTTGAGGGCGGATAAGGTTTTGCCGCAGCGCGGGAATCAGGCGATCCCCGCGCTGCTCCAAACGGCTCAGGCCGGGCGGATGGCCGCCACCCCGCCTTAGCAGCAGTTGCATTCGGGTTCTTCCGGCATCAGCAGGAAGAGGGCCGCGTAGATCAGCAGGCCGACGCCCTTAAACAGGGCCAGGAAGACGAAAGCCAGCCGCACGATGGTCACGTCCACGTTGAAGTAGGTGGCCAGCCCGGCGCACACGCCGCCCAGCCTGCGCTCTTTACAACTGCGGTAGAGTGTCTTTTGGGTTTGCATGTTTTGATATCCCCCACACTATCGGTTGCCGATGAGGCAACCTCACGTTCTACACCTCTGTACGGACGGTCACGGGCGCGGGTTGTGGCCGCTGCCGGACAGCAAGCTGACATCCGGCTGTCAGGAAAGCCGATCAGGGCTGGCGGGTGGGCCGGAGTCAGGGCACAATCGGCTGGTGGGAGGGCCGGGCAATGGGCTACTACGATGTTTTGCGCCTGGGGGTCACGCTGGGTGGGGAGCGAGTGGCGCTGCGGGTGAAGGCAGGCATGGTCTCCTGGGACGAGGCCGAGATGGCCGCCATCCTGCTGGCCGAGAGCGCGGCGATCGCGCCGGGGGAGCGCCTGCTCCTGCTGGAAGGCGGCGCGGGGGCGCTGGCGGTCTGGGCGGCGCGACGGGAGGCGCTGGTCCACTGCTACGATGGCAGCGCGGTCGCGGCGCAGATGGCGCGGCTGACCGTGGACGACAGTGACGTGGTCGGCGTGACGGTGCATGAGGCCGCCTGTCCGCCGGCCACCGAAGTCGGGTCCTTCGACGTGGCGCTGCTGCCGATCCCCAAGGGGCGGGCCTACGCGCGGCTGTTACTCGGCGCGGCCTGCCGGGCGCTCAAGCCGGGCGGGCGGCTCTACCTGGCCGGTCCGAATGCGGGAGGGGCCAAGGCAGTGATCAAAGACGCGGCGGCCATCCTGGGACGGGCGACCACCCTGCGGACCAAAGCGCGCCACCGGGTCGGCCTGGCCATCAAGGGGGGCGATGCGTCGGGAGAGGTCTCTCCGGCGGAGGCGACGACCTTTGAGGCGGCGGGCCTGCGGCTGTTCGGCCTGCCGGGCGTGTTTAGCCGGGGAGGGCTGGACGAGGGCACGGCTAGGCTGCTGGAGACGCTGGACGACGACCTGTGCTACGGGAAGCGCGTTCTGGATGTGGGTTGCGGTTCCGGCGCGATCGGGATGACGGCGGCGCGGCGCGGCGCGTCGGCGGTGGACCTGGTCGATTCGGCCTGGCTGGCGGTGGCCTGCGCAGAGCAGGGGATAATGGCCAATGGTTTAAGCGGCGTGTGCCAGGTCCGGGCCAGCGACCTGTATGCGGCGGTGGGCGACGAGCCGTATGACCTGATCCTGTCGAACCCGCCGTTTCATGCCGGGCATAAGGTCGACACGGAGGCGGCGGAGGCGCTGATCGTCGGGGCGCGGGATCGGCTGGTGAGGCGCGGCATCCTGCGGGTGGTGGCCAATCGTTTTCTGCTCTATGACCGGTTGATGGCGGCGGTTTTTGGCCGCGTGGCCATCGTGCAGGCGGATACGCGCTATCATGTCCTTCAGGCGGTGCGGGCGCGATAAGGCGGTGCGAGCGCGGTAAGGCGGTGCGGGCGCGGTAAGGCGGCGTGCGGCCAGGGGCGGGCGGAGGGATGGCGTGGGCCGCCGCCTGCCGCCGATTAAAGCGCCAGGGCGACGGGCACGGCGGTCACGATCAGCGCCTGGGCGATGACGTAGGTCGTCCAGATCACATCCCCCAGGTAGGCGAAGCGCCGCCCACCGAACAGGCGGGCCGCGATCAACCCGTCGGAGAGCAGGAACAACATCCCGCCGATGGCCAGCGGCCAGAAGGCGGCCTGCTGGAGGGCCAGCCCCAGGGCGTAGGCGGCCATGGCCGCCAGAAACAGCGCGTAGACCAGGGCGGCGAACTGCATGACCCGGTTGCCGGTGGGGTCGCGCACCAGCAGGGACCAGATGACGACGGCCACGATTTCCATCAGGGCCAGGGAGAAAAGGTAACTGCCCAGCGCGTGCAGAGCCAGGGCCAGGGCGATCTGACGGAAGCCGAGCAGGTAGAAGATGTGGCCGGTGGCGAAGGCCGCCATGCCGTACAGGACGTGGTCCTTCTGGTCGAAGACGTTCGCCATGAACAGGTCGCCCAGGAACCCCAGGCCAATGCCCAGGGCGATCAGCAGGCCGAGGGCGCTCCAGGATGTGTCGCGGGCGGCGGCGAACCATACCATCAGCGCCAGCAGGAGCAGCAGGAGCGTTTGCGGTAACTGCGTGTGTTTGGGCATCCGACCCAGACGTTGCTCATCGTAAGGATAATGGGCGAAGCCGCCGACCAGCAGCAGCCCGACGGCCAGCAACAGAAGCTGCCCGATGGCCCCCCAGGGCGCAGGCACCGCCGAAAAACCCGGCATATCAGACCCCCCTTGGCCCACGAAGCGCATTTCACGGCTCAGTGTAGTCGTATTTGCCAGGAATGCCCAGTCATCGGACTGGCCTCTGGCCGGTGGCTGGCCTATGATATTGATCGTCGGCACTGGGGATCATTGGCTGTTGGACGGACCGCCGTTCTGCGTTATGCTTTTTGTACAGTTTCACGGACATATTTGGGCATCATGCATGAGACGAGCCAGAAGGTCAGGAAGGGGCATGCGATGACTGCGACCACGCCCACAGTGAAAGCCGCCAATCCGTTTGAGACGGCCTTGCGACAGTTGGATCGGGCGCTGCGCTACCTGGAAGTTCCGCCGGATATCGCCGAGTTTTTGCGCCGCCCCAAGCGGGAGTTCACCGTCAACTTCCCCGTGCGGATGGACAGCGGTGAAATCCGGATGTTCACGGGCTACCGCGTGCAGCACAGCACCGTGCGCGGCCCGTCCAAGGGGGGCATCCGCTACCATCCGCTGGTGTCCATGGATGAGGTGCGGGCGCTGGCCATGTGGATGACCTGGAAGTGCTCGCTGATGAACCTGCCCTACGGCGGCGCGAAGGGCGGGGTCATCGTCGATCCCCGCGAGCTGTCCCAGACGGAGCTGGAGCGCATGACGCGCCGGTTTGCCTATGAGCTGGTGCCCATCATCGGCCCGGAGGGGGATATCCCCGCGCCGGATGTCAACACCGACGCTCAGACCATGGCCTGGATGATGGATACCTATGCCATGACGCTGGGTCACAGCACGCCCGACGTGGTGACGGGCAAGCCGGTGATCGTCGGCGGCTCGCTGGGGCGGCGCGAGGCGACCGGGCGCGGGGTGATGATCACGGCGCTGCGCGCCCTCCAACACCTGGGAATCCCGGTGCGGGGGGCCACCGTGGCCGTGCAGGGCTTTGGGAATGTCGGCTCCGTCGCGGCCTGCCTGCTGCACGACCAGGGCGCGAAGGTGATCGCAATCAGCGATGTGAGCGGCGGTCTGTACGATCCAGACGGCCTGGACGCCTATGACGTGCTGGCCTACGCTGAAAGCCATGGCCGGCTGGTGGCCGGGTACCCGAAAGCCGAGCCGATCAGCAATGAGGAGTTGCTGACGCTGAAATGCGCCGTGCTGGTGCCCGCGGCGCTGGAGAACCAGCTTACGGCGGCCAATGCCCATGCTGTCCAGGCCAGGATCATCGCGGAAGGCGCGAACGGCCCCACCACGCCCGAAGCCGATGACGTTTTCCGCGAGAAGGGCATTTTGGTCATCCCGGATATTCTGTGTAATGCTGGCGGCGTGACCGTCTCCTACCTGGAATGGGTGCAGAACCGCCAGGCGTTTTTCTGGACGGAGGCCGAGGTCAACCAGCGGCTGGAACGGATGATGGACGACAGTTTCCAGGCGGTGCTCAGTACCGCCGAGGAAATGAAGGTCGACCTGCGCACGGCGGCGTATATCCTGGCTGTCAAGCGGGTGGTGGATGTGATCCTCCTGCGGGGTTTTTACCCCTGATTCGGGCGACGGCTGCGACCATGGTGACGAGGTCCGCTTCCCTGAGGAAACGGGCCTCTTGTCGTCGGCGCGCCCTGGGGGGCCTCAATACCGCTTGAGATAACCCAATGCCTCATCCCGGTCGGCATCCATGACGATTTCCAGCAGCTTGCCGCCGCTGGCGGCGAGGATGTCCACCACCGTGATGGTATCGGCCATCGCCGCGTCGTCCGGCAGCAGGTCGGGCAGGAGGTTGGGAGCCGCCTCAAAAAATGACCAGCGGAACAGATTGCCCGGTTCGCTGGGGAACAGCGCCAGCGGGTAGATGCGGGCTTCCACCAGGTCCTGGAAGAAGTGCGTGCCGTAGGCCATTTCCGGAAAGCCGCCGCGCTGATCCGGCATGGCGACCTCGATCAGGGCGCGGCTGTTGTAGATGTCCGCGTAACTGACTTTGACGCCCAGGTGGATGTTGGAGGTTCCCCAACGCCCCGGCCCGATGAAGACAAAGGTTTCGTCTTTCAGGCGCTCGTTCAGCCGTCCGATGACCCGCCCCACTTCCAGCCGCCGGTCCGGTTCGGGGATGCTGGTATAGGACGGTTTGACGCACACCGCGTAGCGCACCCCTTCCACGATCCCTTCCGGCACCTGGCGGCAGGCGGTGAACAGCTTGTCTTCGTCCGGGATGTCCTGGGGGATATCCGTGGAAGTAGCTGCTTCGGGCTGGCTGAGGGGTCGGCATTGCAGCAGCGTGATGTGAAACTTGGCCTTCGGCCAGGTCTGCTCGACCTCCACCGCGTATTCGATGTCCACGGGCCGCTTGTACGCCTGTTCCAGGCAGGCCAGCATCCGGCGCATGATGGTTGGGAAGGCGGTCTGCTGCACCAGCCGGTCGAACGTAAACACCAGTTGGGACGGGTTGACGTGGGTGGGCCGCGTGATAAACGGCTGCAAGTGTTCGCCCTTGTCCTGGGAAGCGATCAGCCGCAGCGCCGGGTAATGGTCGTCGACGATCTCGGTCAGGGGCAGCGTCCTGAAGGCATTGGCCGCCATGTCCAGCACGTCGATCAGGTGCTGTGAGTACTGACGGAGCTGGTTGACGTGCGTCTCCGGACGCAGCTGGGGATGGGAGAGGGCGATCATACGCGGATAGTCGTTGGCCACCCGGTCGACGGCGCGGGTGCCCAGCCCGGATACCAGGCGCAACAGGCCGTCTTCCCGCCGGATTTTGGAGTGCCAGCGGAACGGGTTGCGGCTGAAGCCCACCCCGGCCAGCGTCGGGAAGTAGTAACGCCCGTGCTGCCGTCCGACGACCGGCTGGATCAGGACAGCCATTCGTTCGTCGAAGTCAGTCAGGCCCATCTGCTCCCGGTAGATCAGGGCATCCGGGCTGAGGGTGCTGGCGTAGATCATGAGGACGGCGCTGGTGGCGGCTTCCAGGTTTTCCTCCAGCGTGCCCTGGTTGGGGAGGAAGAAGCTGTCATATTTCCCGGCGAAGGACGTATCGAAGCTGTCTTCCAGCAGGCTGGAGGAGCGGAAGATCAGGGGCGTCTGGCCCAGTTCGTCCAACAGGTCGCGCAGTTGGGCGACGGTGCCCTCCGGCAGGCGGGCCTCAGCGTAGCGCCGGAGAATATGGGGGTATTCGGCCACGATCTGCTCCCGCGGGCGGTACTTCTGGTTCATGAACGGGTAAAAGCCGTTCAACTCATGCACCTCGTAAAACACATCCGAGCCGATGTAGTAGGAGGACGGGATGCTGATCGCCGCCGGATCGAGGCCGTACTCCGCCGCGTCCCGGTGCAGCAGCTTCCAGGCCAGGAGCATGCCAGCCGCCTTGCCGCCGATCTTGCCCCGCCCGATCCGCCGCTCGCGGATGGTTTTCAGGTCGTTCATGGTGAAAACTTCCCGCGCCAGGCGGACGAAATGCAGGTGGTCGCTGATCATGGCTTTGATCAGCACAGCCTTGATCTCGCGCAGGTGATGCTGAACCTGGGCCAGTTCTTCGGGCGGCAGCCTTTCGTAGCGCTCGCCTTCCATGAACAACACATCCCAGGGGGCCAGTTCCGGGTTGAAAGACAGCCGGACCTGCTGCTGGGGGTCGCGTTTGGCGATCAGGCGTTGCACGATCTGTTCCAGCAGGCTGTGGGGCAGGTTGTAGGCGAAGTAGAAGTCGGTGTGGTGCTCGCGGATGAAGTTGACCCGGTCGTTCCAGTCTTTGGCGCTTTCCTCGCCGTAAGGATCGACCAGCCCTTCTCGTTTCTGTGATTCCAGCGCTTTCTGGTACACTTCTTTCTCAAACGCAGACGGGCTGATGATGCCCCGCGAGAACAGCTCCTTGCGCATCTCCTGGCGGATGGCTTTGCTCAGCACCGGGTACTGCGAGATTTCCAGATAAAGCGTGAGCACCTTGGGGATGAACTGATCCTTGATGTCCATAGCCGCCTGTCACCTGTGCTGTGCCTGGTAGTTTTTGGGCCTGTCTTGATTATAACCGCTGAGGCGGTGGCAGCGGCAACCGCTGATCGAGTCGGCGGGGGGGCGATTGGCGGCGGGTGGGAGGCTATCGCGCCCGACGCGGCTGTGCCGGGTCCGCTTTCTTGATCGGCGCGGGTACTGTAGAATAGCGGCGGGTCAGTGATGGGGCCAGTGGTAAGGTTATGAGCACAGTAGAGGTTCGCATTGATGATCGGGTGCGGTTGTTGTCGGCCTTGCTGGCGGTGACTTCCTGGCCGGATGATGAACAGCAGCGGAAGCCGCATGGCACCCATGCCCACGCCCGGAACACGCGCCGCCTGCTCCAGGTACATGATAAGCATCCGGCGGTGTTGATCATGCAGGCGCTGCTGGATCGGGGCGTGCCGCTGGCAGAAGTATATGCCTATATGTTCCGGCTGGAGTGGCCGGGCCTGGCCGGGGCCGAACGGCCTCCCTGGGCGCCGCCGACCTGGGCGCGCCACCTGGTCAGCTTCTATCATGACACCGGTCTGGAACAGTGGTGGCAGGACGAGGCCGATACCTGGAAGCAGTGCCACCGCCAGGCGGAGAAGATGTTCCGCAACGTCGACTTGAAGACCTTCCTCACCCCTTTTGTGGGCGCGTTTGACGACGCGCTGGTGTTCATGCCCAACATCTGTTACCCGACCGACACCGAGATCGGGGTGAGCGTGAACGGTCAGTTGTGTTGTATTGCCCCGCCGCGTATTGCCTGGGGCGACAACCCGCCCTGGCCTTTTGACGAAGACCCCACCCATATCTTCCGGGCGGCCCTGACGCAGTACGGCCACACCTTGATGCGGGACAACCTGCGGCGGCATCCGGCAGCCGTGGCCAGGGCGGCCAAAAATAAACTGCCGGTTCCGAAGGCTTTTGCGGCTAACAAAACATGGGAGGAGCAGTTCCTGTCGTTGTTCACCACCGGCCTGGTGGCCATCTACCTGGAAGACCAGGTCAGCAAGCAGGAAGCCGAAGCCTACGTGTTGATGCAGAAGAAAGCGCAGGGGGTGGAGGTGCTGCCAGGGG
>DAOTXK010000411.1:0-5259 GCA_034435395.1 Anaerolineae bacterium | reverse complement strand
GCATAAGCCCTTCGTTGACCAGGTTCTGCTATATTTTCAGGCAGGCCCTTACCGAATCGGATAACGGCCCCCTTCGCGGGCGGCGTCCAGGGCCGCCACGACGTTCTCCGGCGGGACGTGATATTGCACGTTGTGGATGGCCGCCCAGATGAAGCCGCCGCCGGGGCCGAACACCCGCATCCGCTCCGTCACGTCCGCCCGGACCTCCTCCGGAGTGCCGAAAGCCAGCACGCGCTGCGTATCCACCCCGCCGCCCCAGAAAGTGATCCGGTCGCCGAAGGTCTCTTTGAGCCAGCGCGGGTCCATGCCCCGGGCCGAGGTCTGCACCGGGTTGAGGATGTCGATCCCCGCCCGGATCATCGGCTCGATCAGCCGGGAGATGCTGCCGCAGCAGTGTTTGGCGACCTTCCAGGGGGTGTGCCGGTGAATCCAGTCGCACTGGGCCTGGTAACACGGCACATGAAACCGCTCAAACAGTGCCGGAGAGAACATCTCGCCGTTTTGCGCGCCGTAGTCATAGCCGTCGAGGTGGATGATATCAATGGTGTCGCCCAGCGCCTCCCAGTACAGTTTAAGGTTGTCGAGGGCGATCTCCGCCCCCAGGTCCATCAGTTCCTTCACGTAATCCGGCTCGGTCACCAGCAGCACCAGCCATTCGGCAATCGAGCCGACCTGGGGCGGCCCCAGCGTGGCCTCGCCCCAGTTGGTCAGGACCAGCGCCTTGTCAGTCGTGGTCCGCAGCACGCGGGCCGTCTCCTGCAAATGGCGGAGCACGTCGTCCGTCAGCCGCCGCCAGCCGGACCGCCGGAGCGCCTCGATGGCCGGCGGTTGATAGTCCCGGTCCCAGCCGATGATGTCCAGCTTGTCAAAGTAATAACCGTCTTTGGGCATGCGGGCGATGACCGGACGGGCAGGGTCACAGTCCTCATGCATCAGCCAGTCGCCCGCCGGCGAGACTTCCACAGCGAACGCGCCGGGCATGAGGACTTCCGTCCCATCGAACAGCTTCCAGGGCCGGTAGTCCCGGTTGGGCAGATGGTCGAAAAAAATCGCCTCCGGCTCCACCGGCAGCAGGTCCAGCTCGAACCGCTCCACCAGGTCAAAGGCCACCTGGCCCAGCATCTGGAACACGTCGTACACCTTGACCGGGCCGTCCAGCCCCAGGTGGCGGCGCAGCCGGACCAGCGCGCCAGCCATGATGCCGCTCACGATGGAGCCGCCCAGGTCGATGGGCACGCGGTCCGGTTCCTGGTGGTTGATTGCTGTCAACACACGCTCGCGGCTGTTCATGATCCTCCTCCGGGGTCGAACCAAACGGGGATACCGGCCTGACTATATCCCAACGTCCGCCAGGGGCCAAAAGGGGTGCATGTCACTTGAGGGGCGAGGGGGCCTCGCCAGCAGCTCAAAGCCGCCGGCTGAGCCGTCAAAGCCCGCTAAAGGGGCTGGGATCGGCAGCAATAGCCCCTTTAGCGGGCTTACCAGCAGGGGAGCAGTACGGGGTTTTGAACCCCGTGCGACGACCATGTGCTGCCGTAAACTTTCCCCCAAGATGAAATGCGCTCACCAAAAGAGCCAGGCGTTGGCCTGGCTCCTGGCTTGATGCTGGATTTCGGAGGGTGACCTGGCTGGCGACGGTCAGCGCGTCCGGGCGGCTTCCGACACCGGGAGCGACAGGCGGCCATTGCCGGAGGCCACCGGCAGCGCGTAACCGGGCTGAAGCACGGCCACGTCCCCACCTTCCCGGTCAGCCATCAGGTATGCATGGATGCTCCGCGCCGCTTCCCGACCCTCCTGGATGGCCCACACCACCAGCGACGCCCCCCGCGTGGAGTCCCCGGCGGCAAAAACGCCGTCAACGCTGGTCATGTGATGATCGTTGACGGCGATGTTGCCGCGTGGATTCAGCGCCAGGCCGAACTGCTGGACCAGCCCTTCCTGCACCACATGCTCGAACCCCAGCGCCAACAGCACCAGCTCAGCTTCCAGCTCGAAGGTCGAGTCGGGGACTTCGGTCATGTGATGCTGGCCGCGCTCGTCGCTGGCCCACTCCACTCTGACGGCGGACAGCCCGCTGACCCGGCCATCTGCCCCGACGAACCGCTTGGTCAGCACGTTAAACAGCCGCTCACAGCCCTCGGCCTGGGAACTGGAGGTTTTGTAGAGCCGGGGCCACAACGGCCAGGGCTGGTCATCCGGGCGCTCGGCGGGCGGGGCGGGCAGCAGTTCGACCTGAATCACGCGCCGCGCGCCCTGACGGTTGGCCGTGCCCACGCAGTCAGAGCCGGTATCGCCGCCGCCCAGGACCACCACGGCCCGGCCCGCCGCCGTGATCCGGTCCGCCGCCGGGATATCGTCGCCCCGTACCAGGCGGTTCTGCTGCTCCAGGTAATCCGTCGCCAGGTGGATGCCGCCCAGGTCGCGGCCTTCGATGAGCAGGTCGCGGGCCTTCCGGGCCCCGATGGCCAGGCACACCGCGTCGAAGTGGCGGCGGAGGTCGTCGGCCGCCAGGTCCTCTCCCACGCGCACGCCGGTTTTGATGACCAGGCCCTCGGCCAGCATGATGTCCACCCGCCGGTCGATGAGGCTTTTGTCCAGCTTAAAATCTGGCACGCCGTACCGCAGGTAGCCGCCGACGGCGTCCGCCGCCTCAAAAAGGGTCACCGTATGACCGGCCTTGTTCAGGCTGTCGGCGCAGGCCAGGCCGGCCGGGCCGCTCCCGATGACGGCCACCGTTTTGCCGGTGCGCCGGGCGGGCGGCCTGGGCTGCACATAACCTTCGGCGAAGGCGCGGTCGATGATCGCCAGCTCGTTCTCGCGGATGGTCAGCGGCTCGTCGTTGATCCCCAGCACGCAGGACGACTCGCAGGGGGCCGGGCATAACCTGCCGGTGAACTCCGGGAAGTTGTTGGTCTTTTGTAAGATGTTGTAGGCCGCCTTCCAGTCGCCCTCGTGCAGCTTATCCTGCCATTCGGGGATCAGGCTCCCCACCGGGCACTGCCAGTGGCAGAAGGGCACGCCGCAGTCCATGCAACGCGACGCCTGGAGCCGCCGCTCCTCGTCCGGCAGCCGTTGCTCCACCTCGTCGTAGTCCCGGAGGCGCTCCTCGACCGGGCGGTAGCCGCTCTCGACTCGCCTGACTTTCATGAAGCCTCTTGGGTCAGCCATCAGTATGGGACCTCCAGAAACTCTTCTTCCCGAATGAACGCCAGTTGTTCGTCGATCTCCCGCAGCTTCTGCTCCTGCAACACGCGCTTGTATTCCAGCGGCATGACCTTGATAAACTGGGGCAGGTAGTCGTGCCAGTCGTCCAGCACCGCCTGGGCGATGGCGCTGCCGGTGTAGTGGAGGTGTTTTTGCAGGGTGGCCTTGATGAAGGTCTGGTCCTCGTGCTCCAGGACGGGGGTGAGTTCCACCAGGCTTGTGTTGCAGAAGTAGGCGAAGTTGCCGCCGACGTTGAGGACGTAGGCGATGCCGCCGCTCATGCCCGCCGCGAAGTTCCGCCCGACCTGACCCAACACCAGGATGCGCCCGCCGGTCATGTACTCGGCGCAGTGATCGCCAGTGCCTTCCACCACCGCTATCGCCCCGCTGTTGCGCACGCCGAAGCGCTCCCCGGCCATGCCACGAATGTAAGCCTCGCCGCCCGTCGCCCCATACAGCACCGTGTTGCCGATGATGATGTTCTCCTCCGGACGGAAGGTGCTGCCCTCTGGCGGCACGGCGATCAGACGCCCGCCGGAAAGCCCCTTGCCGAAGTAGTCGTTGGCGTCGCCCACCAGCCGCAGCGTGATCCCCCTGGCCAGGAAAGCGCCGAAGCTCTGCCCCGCGCTGCCGTGAAAGGTGATCTGGATCGTGTCGTCGGGCAGGCCCGCCTCGCCGTAGCGCCGGGTCACCTCGCCGGAGAGCATGGTCCCCACCGCCCGGTCGGCGTTGGTGATGGGCAGTTTGATCGACACCTGCTCGCGATACTTTAAGGCGGGTCTGGCCTTTTCGATCAGAACCCGGTCCAGCACATGGTCGATCTTATGAATCTGAGATTCCACGCAGTAAGTCGCCTGGCCCTGGGCGGTTTCGGGCCGGTAGAGGATGGCCGACAGGTCCACCGTCCGTGCCTTCCAGTGATCGACCGACCGCTGCACCAGCAGGTCGGTCCGCCCGATCAGGTCCTCGAACCGGCGGATGCCCAGGCTCGCCATGATGGTCCGAATCTCCTGGGCCATGAAGGTGAAGTAGCGGATCAGGTGCTCCGGCTGGCCCTGGAAGCGGCGGCGCAGTTCCGGGTCCTGGGTGGCCACGCCCACCGGGCAGGTGTTGAGGTGGCATTTGCGCATCATCACGCAGCCCAGCGCGATCAGGGCCGCCGTGCCGAAGGCGAACTCCTCCGCGCCCAGCATGGCCGCCAGGACGACATCGCGCCCAGTCTTGAGCTGGCCGTCGGTTTGCAGCCGCACCCGCCCCCGCAGGTTGTTCAGCACCAGCGTCTGGTGCGTTTCGGCCAGGCCCAGTTCCCAGGGCAGCCCGGCGTGTTTGATCGAACTTTGCGGGCTGGCCCCCGTGCCGCCGTCGTAGCCGCTGATGACGATGTTGTCGGCGTGGGCTTTGGCCACCCCGGCGGCGATGGTCCCCACGCCCACTTCCGACACCAGCTTGACGCTGATCCGGGCGCGGGGGTTGGCGTTCTTCAGGTCGATGATGAGCTGGGCCAGGTCCTCGATGGAGTAAATGTCGTGGTGGGGGGGTGGGGAGATCAGCGTCACGCCCGGCGTCGAATAGCGGGTGTGGGCGATGATTTTATCCACCTTGTGGCCGGGTAGCTGGCCGCCTTCGCCGGGCTTGGCCCCCTGGGCGATCTTGATCTGCAACTCGTCGGCGTTGACCAGATAGTTGATGGTGACGCCGAACCGCCCGGAAGCCACCTGTTTGATGGCGCTCCGCGTGGAACGGCCATCCGGGAGGGGCTGGAAGCGGGCCGGGTCTTCCCCGCCTTCGCCGGAGTTGGAGCGCCCGCCGAGGGCGTTCATGGCCAGGGCGATGGTCTCGTGCGTCTCCTTGCTCAGCGAGCCAAACGACATGGCCCCCGTTGTCAGCCGCTTAAGGATGGCCTCGACCGGCTCCACTTCCTCCAGCGGGATCGGCGTCTGGGGCTTAAAATCCAGGAGGCCGCGAATCACGTGCGGCCGCTGGTTGTCGCGGTTCACCCGGTCGGCGAACTGCTGGTACTTCTGGGGGTCGTTGGCCCGGACGGCCCACTGCAAC
>DAOTXK010000410.1:0-16458 GCA_034435395.1 Anaerolineae bacterium | reverse complement strand
GGGATGGCGGGCGCGGGGTGCGCTTCGACCCGGACGGCCAGGTCGAGCGCGAGCTGCCGCTGCCGGTGCAGCGGCCCACCAGTTGCGCGTTCGGCGGGCCCCAACTGGATGAACTCTACATCACGTCGGCGTGGGTGGGCCTGAGCGAAGGGCAGCGGCAGAAACAACCGTCCGCCGGCGGCCTGTTCCGGGTCCACGTCGGGGTTCGCGGAGTGGCCGAGCCGCGCTTCGCCGGATGAGCCGGGCTTCCGGGGAGCTGGCGTCAGGCGCGCGCCGACCGCAACCGGGGCGCTTTCCCCAGGCGGTCCCGCGTGTCTCAGACCTGCACCGCGGTCGAGACGGACATCTCCCGCACCTCGTCGGCGGTGACCTCCCGCCCCAGTTTATCCGAGAGGTAGATGCCCTCGCAGATCAGCATCGTATTAAGGGCCAGCTCGGCGGTCGGCAGGAGATCAACCCGGCCCTGGAGCGCGGCGATCCAGTGTTCCTGGGGGCCATCGTAGGCGTCGCCGTCCTCGCGCACATGATGCAGCCGCCAGTTGAACGCCCCCAGGTCCGCCGTGCTGTCCAGGTTCAGGTCGCCAACGCTCCGGAAAAAGCCAAACGGATTCAGCCGCACACCGCCCGCCGAGCCGACGAGACTCGACCCGTCGAACTTGTCCAGATGGATGGCCCACGACTCGATGATGTCCAGCGAGATGTTGCCTGCCAGCCGGGCGAAGCCCACCCCCAACTCTTCCACGTCGTAGCCGCTGATCTGGCGGCGACGCTCATCCATGGGTGTTTCCTGGTAGAGGCGGCCCGTGATGGTCAGCACGTCCGGGTTATCCAGCAGGTAGAGCACCTGGGCGATGTGATAGATGCCCATGTCGTAGAGCGCGCCGCCCCCGGCATGGGCCTTCTGCACGAAGGCGGGTGTGCCGTAGCCATCCACGTAAGGGCGGCCCCGGCGGCGGAAGCCGGTCGAGCGGGCGTGGTAGAGACGGCCCAACTGCCCGGCATCGATCAAATGCCTGGCGGCTTTCGTCTCGTTCTCGAAGAGCGAACGGAGCTGGATGCTCAGCCGACAGCCGGTTTCCTGAGCCGCGTCGTACATCTGCTGCGCGTCAACATAAGCGCCCGCCATCGGCTTCTCGCAGTACACGTGCTTGCCGGCCCGTAGCGCCGCCACCGTAACCGGCTTATGCAGGTTGTTGTGCAGGCACACATCCACCGCCTGGATGTCGTCCCGCGCCAGCAGATCATGGAAGTCGGTGTAAACGTCGGCGATGCCGAACTCAGCGGCGACACGCCCGGCTTCCGCTTCGTTGATGTCACAGACGGCGACGATAGCCGCGCCGTCGATCGTTTGATAAGACCGGATATGATGTTTGCCGATCTGGCCCACACCGATGATGCCCAGCCGGATCGGCTCTTTCCTGTCGCTGACGGTCATCCGTTTTCCCTCCCCACGACAGGCCGGGGCGACCGGTCGGCGGCCCCAGCCCGATCATACCCTGCGCCACAGGCGCTCAATCAGCGCCCCAGGCTTCCTCACGCCGGGAGAGCGTCGCCGCTTCTGGAACGGCTCCCGACGCCCCACCCACCATCATACCCGGCTTCGCGCCGCAGAGCGATGGCTTTCGTCCCTCGAGGGGACGATTTCCCTCCTCACTGCGACAGAGACCCTTCATGAGGCGGTGGCCCCGCGCGCCGCAGCCGGCCACCGATCGTCCCCTGTCATCACCCCGCCGGTCAGGCCCGCGCGGCGGAGGCATCCGCCCACCCGGTCATCCTGAAGCAACCGGCGGCGGCGAATCCACTGGCCGCGACCGGGAAAGCCGATATAGTTGTCAGCAGCGCCTTGGCAGCAGGTATCACATTCGTGAGGAGCGACGATGACCACCCTGACCGAATCACACGAGCGGGTAGCCCGCCGGGCTGCGGACCTGATGGAGCAGGGTTACAACTGAGCGGAGGCGATCAGCCTCGCCGTGGGCGAGCATAAGCTGGGATCGAGCAGCGTTCCCCTGAGCCGTCTGAGCACGGGTTTCGGCGGCGGCCTGGGCGGCACGCGCCAGGAGCTTTGTGGCGCGTTGAGCGGGGGGGTGATGGTCATCGGCGCCCTCTATGGACGCACCGATGCGGACCAGGATAAATCCCGGCCCTACCACCTGGCCGCCTGTTTCCGGGAGCGTTTCGCTCAGGCTTTCGGTGCGACCATCTGCCAGGACCTGCGGGATGCCGGCTATGGCACCAGCGGCCCGCCGTGCACCACGCTGGTGGAAAAGGCGGCGCGTCTCCTGCTGGAAATCCTGGCTGAAGGGTGACGGTCTGTCTCAGGGGGAGCGAGGATGTGCCCGGTCGGCTCGCTCAGCATCGGTCAGTGGTGGGGACCCGCTCCCGCCGACCGTGGCAATGCTTATACTTTTTGCCGCTGCCGCAGGGGCAGGGATCGTTGCGCCCGGCCCTGGCAAAAGCTTTTTCCAGCGCTGCGTCCTGCCGCGCCAGGTGGGCCATGATGTTGCCGGGGGGCCGCCCGGCCCGGTACTCGGCGGCCATGAACCGCATCGGCCCGTCGATGTGGTTGAAGAAGGCCCGGTAGCCCGCGCACAAGTAGTTCAATCCCGGCTCGCCGTCCGGGGTATGGGCAAGGCGGTTCTTGGGGCAACCGCCGTGGCACACAAAACGCACCTCACACGCCTGGCAGTAGCGGGGCAGCCGGTCCCGTTTGTCCAGCCCGAACCGCCGCTGCTGGTCGGAAGCGACCAGCTCGGCCAGCGGGATCACCTGGATGTTGCCCAGCTTATGCTTCGGCTCCACAAAGTGATCGCAGGCGTACAGGTCGCCGTTGTGTTCCAGGGCCAGGGCGTGGCCGCACGTCTCCTCAAACACACACAGTCCGGGTCGCTTCCCCAGCCAGGCGGCCAGCGCCACGTCAAATATCTGCACGAAGACGCGGCCCACGTCGCGCCGCACCCATTCCTCAAACACGCCGATCAGGAAGTCCCCGTACTGGGGGCCGGTGACCGAGTATGGGGCGACCGCCTCGCCTGCCTGGAAGCCGGTCTCGTTCGCCCGCACCACGATGGGAATGAACTGGATGAACTGCGCCTCCGCTTCATCCCGCAGGAAGCGGTAGACCGCCAGCGGGTGATCGGCGTTGGCGGCGTGGACGGTGGTCAGGATGTTAAACTCGACCCCATGCCGCTTGAGCAATTCCAGGCCGGCCATGACCCGCGCCCAGGTTGGCCGCTGGCCCCTGTCCAGGCGGTAGGCGTCGTGCATTTCGCGCGGCCCATCCAGGCTGAGGCCGACCAGGAAGTCGTGTTTTTTGAAGAAGCGGCACCAATCGTCATCCAGCGCCGTGCCGTTGGTTTGCAGGGCGTTGTAGACCTTCATGCCGGGACGGCGGTATTTCTGCTGGAGTTCGACCGCCCGCGCGAAAAATTCCAGGCCCATCAGCGTTGGCTCGCCCCCCTGCCAGCTAAAGGTGACTTCCGGCACGCGCTGGGCCTCGATGTACTGGCGGGTGAACTCCTCCAGCAGATCATCGGCCATCCGAAAACGGCTGCCGGGATAAAGCCGCTCCTTGGACAGGTAGTAGCAGTACGCGCAGTCCAGATTGCAGATCGCGCCGCGCGGCTTGAGCATCACGTGAAAGGCCGGCGGAGGGACGTTCGCCGTCCCGGCGGTGGGCAGCGAGGCCCGATCAGTCATGGGGAACTCTCCGGAGATGCCGGCATCAACAGGCGGCAGACGCAAATGTCAACAGACCAAGTATATCGCATTTTCTGAGGGGAGCGATGGCCTGGCCACGGCTCCATGCCCGTCTGTCTCACTCAACCGGCCACAGCCGTGATCCGCCGGTCGGCCAGGCGGGCATAACCGGTCAGCCGCCGCTCATGACGTTGGTCAGGCGGCCCAGCGGCCCGACCTCGACGGTCACTTCGTCGCCGGGTTTCATCCACACCTTCTCCGTCCGCCCCAGGATCACGCCCGACGGCGTCCCGGTGGAGATGATGTCACCCGCCTCCAGCGTCATGTACTGGCTGGCGTAACTGATGATGTGGGCCACGCTGAAGATCATGTCAGCGGTGGTGGAGTCCTGGCGTAGCTCGCCGTTCAGCCAGCAGCGGATCGGCATGGCCTGGGGATCGCCCGCCTCGTCCGCCGTGACCAGGTAGGGGCCGAGGGGCAGGAACCGGTCCAGCGTCTTGCCCAACAACCACTGGTTGGTGCGGAACTGCAAATCGCGGGCGCTGAGGTCGTTGCCATTGCAGTAGCCGAGCACGGCACTCAGCGCCTCATCCTCGGCGACGGAACGCGCCCGCCTCCCCATCACCACCACCAGCTCCGCCTCGTAGTCATACTGCACGGCGTTGGGCGGGAGCGGGATCGACTCGCCCGGCGCGGCGATGGTGTTGTTGAACTTGGAGAACAGCACCGGCGTCTCCGGCAATCGGGCGTTGGTTTCGGCGGCGTGCGCCCGGTAGTTGAGGCCCACGCACAGGATTTTGCCGGGGTTGAGCACGGCGGGGCCATACGTCAGCGCCGCCTCGTCCAGCAGCCAGGCCGCGCCCGCCGCCCGTTGCCGGGCCTCCGCCACCAGAGCGCGCAGCGCCGGGAGCAGCGCTAGCCCATCCGCGAAAAAGGCCGCCGGGCTGGCCGGGACATCCGCCGCGCCCAGCGCCTCCGCGGCGGCTTTCACGTCGATCACGCCCTGCGCCGTCCGGACTCCGAGTCGGAGGCCATCATCAGATTTGAAAGTCAGCAAAAACATACGCGGAATCCCTTTCAGTTCTTCGCCTCAGGCGCGCGGCGCTGGCTATCGCTGGCTATTGCTGGCTATTGCTGGCTACCGCTGGCTATCGCTGAGGAAGTCCTCCCGCAGCGGCGTGAAGGCGTCCACCAGCCGGACGTGCCCGGTCAGCAGCTGGATGGCGTGGGGCACGTTCGGCGGCACGGTGAACAGGTCGCCCGGCCCCAGGCGGGTTGGCTGGCCGTCCAGGAAGAAGATGATCTCTCCCTCGGCGACGTAGGTCACCTGCTCGTGCGGATGGGAATGGGGCGGGTCCGGCTCATCCGCCGGCCCGTCGTCAAAGTCGATGACGACCAGCATCAACCGGTCGGTGTGGGCCAGGTAGCGCTGGCGGCCCGCCCCAATGATCTCCCGCCCGACCGCCGCCTGCTTTACCGTTCCCATGCCGTCCTCCTCTCCTCCACCTGATCCTGGCATCGACGGTGAGCATCTAGGCGGACGCCTCGCCCGGACGTTCCCCATGGAGGCGTATTGTATCCGCGATCAGCGGTCAGACCACTGCGGCGACCGGGGCGACCGCCGCCGGGAGGCGCTCACCCCGCGAACCCGTGGTCGCGGATCACCCCCGCATACCACCGGCCGCTGGTCTTGATCGTGCGCTTGAGCGTGTCGTAATCAACGCGGGTGATGCCGAAGCGTTTGCTGTACCCGAACGCCCACTCGAAGTTATCCAGCAGCGACCACACAAAGTACCCGCGCAACGGCACGCCGTCCTGAATGGCCCGGTGCGCCGCCGTCAGATGCTGCCGGATGTAATCCAGCCGGCGCGGATCGTCCACCGAGCCATCCGGCGATACGTCGTCCGGGAAGGCCGCGCCGTTCTCGGTGATGAAGATGTTCGGGACCTGATACTCCTGGTGCAGGCGTTTGAGCAACCGGTACAGCCCGTCAGGATAGATGCTCCACCCCATCTCGGTCAGCTCATGATCGCGGCTGACGCGCTCGGCGTTGAGCGGCGGGAGGTCGGCATGCCGGACCACCGTCCGGGTGTAATAATTGGTGCCCAGGAAGTCCAGCGGCGCGGCGATGGCCTCCATGTCGCCAGCCTGAACCTCCGGCCCGTCCTGGCCGTAAAGCGCCATCATATCCGCCGGATAGCCGCCCTTAAACAGCGGGTCGAGGAACCAGCGATTGATGAAGCCGTCGAGACGGTGGGCAGCGGCGGCATCCGGCGGCGAATCGGTGTCCGGCATCACCCAGGTGTGGTTCAGGACGATCCCCACCTGCGTGCGCTCCCCCCCGTTGGCGCGGATGACGGGCACGGCGCGCCCATGCGCCAGCAGGGCATGGTGCGCGGCCTGCGTGGCCAGCCGCCAGTCGCGCAGGCCCGGCGCGTGTCGCCCTTCCAGGTAGCCGACGAAGGTGAACACAAACGGCTCGTTGTGAGTGACCCAGTACGCCACCCGGTCGGACAGGGCGCGCGTGACCACGTCGGCGTAATGGACAAAGGCGTCCACGATGGCGCGGTTGGGCCAGCCGCCCCGGTCCTGTAACGCCTGCGGCAGGTCCCAATGGTAGAGCGTCACCAACGGCTCGATGCCCCGCTCCAGCAGCGCGTCCACCAGGCGGCTGTAGAAGTCCAGCCCGGCCTGGTTGACTGCCCCCGTCCCCTGGGGCAGGATACGCGGCCAGGCGATGGAAAAGCGGTAGGCCCTCAGGTTCAGGGAGGCCATCAGTTCGACATCCTCCCGCCAGCGGTGGTAATGATCGCAGGCCACGTCCCCGGTATCGCCGTTGAGAACCTTGCCCGGCGTATGGGAGAAGGTATCCCAGATCGAGGGGCCACGCCCGTCTTCGGCCACCCCGCCCTCGATCTGGTAGGAGGCCGTGGCCGCGCCCCAGATGAAACCGGGGGGAAAGATCAGGGTCGGTTGTTCATCAGTCATCGATTCTCTCCATAAGGCATTGTTGAGTTAGGCAATCGCATGGGGCAAACCCCGGAAGCCCGCCCCGGCACAGGCGATCAGTCGAAGCACCCCCGGCCAGGCGATCCATGGGCGCGCGAACGCCCATCACGGCCTGCCCCTGGGCTCCGGATGCACCCGGCCATAGCCCTGTCGATCCCTGGGAGTATCTTCTACCATCAACGCCTGTTCTGGCCACGCTGATTCGACGGACCAGACAAGGGCAGGAGTGAGCGGAGAATACAGACACGCTACCGCGACCTACCGGCTGACGCGACCGGACACGTCGCCGCCCATCAGCCTCTCCACCTCCTCCACGCTGACCAGGTTGAAGTCGCCGAAAATGGTGTGTTTGAGACAGGAGGCCGCCACGGCGAAGTTCAGCGCGTCCTGTTTGTTCTCATAGACTCGCAGGCCGTAGATCAGGCCGCCCATGAAGCTATCGCCGCCGCCCACCCGGTCCACGATGAAGGTGATGTCATAGGTCGGCGCGAGGTAGGTCTGGCCGTCATGCCACAGGATGGCGCTCCAGGTGTTGTGGCTGGCGGAGAGCGAGCCGCGCAGGGTGATGGCGATAGTCTTAAGGTTGGGGAAGCGCTCGGCCAGCTGCTCACAGACGTACCGGTAGGACTCCGCCTCAACCTTGCCGCTGATCACGTCGGCCTCCGGGGCCTTGATGCCGAAGACTTTGTCGGCGTCCTCCTCGTTGCCGATGGCTACGGTGCAGTGGCTGACCAGTTCCGGCATCACTTCGCTTGCCTTCTTGCCCCATCCCCACAACTTCTTGCGGTAGTTGAGGTCGCAGGAGACGGTCAGGCCCTTCCGTTGGGCGATCTGAACCGCTTCCAGGCAGGCTTCCGCCGCGCCCTGGGAGATGGCCGGCGTGATCCCGGTCCAGTGGAACCAGTCGGCCCCGGCGAAGGCAGCGTCCCAATCGATCATGCCCGGCTGGATGGTGGCCAGCGATGACCCGGCGCGGTCGTAGATCACTTTGCTGCCCCGCTGGGCCGCCCCCATCTCCAGGAAATAGATGCCCAGCCGGTCCCCGCCCCGCACGATGTGCCGCGTGCCGATGCCGAACTGGCGCAGGTAGTTGATACAGGCGTCGCCGATGTCGTTGGCGGGCAGGCGGGTGACGTACTCCACCTCCTGGCCGTAACTGGCCAGCGAGGCCAGGACGTTGCTCTCGCCGCCGCCGTAGATCACGTCCAGGCTGCGGGCCTGCACAAATCGCTGGTAGCCGGGCGGCGACAGGCGGAGCATGATCTCCCCAAAGGCGACAATTTTCCCCATGTTTCCCCCTTTATCCCCAATTATCGCCACTTAAGCGGCGATTATCCCCAATTACCGGCCATATATCCCAACACCATCGGTCGTCCTGCTAACAAGACTCAGGCATTGGCGGCAGCCTGAGCGTATTGGGCAGCCTTGGCGGTGACGGCGGCCCAGTTCCCGGCGGCCACGGCGGGTTTATCCAGCAGGGCGGTGCCCACCCCGACGGCGAACGCGCCGCTCTGGATGTAGGCGGCGATATTATCCAGGCTGACGCCGCCGGTGGGGATCAGCTTCAGGTGGGGCAGCGGGGCGAGCACGGCCTTGATGTACGCCGGACCAAGCGTATCCGCCGGGAAGACCTTAATCACGTCCGCGCCCGCTTCCCGGGCCGTTTCAATCTCGGTGGGCGTGAACGCGCCGGGCATGACGGGCACCCCGGCGGCCCTGGCCACTTGAATGACCGGGAGCTTGGTGCTGGGCGAGACGATGAACTGCGCCCCGGCCTCCAGCACCTGGTAAGCCTCCTCCGGGCTGTTGACCGACCCCGCGCCGACGATGGCTTTGCCCTGGGCGAATTCGGGCAGCGCCGCCTTAACATCCCGGATGGCCTGCGGCGCGTTGGGGCTGGTCATGGTGAATTCGAGCGCCGTCACGCCACCAGCAATCAACGCCCGCGACAGATCGACGGCCGTCTCCAGACTGGGCAGGCGGATCACCGCCACCAGGCGCGTTTTGGCGACGATGTCCAGTACCAGTTGTTTGTTATCCATTGGGAGCACTCCCCCCTTGGTCAAAACCGCGTACAATCAAACATGCCAGCGAACACGCCAGCGAACACGCCAGCGAACACGCCAGAGTATACCGCATTCAACTGCGCAGTGGGGAAGAAGGAGCCGCGCCGGTCGCGTCGGCATCCGCCCCGGACGCCCCTGCCCCTGATCCTGGCCGCCCGGTGCGCTGCCGCGCCCTGATGGCGTATCTCGTTGCGACGAAAGGACTTCCCCATGCCACCCACGGTCGTGGGCATCTCAGGAACCGACTTCACCCTCAATGGCATGCCCACCTATCCGGGCCGGACGTTTGAAGGCTGCCGCATCGAAGGGCTGCTCTTTAACGTCCGCGCCGTGCAGGCCACGTTTGACGACGCCAATCCGGATACTCGCCAGCACTGGGTTTACCCGGACACAGGCCGGTGGGACCCGGCTCGCAACGTCGAGGAGTTCTGCGCCGCGCTGCCCTCCTGGCGCGATCACGGGGTGCTGGCCTTCACCATCAACGTCCAGGGCGGCGGCCCCCGGTACACGCCAGAGGTCTACAGCCGGTTCGACAACAGCGGCTTCACCCAGGCAGGGGAATTGAAACCCGCCTATGCCGACCGCATCGCCCGCGTGCTGGCCCGCGCGGACCAGCTGGGGATGGTGGTCATCGTCGGCATGTTCTACGTGGCCCACGTCCGCAAGCTGTGGGACGAGGCGGCAGTCTGGCGCGCCGCCCGGGAGACGATGGCCTTTCTGGAGGGGAGGGGGCGGCGTAATGTGCTGATCGAGGTCGCCAACGAGACTGAGCTGGTCTACGGGCGCGGCGGCGGGTACGACATCTTCCGCCCGGAGCGCGCCCATGCGATGATCGAGGAGTTGCGGGCGGCCCATCCCGGTTTTCGCTATTCGACCAGCCAGCTCGGCCTCAACGCCGAGACCGGGGCGGGCCTGCCGCCAGCATCGCTGTTGAGAGCCGCCGACTTTGTCCTTATCCACGGCAATGGGACCCGCCCGGCTGGCCTGGAAGCGGGCATCAAGGCCATCCGGGCCATGCCGGAATACCAGGCCCATCCCAAGCCCATCGTGGTTAATGAGGACTCGACGGCGGTGGGTAACCTGGATGCCGCCTGGCGGAACGGCGCTTCCTGGGGGTACTACGACCAGGGCTTCGGCTCAGCATATGGCGGCGACCTTTGGGTGGATTTTCGCGCCCGGCCCCGCGAGACGGACCACGCCTCCCTGAGCGGCTTCCAGACGCCGCCCATCAACTGGACGATCAACACCGATCGTAAGCGGGCGTTTTTCCGCCGCGTGGCGGAGGTGACCGGTTATCCCGGCTCAGATGAGTAGCTGCGCGGCAGGCCCCGCTGCTGGCGAATGGTTCACCAACCAAAGGAGGAGGAAGATGGTCTACAAGGTCATCCAGGTGGGTACGGGCGGCTTCGGGGCCCGGTGGTGTGACAGATTTCTGCCGCCCAATGTGCGCGATGGGCTGGTGGAGGTCGTGGCGGCGGTGGACATCAACCCGGACGCGCTGTCTAACGCCCGCCAGGGGCTGGGCCTGCGCGCCGACCAGTGTTATACGGACATTCACCGGGCGTTCGACGAAAATCCGGCGGATTTCTGCACTATCGTGGTGCCGCCCAACAGCCACGAGCAGGTGGTCGATGTCGCGCTGGCACATGACATGCATATCCTGTCGGAGAAGCCCATCGCCGATACGCTGGAAGGGTCGTTGCGCATCGCGGAGAAAGTCAGGCGGGCCGGGAAAAAGATGGGCGTGACCATGAGCCACCGCTTCGATCAGGACAAATCCACCTTGCGCCATGAGTTGCGCTCTGGCCGCCACGGCCCGCTGGACTACCTGGTTTTGCGCTTCACCTGCGAACGCCGCACCTACGGGTCCTGGGGCAACCTGCTGCACGAGATGCCAGACCCGCTGCTGATCCAGGGCGCGGTGCACCACCTGGACATCCTGGCCGACCTGGCTGGGGCCGAATGCGACACCATCTACGCCCAGACGTGGACCCCGCCCTGGGGCGAATACCAGGGGCACGCCCAGGGGATGGTTCTGATGCACTTCGCCAACGACACGCGGGCCTTTTACGAGGGAGCCAAGACCAATGCGGCGGAGCTTAACTGGTGGGGCCGAGAATACATCCGGGCGGAGTGCGAGAAAGCCACGCTGATCCTCAACCACCGGCGGCTGGAATGCATCCCCTACGATCCCACCCACGCCAGAGACAAACGCGAGGGCCAGGGCGAGCCGATCCCGCTGCTGGAACAGCCCAAGTGGGCTAACACCTGGCTGATCGAGCAGTTCGTAGGCTGGCTGGATGGCGAGGAGCCGATGGAAACCAACGTTGAAGCCAATCTGCAATCGGTGGCCATGGTCTTCGCCGCCATCGAGAGCAGCCGTACCGGAAGGCCGGTCCAGGTGCAGGACTTCCTGGCGGAGGCCCGGCAGCGAGTCCTGAGCAGCGGGGAAGGATAGAGAGAACAGCCGTCGCACGCCTGCCAGCGACGGGCAGCGTTCCTGGGCCGGATACCGCCGGGCATTGGGGCGATCCGGGACCTGCCCAGGCGCGCATCGGCGGGCGGGAATCTGGCTTATAATGAGATCAACAGCCAAGGGAGTTCGGAGGGGCAGTCATGAGCATCCGCAACGTCCCGCTGCTGATCTGTGATGGCTGTGGCACGGCGATTCACAGCGAGTTTTACCTCACCCTCAAACCGTCCGGCCAGCGAGTGATCCAGCAACAACCGAGGCGTTCGCCGGAGCGACATTTCGACTCTGAAGCGTGCGCCGCCTGGTGGTGGGCGCAATTCCCGGCCAGCGGCCCCTGGGGACCGGCCTGGGATGAGCGCGACTGGTGGTGCAAACACGTCGGCCCCTGCGGGGAACGGGCCAGAGTCCGCACGGCCCATCAGGAAAACCCGCTGGTGGACCTGGAATTTCACGACGCGGACCCTGAGCCGATACCGTAACCACGCGCCGCATATCTATTAGCAGGGGCGACCGGCGGGCCGCCCCCGTTGCCGTCTGGCCTAGCGGGCGTAGTCCACCGAGCGCGTCTCCCGGATGACCTGCACCTTGATCTGGCCGGGATACTGCATCGTCTCTTCGATCTGTCGGGCGATATCCTGCGCCAGGCGCAGCGACGCCAGGTCGTCGATCTCCTCCGGGCGGACGATGATACGCACTTCCCGCCCGGCCTGCAGGGCGTAACACTGCTCCACGCCGTCAAAACTGCGGGCCAGGTCCTCCAGCGATTTCACACGTTTGATGTAGGTCTCCAGGCTCTCCCGGCGCGCCCCCGGACGCGCCCCACTGATCGCGTCCGCCGCCTCCACAATGACGGCTTCCACACACGCCTGTTCGACCTCATGATGGTGGGAGGCGATGCAGTTCACCACCCTATCCGGCACGCCATACCGTTTGGCCACTTCCGCTCCCAGGGAGGCGTGGGTACCTTCCATCTCGTGGTCGAGGGCCTTGCCGATATCATGCAGCAGACCGCCCAGCTTGGCCACGTCCACATCCGCGCCCAGCTCCGCCGCAATGATCCCGGCGATGTGGGCGGTCTCGATGGCATGGGCGTGCTGGTTCTGGCCGTAGCTGGTCCGGAAGTAGAGCTGCCCCACCAGCTTGACCAGCTCCGGATGCAGGCCCGGCACGCCGACCTCGTAGATGGCGCGTTCGCCCTCCTCCCTGATCACCCGCTCGACCTCTTTGCGGGCGTTCTCCACCAGCTTCTCGATACGGGCCGGGTGGATGCGCCCATCCTGGATCAGTTTTTCCATGGCCCGCTTGGCGATCTCGCGGCGCACGGGGTTAAAGCTGCTGATGGTGACCGCTTCCGGCGTGTCATCCACCACCACATCGACGCCGGTTGCCTGCTCAAAGGCGCGGATGTTGCGCCCATTGCGACCGATGATGCGCCCTTTCATCTCGTCGGTGGGCAGCGGCACCACGCTCACCGAGATCTCGCTGACATGCTCCGAGGCCAGGCGTTGGATGGCCAGGGAGATGATGTCGCGGGCGCGCTCGTCAGCGGTGGCCTTTAACTCGGCCTCCACCTCGCGGATGCGGCGGGCCATATCCTGGCGGGCCTCTTCTTCCACGGCGGCCAGCAGGTGCTCACGGGCCTCCTCAACACTCATCCCGGCGATGCGCTGTAATTCCTCGAGCCGCTGGTTATGCAGGGCCTCGACCTCGCTCCACCGCTTATCCAGGCGGCTCTGGCGTTTGTTGATCTGCTGCTCACGCTGGTCCAGCCGTTCGATCCGCTGGTCGAGGTCTTCCCGTCGCCGTTGCAGACGCTCCTCTTCCCGATCCATATCCCGCCGTCGCCGCTCGATGACCTCATTGGCTTCTCGCTCGATGCGGCGGGCCGCTTCTTTGGCTTCATCTTCCAGTTGGTAGGCACGCGCCTGTGCCTCGGCCACCAGTCGGGCGGCTTCATCTTCCGCCAACAGCCGTTGTTGGTTGCCCTGGCGGTTGAAGAAGAACCAGACCACCACGCCGCCGATGACCAGGCCCACCAGCGCGGCCACGATCAAAACGAACGGTTCCATATGCCGTACTCCCACTGTCAGCCATAGTCACGATCAAAATCATCCATCTCAGGTATCCCCAGTTCTTCCAGTAAGCGCGCGGTCACGTCGGCGACGGTTTCGGCCAGGAAACCCCGTCGGGCCAGGAACTGGTAGACCTTCTGCTGGAACGCCCGGCGATCCAGGTCCTGCCAGCGGCTGGCCCGGCGCTCCACCGCCCGCCAGGCGGCATCGGCGAAGTCCACCTCCGCCAGCGCCTGCTCGATGATTGCGGAGGGGATACCCTTTTCGCGGAGCTCCTGCCGCAGCGCCAGCGGCCCCTTGGGGTTGAACTCATCGCGGTTGGCGACCCAGAAGCGGGCAAAGGCCCGATCGTCCACGTATCCCAGCGTTTGCAGCCGGTCTAACGCGGCGTCAATGGCCAGCGGTTCCACACCCTTCTGCGTCAGGTAGCGTCGAATCTCGCTGCTGCTGCGGGGACGATAGGAGAGGAATCGGACCGCCCGGTCGACGGCCTGTTCGATGGCATCCTGCGCCTTCAGCGCCGCGATCTCGTCATCGGAGAGCACCTGGCCACGATGCAGCCGAGCCGCCTCGATCAGGGTCAGGGAAAAGCCGTAGACCCCATCCAGGTACACGTTCACGCGCTCTTTGTTGCGCGGTTGAACCACCAACGCCGTAACCATGCCGGGCATGCGTGCTCCCTCAAAACACAAAAGCCGTGGTGGGCTGACCACGGCACATCAGACCTGAGCGGTGCACAGGCACCTGTCATCGAGGAGGATGACTCAGGACTTCCAACGCAACAGACCAGAACGCAGGGTATGAAGCTTTGTCAGGTCAAAAAGAACCCAATTCCTCACTGCACCATTGGCAGATAAAGGCTCTCCTTACAAGTCCCCAGGGGAAGAGCCAACACCACCGCTCCTTGTTGAGAGCGCACGCTCTTATTCCCAGACAAACGCTTCCAGTGGCAGCAGCCCACCAGACTCCTTCAAGCTCCGGGTGGTTGGGGGCATCGATCTTCATTTTTTCAGATCCGCCTGCCGCGGACCAGTGTCTACCCTGCTGGTTATCCGGTCTTGGCGCACCGTGGTATCAGACCACACCAATCTCTTGTATTGTGGATAGTGTCTATATATTATGCGATGGAGTGAATGATATTGCAACATTTTGTGATGGTTAGATTTTCGCTTGGCCCCCGTTAAGCAGGCTGCCTCACATGAGTCCGTCCCGGCGGACCGATCGTCACCGCCAGGGACGCAGCGCCCATCGGCTGTGGATGGCTGAGGCTGCGCCCCCGGCGGATGATTTCCGTTTCTACCCTGCTAGGGCAGCCAGTCCGGGTCGCGATCGACGACGGCCCCGTTGCTGGTCAGCGCCGTCGGATTCTGGCCGGTGGACCACATCCGGTAGACATCGATCAGGCCGCCGCTCTCCTGATGATGGTACAGGTAAGCGCCATCCGCCGACCAGTCCGGGCTGTGATGGTTGATCCCGGCGGTGTTGGTCCGGCGGACCTGAGTGCCGCCACCAGCCGGGATGGTGTACAGTTCGTAGTTGCCGTGCCGGTTGGTGGCAAAGACGATGGTATTCCCATCGCTCGACCAGGCCGGTTCGATGTCGTCCCCGCCGGTGGTCACCAGCGAGGTCTGGTTAGCGCCGTCGCCGTCCATGAGCCAGATGTCGTAGGACCCCGCCCCGCCCGACTGGTAGGCGATGCGGGCGCTGTCTGGCCTCCAGGCGGGGTTCAGGTCATCAATGGCATTGTTGGTCAGGGCCTGGGGAGGGCCGAGAACCACCGGCCCATTGACCGGCACCCGCCAGACTTCGGGATCGGTGCTGCCGCCCAGGTTCCGCTCCGAAACAAAGGCGATGTAGTTGCCATCCGGCGACCAACTGGGCTGGTAATCGCTGGCGGCATCGTTGGTGATGGGCACCGCGCCCAGGGTGCCGGTATCCAGGACCCAGATCTCGAAGTTGCCGCTGCGGTTGCTGGCAAAGGCGACATAAGTGCCGGTGGGGTCCCACGAGGGATCGCGGTCGTCGGCCCCGTCGCTGGTCAGGCGCTGCACGCCGCTGCCGTCGGCGTTCATGCGGTAGATCTCGTTGTTGCCGTCACGGTTGCTGACGAAGACCAGCCGGCCGGTGGGCGTGGGCGAGACGACGTTGAGCGTCACCGTGGCCTGGTCCGTCGCCGGGGCGCTGTCCGTCACCGCCCAGACCACGGTTTCCGTGCCCAGGAAGCCAGAAGGCGGCGTGTAGGTCCAGACGAAAGGATTGGCCGTCGGGCTGAAGGTGCCGCTGCCGGGCGGGCTGACGATAGTCAGGGGCGTGATATAAGGCGTCGTGCCGCCGGTGACGGTCAGCGTGACCGAAGTGGCCGTGTTATACGGCACCGTGACCGTCTGATCCTGCGCATTGAGCGTGGATGTGCTGACGGTAATATGGACCACCCCGATGTCCACAAACCCGTTCAGGTCAGTCACCAGGAAGGTGAAGGTGTCATCGCCGATAAAGCCGCTCTTAGGCGTGTACCGCACCAGCGGCATGTTGGTGGTATTGAGGGTGCCGTTGGCCGGGTTGCTGTTGATCACAAACTGGTAGGGCGGCGTGCCGTTGATGGCGGTGAGCGTGATGTCGATGGCCGTCTGGTAAGCGGTGGTCAGGTCCAGATCGACGGCCTGGAAGCGGAGCGGGTTGGTGCTGCCGCCGCCGCTGACCAGCGTGGCCTGCGCCGTCTGGGTGACGGCCGCCGTGGCCGCCGCCGCTTCCGTCGCGTCGAGCGCCACCGGGTTGCACCGCTCGACCACGAGTTGCTGGGGATCGTAGCGGGCCCACTTGCCCCAGTTGTCCGCCAGGGTCACCCAGTACGTGACCACGCCCGGTTCGCTGAAGGGGCCGAGGTCGGCCACATAGAGGTTTTCGCCCTCGTTGCGCATCGGGATGACCGGCCCCGGCGCATCGTTAAAGGCGTAGTTGAGGCGGATGGTATACAGACCGACGCTTGACTCCACGTTGGCCGTGATGCGGGTAGTGGTCGGCGAGCAACGCGGGTCAATGGCCGTCTTCAGGCTGCCCACGCTGGGCGCTACCGCAAAGACGACCGGCGCGGGTTGATCCTCGGTCGGGGTGAAGCTGGGCGGCGGCGTGGGCGTGAAGG
>DAOTXK010000409.1:0-1680 GCA_034435395.1 Anaerolineae bacterium | reverse complement strand
GGGTATAGGCCACGCTGTACCCTGAGCCAGCCGCCCGCTCGACCGCCGCCACGTCGACGACAGTCGCGCCGGGCCTCCCCTGCCGCACCCACTCGCCCGCCGCGTCCGGGCCGTCGAGAACGGCATCGGCGTCGCCGCTCACCGTCAGGCTGGCCGAACCATCCGCGCTGGCCAGGGTAGTTGTGCGTCCCACGCCGCCGTCCACCACTGCCCAGCCATCCGGGTACTTCAGGCTGAAGCCGGACTCGTGGTCCACATAGCCCCTCCAGGGCAGCGGCGCGGCCAGCGAATCCGGCAGCAGGTCGTAGGATGGTATAATGAGGGCCTCCAGGCGGTCGAGCAGGGCGGGATTATTGCCGGGTGCGACCAGCCGCAGCACCATCGCCCAGGTGTGATCCGCCGGGGCGGGCCAGGTGATATGCCGCGCCAGATAGGTGTTGGCGGCCAGCTCCAGGCGGAAATCGATGACCAGCCGGTCGGCGAGGGCCTGGCGGTCGGTTTCAGCCCAGCCATCGTACTCCGCCCAGGAAGCGGCCAGCGCCGCCGCGTCGTTGAGCGCGTCCAGGCTGCTGACGGTCTGGTCGAAGGTGTACCGTTGAATATAGGCGTGCACCACGCTGTACAGCGCGCCGTTCACCAGGCTGACGCTGGCGATGTCCTCCTGGGTGGTGGCCGTGGCCGTCCAGCCCTGGGGATGCAGCATATAAAAGGCCGCCGAGGGATGCACATAGATGCCCGCCACGTCCACCACCGGCGTGCCCGGCGGGGGGGTGGGGAACACCACCGACGGCTGGGCATGGCTAGCAGCCTCCGGCGTGGCTGGCGGCGGCTCATAAACAGGGGCGCTGATCAGATTAGGGGCCACGGTGGTCAGCATCATGCTGCCGATGACCAGGACCAGGCCGATGATCAGCGCGATTCGACCGAGGAAGCCTTTGTTCATGCCGTAACTCCGTCGGTGGGACAGTCCGGTTTCAGTCCACGATGATACCGTAGGAAAGGTCAGGCGACGATGGCCCCCGAAGAACCGCTCCCTTCACCCGACGATGGCTCGCGGTGGCCGGAGGATCATGAACCGGTGCCGGATAGGGACCGCCCCCCAGCGGTCGAGCCGATCGCCCCCCAGGAAGCCCGCCAGCGGCTCGACCAGGCGCTGGCCCCCTACCTGGAAGACGGCTGGGCGGTCCGCGCCCGACACGACTACATGGCCCAGTTGACGCGCGGACGGCGCAACCTGGAGTTTTACGTCGATCTGCTGGGCGAGGTGACCGTGAGCGAGCGCGGTCTCACGCCAGCGCAGGCCAGCGGCCGCCTGATCGCCTGGGTGCTGCTGCTGGCTTCCTTCCTGCTGGTGCTGGCGATTGCTTCGGCGCTGGGGTGGTTCAACTGACCGCCCTCCGCCGCCCCGCCCGATGTCCGGTGCTTCCGGCGAAGAGTTGTGTTTTCTGGTATAGTGCGCAGGAAAGCCCGCGACTCGCTTGTTATGTCTCTACGAAAGCACGCCTGATGGCCCCAAACCGCGACTTGTCCTCCCCGGATAACGCCCTGGCTGACCGCAACCGGTTGCTGCGGCAGGAAATCCAGCGCCGGGTAGACGAGCTGGCCGCCATCAGCACGGTGGCGGCGGCGGTCAGCCAGTCGCTTGATCTGGGACTGACGCTGAAGACCGCGCTGCAAGCC
>DAOTXK010000408.1:0-10348 GCA_034435395.1 Anaerolineae bacterium | reverse complement strand
CCGTCCTCAGACCACCTTTGTGGCCGGTTTTATGGGCAGCCCGCCCATTATCCTGCTGCCCTGCCAGGTGGACACCGGGCAGGGAGAACTGGTGGGGGGCAGCAGCGACGCCCGGCTGGATATCAGCCCGCTGCGCGAGCGCTGGGGGGCCGCCCTCACGGATGGCGCGGCGGTCACGCTGGGCATCCGTCCGGAGCATGTGACGCTCAGCGCCCAGCCCGGCCCGGCTTCCATCCCCGGACGGGTTTACGTCACCCAGCCATTGGGGGGCGAGACGCTGGTGATCATCGAGTTGGGGGAGGCGCTCCTGTCCGTCCGGATATTCGAGGACGAGCCGCCCCCGCTGCCGGAGCAGGTCTGGCTGAGCCTCGATCTGGAGCGCACCTATCTGTATGGACCCGACGGCGAGTTGATCGCATGAGCGCCGCTGAGAGCCGCGAGCTGGTGCTGGAAGGGCTTCTGCCTACGGAAGCGGTAGGGGCCTATCACCACCTGCCGTTTACGATGCCGGAGGGCGTCAGCCGGCTGGATGTGCGTTACGACTACAGCGCGGCCATCGGCTCGGACCCGCACCTGACCGGGGGGAATACGCTGGACATCGGCCTGTTTGACCAGCGCGGCGTCGATCCCCCTGGCAGGGGCTTCCGGGGATGGACCGGCAGCGCCCGCCGCGAGTTTTTTATCACGCCGACCGCCGCCACCCCCGGTTACCTGCCCGGCCCGCTGACGCCCGGCAGGTGGCACATCCACCTGGGCTTTTACAAGAGCGCGCCGGATGGCTGCCGCTACCGGGTCACGTTGCGCTTTCACTTCGGTGATGGGGCCGGGGAGCCGCCCGCTGACTTCCCGCCCCTGCTCACCCTGGACAATGCCGCGACTCGGCTGGCGGCGCGCGCCGACGGCTGGTACAGGGGCGAGCTGCATTGCCACACCCACCACAGCGACGGGGACTCGTCGCCGCCAGAGGTGATCGCCAGCGCCGCCGGGCTGGGCTTGGACTTCCTGTCCATCACCGATCACAATACCGTCAGCCATTTGGCCGAACTGGCCGCCCTCGGCCCACAGCGGCTGACTATCATCCCCGGCTGTGAGGTCACCACCTACAAAGGACACTGGAACGTCTGGGGGCTGAAGGAGTGGATCGACTTCCGCACCCTCACGCCGGGGAAAATGGCCGATGCGATCCGGCGCGCCAACCGCCTGGGTTACCTGACATCCTGCAACCACCCGCGCCAGTACGGCCCGCCCTGGGAATTCCCGGCGGTGGGGGATCACCACTGCGTGGAGGTGTGGAACGGTCCCTGGGAGCTGTTCAACCAGGAAGCGCTTGATTTCTGGGAAGGACGCCTGCGGGGTGGCGAACGGCTGGTGGCCGTTGGGGGCAGCGACGCCCACCGCTTAAAGGAAGCTCACATCGCCCGGATCGGCACCCCCACCACCTGGATTCACTGTCCTGGGCAGCCCACGGCGGCGGCGCTGCTGGCCGGGCTGCGCGCCGGGCATGTCTTTATCAGCGAAGCGCCAGACGGCCCGCAGCTGTATCTCCGGGCGGGCGAGGCGATGATGGGCGATGTGGTCCCCCGTCCTCCCGGCGGACGGCTGTCCGTCGAGGTGCGGGTGGTGGGGGGCGCAGGAACGCTGCTGGAGCTGCGCGGCGCGGACGGCTGCCTGCAACGCCTGCCCATACAACACGATGAACAAACCGTCGCCGCCGACCTGTCCGTGGCGGCGACGCCTTACGTGCGCGCTCAGCTGGTCGAATCGGACTCCGGGTCTCCGCCGGTGCGCGCGCTGACCAATCCCCTGTACCTCGGCCAGAAAAGCGAACAGCCATAACTCGGAGGCCCCCGGCCATCTCCCATCGTCCCCCACCCGCGCTGCCCCGTGGGCGGGACGGTTATGAGGGTGGCGGTGGCCGGGCGTCAGCCTAACCCTTAACCGCTCCCGCCACCAGTCCGCCGGTGATGAACCGTTCCAGCAGCAGGCCGATCAGGACCACCGGGGCCACCGCCGTGAGCGTCAGGGCGGAGATAAACCACCACTGGATGCCGCGCGTGTTGTTCTGGCCGGCGATGAGCACCGGCATCGTGATCGCGTCGAAGTTGGTCAGCATCAGCGCGTACAGGAACTCATTCCACGAAAACACGAAGGAAAAAATCGCCACCGACACCAGCCCTGGCGCACTCAACGGCAATACGATGCGCACAAACGCCTGCCACCGGGTGGCCCCGTCCACCAGCGCGCTATCCTCCAGGTCGGTGGGCAGGGTGTCAAAAAAATCGCGCATGATCCACACCGTGAACGGGATGTTAAACATCGTATAGACGATGATCAGCCCGATATGGGTGTCCACCAGCCCCACCGCGCTGTACAGCATCAAAAAGGGCACGACAAACAGCGCCGGCGGCAGGAACCGCTGCGAGATGATCCAGAAGGCGATGTCATTGTTGCGCCAGCGGGGCACCTTCCACTGATAGGTGAAGCGCGACAGGCCGTAGCCCGCCATGGAGCCGATCAGCACCGCCAACACCGTGCTCCCGGAAGCGGCGATCAGACTGTTGCGGAAGTGCCGCAGGGTCACATCTCCCTGTTCGTTAAACAGATACTCCCAGTGTTCGGTGGTCGGCTGAAAGTCGATGAACGGGAAGTATTTGGGGCCCCGACTCACGTGCAGTGGCGTCTTTAATGATGTCGTGAACAGCCAGTAGAACGGAAAGAGGGTGATAAAACACCAGAAGATCACCACGGCGTACAGGCTCAGGGATTGCCACCACTTGCGGCGTTTCATGCTTACCCCCCGTAGTCGCCAGCGCCCGACGAGAGACGCCGCGCCAGAACCAGGAAGATGGTCGCGAAGATGATGACCAGCACCAGCAGCACATAGGAGATGGCGGCAGCGTAGCCGTAGTTGCCGAAGGTCAGCGCCGTCTTAAAAATATACATGGTGAGCGACTCGGTGGCCGACCCGGGACCACCGCCGGTGGCGACGACGACCACGTCAATGATCTTAAAAATCTCCAGGCCCCTGATCAGAATCACCGTCACGGACAGCGGCAACAGGAGCGGGAAGGTGATTCGGCGGAGAATCTGCCACGACGAGGCTCCGTCGACTCGGGCCGCCTCGTAAATCTCCTCGGGGATGGCCTGCATCCCGGCCAACAATATCAGCGTCATGAACGGAATCCACTGCCAGCTATCAATGAGCACAATCGTCCAGGAGGCCAGCGTGGCGTCGCTCAACCAGGGCACACTCAGCGGCCGCTCCGCCCCGAAAAAAGTGGAGAGGGTGCGGATGAACTGGGCCAGGGGGGAGAGCGACGAATCAAACAACATACGCCCGCTGTAGGCCACCGCCACTGGCGTCATCATCATCGGCATCAGAAAGATGACGCGCACGATGTTCCGCCCGATGAACGCCTGGTTCAAGACCAGGGCCAGCCCAAAGCCGATCACGTACTGCACGATCACGCCCGCCAGCACATAAAACAGGGTGTTACGCGCGGCGGCGAGCAGCCGCTCATCGCCAGGCATGCGGGTGAAGTTCCGGAGGGTCAGGTTGAAGTCAAACCCCAGAAAGCCGGACCCGGCCTCTTCCCCCGCCGCGCTTTCGGGCGTGGCTGCCGCCGCTCCCCGCTGCACATCGGTGAAACTGATCCCCAGCGACCAGAACAGCGGAAAGATGGACAGCAATAGCAGCACGGCTATAGCGGGCGAGAGGAACACGCGCTTCATGATGCGGTCTTCGCGGGTACCGCCCTCGGTTCTCTCAATACGCACTGGTTGAACTTTGGCCTGCCGCAATGTGCCTTCCTCCCATGACTTTTGTCGCGTGATGACGCCAGCGGATGCCTGAGGCCCTAACAAAAAAGGCGCTATACTGCCCGTACTGATACCAGTATAGCGCCTTCAGCGGGTGCGACGAAAGGGTTACTCGCCAGCCCAGCCTACCGCGGCGCGGTACTGCTCCAGCTGGCTCTCCCGGCCCAGACGATCGGTGATCTCATCCCAGGCCGCGGCGACGTTGTCCAGCGCCTGCTGGGCGGTCAGCTCGCCTTCCAGGGCGCGGTTGATTTCCACATCCAGTGTCTGCAGGTATTCCGCTGAGCCGGTGATGCGGAGATCAAGCACGGCGTTCGGGTGGCTGATCCCGGTCAGAATGGCGTCCAGGTAGTCCTCAGCATCTTCCTGATTCCAGCCTGCCTCAAGCCACAGGTCGAGGTTTTCCAACTGGCTGTAGCGCGCCGGGTTGATGCCGGAGTCCGGCTGCGTGGCGAGCACCCGGACCAGCTCGGGCCGGGCCATGAACGCGGCGAAGTCCAGCGCCGCCTCCTTCACATCGCTATCAGCGGCCACGCCGATGATCCAGCCGCCGAAGGCGATGAACGGGGCCGGGTTGACCTCGTCCACCCATTCGCCCGTCTCATAGTTCCAGTACTGCTCGCCGCCAGGCAACGGCGCGAAGCCGACATCGCCGATCACGACCGACCGGTTGGGATCGATGGAGATAGGGCCGACATCGCCCCAGTCGATGTTGAACACGGCGACACCGGCCGGGAACTGAATGCGGGTATCCGACACATCCCAACCAATCATCTCTGGCGGGCCGAAGGCGCGGCTGGCCACGTATTCTTCGAGCGCCCGCACCCAGCCGGGATTGTTCACCTGCGGCGTCATGTCGTCGCAGCTAAAGAAGAAGCAGGGGTTGCCGGGGACCTTGCCATAGCCAGCGGCATGGGAGAGGAAAACCCAGTAGGCCTGCGAGTCGCGCCGCATGGCCTCAGCTATGCCGTAGATCGGGGCCACTTCGCCAGCGGTTTCCACTTCCTTGCCGTTGAAGAACTCGGCCATATCGTAGTATTCGGTCCAGGTCTCCGGTTCTTTGAGCGGATAGCCGTACTCAGCCTCGAACTCGGCGGAGTATTCTTCGTTGAAGATCAGGTCTTTGCGGTAGTACAACATGTGGGAGTCGCCGTCATACGGCAATGCGTACACCGTATCGCCCCAGGCGGTGATTCGGTCGGCATAGAGCGGGATGATGTCATCCGGTTCTATCGCCGCCAGAATCTCCTCAGGGATGGGTTCCAGGTAGCCAGGGGCCATGAAGTCGCCTGCCCAGTCGGCGGGGAAGATCATCATGTCATAGTCGATGGCCCCGGTCTCGAAGGAGGTGATCATCTTCTCAAACAATTCACCAAACGCGAACTGCTGCAATTCGACGGTGCCGCCCGTCATGGCTTCCCATTCCGGGGCGTTGTCTTCCACCGGCCCGCCGATGGAGTAACCGGTCTGAGTGACCACCACAACCCTTTGTCCGGCGAACTGGCCGCCCTGAGCGGCGGCTGGCGCGATGCTCACCACCATCGCCAGCATGAGCATCAAAGCAAAAGCCTTTTTCATCCCTCATCCTCCTGTTTGACAGCAGACAGCAGACCGTAAAAGACAGATGTTTGGAGTTTCGGAAGTGCCTCCTTTCCGATCATGAACCGGCCAGGCCCACGAAGCGATCACACGAAGCAGAAACAATCACCGCGATGTCGGCTACAGCAGGACTTGAGCGGGGCACGTCATTCAGTTAACGGACACTATCGAGCACTGGCAGCAGCGCTGCCCGGAGCGCACTAGGCAGCGCGGGCGGGTCAGATCAAGATGGGGAAAATATCAATAGAGGACAGCAACGATTAACCGCCCTGCCCGCGCTGTTATCCTGTTATCTTGTCATTACAAGTCATCCTGATTATACTGTGAGGGTCGATGCCTGTCAAACCATATGATCGGAAAGACCAGCAGGTCAATGGTGACGGCATTTGCCCTTGGCGTGTCGCGCGTTTGCCGGTGGTGAACACGCCACCACGAGACCACGGCGGAACAGGAGGAGAGCGATGGACTATCGCTTCATGGGCAGGACTGGATTGAAGGTCTCGGAGCTGTGTATGGGCACGCAGACCTTCGGCTGGGGGGCTGACGAAACCACGGCCCATACGATGGCGGACCGCTTTGTCCAGGCGGGGGGAAATTTCTTCGATACCTCCAATATTTACAATAAGGGCCAGGCCGAGACCATGCTGGGCACCTGGCTCAAGAAACGGGGCAACCGCCCTCAACTGGTCATTGCCACCAAAGTTTTTTTTCCCACGGGAGAAGGCCCCAATGACACCGGCCTCTCCCGCAAGCATATCTTCGACCAGGTGGACGCCAGCCTGCGCCGCCTGCAAACCGATTACATCGATCTCTACCAGACCCACTGCTTCGATGCCTCCACCCCCCTGGGAGAGACTTTGCGCGCCCTGGACGACCTGGTGCGGGCGGGCAAGGTGCGGTATATCGGGGCCTCCAACTACACCCCCTCACAGTTGATGAAGGCGGTCATGCTTAGCGAGCAGAACGGCTGGGCGCGCTTTGATTGTTTGCAGCCGGAGTATAGCCTGTTGATCCGCAGCACGGAGTGGGAATTGCTGCCGTTGTGCCGTGCTGAAGGCATTGGCGTGATCGCCTGGTCACCATTGGGGGGTGGGTGGCTGACCGGCAAATATAGCCGGGGTCAGGAGCCGCCGCCGGATAGCCGGGTGGGCCGGGCCGACCGCTGGGATGACCTGCCGGAACAGCGGGAAAGCGAGCGAACCTGGCAGATCATCGATACTCTACGGGAAATCGGCGCGGCGCGGGGCAAAACTCCGGCCCAGGTCGCCCTGAACTGGGTGCTGCGCCAGCCGGGAGTCACCGCGCCGATTTTTGGCGCTCGTACCCTGGACCAGCTGGAGCAGAATCTGGGCAGCGTCGGGTGGTCACTCAGCAGCGAGGAGATGACCATGCTCGATGAGGCCAGCGCGATCCCGCTCCCCTCGCCGTACAATTTTATCGCCCGCTACACGCGCCAGCGGGATCACGATAGCCACCGCTGAGCATCCGCTGACCGCCGGCCACGATTGGCCAGGCCATCTGCCGGGGTATTACGCCTGCCTTCTACTCCCGCCGCTCCCGGACGCGTACAGGGGACGTTCCACCTGGAGAGTCCGCCGGCTCCGGCGGACTCTTTGGCTGCCGCCTGAGCCGGCGCGGGATGGACGCCGCCCCAAGCTATCTCAACGAGACCTTCTCCGTTGGTGACATTGCACGATCAGCATACGTACCATTTGACAAGATTCCACAAATGGTATTATGATGGTTGTAGTGGCCTGTACGTACAGGTTGTTACGAGCCGCGCGGGAAGGGAACCTCTTTGGACAGCCAGGCTGGCATCACCGTCGAACACGACAACACTGTCCCCATTCATATGCAGCTGCTCACGCAGTTGCGGCAGTTGATTCTGTCCGGGCAGTGGCCGCCCGGCAGCCGGATTCCGTCCGAAACACAACTCCAACGGGACCTGCACATCAGCCGCAGCACGGTCCGCCAGGCGTATAGCAGGGCCGAGGCGGAGGGGTTGATCAAACGCGTCCCTGGCAAGGGAACATACGTGAACTGGCTGCCGCACCAGGAAGCTACCGGCCAGCATATCGGCTATATCGCCAACGTTCTCAGCAGCGATTTTGAATACCGCATCTTGATTGGGGCCGAACACGCCGCCAAATCACGCGGCTTTCACATCCTGTTCTCCAACGTGAACGACCCCCATGAGGAACCCCAGTTAATTGACCAGTTGCTGAAAGGTCACGTGGCAGGACTGCTCATCTTCCCAACCCTGATGGAACAGCCATCCCGGCACCTGTTCGAGCTGGAGCAGCAGCGGCTGGTCCCGTTTGTGTGTGTGGATCGAACCCTGCCCGGCCTGACCAGCGATTTCGTCACCAGCGACAATTTCGCGGGCGCTGTGGCGGCGGTTGAGTACCTGATCGGCCTTGGGCATCGCCGGATCGCGTTCCTCAGCCACCCCATTCTCCAGCTCTCCACGGTGGCGGAGCGGCTGCGCGGATATCGGCAGGCGTTGCAGGATGCCCGGCTCACCCCACTTGAACCCTGGCTGGTGGGCGTGGCGGAAAAAGAGATCCAGTACCGGGCCACTTTGCGTGTCAACCACGAGGGAGAAGTCACCAAGGAGGAAATCCTGCAAGTCGTCGACTTCCTGAAACGCCCCCAGCGCCCCACTGCCCTCTTTGCCATGAACGACGCGATGGCCCTGTTGGCCCTGAAGGCCGCACGGCTGTTGCATCTGGGAGTGCCTGATGATCTTTCCGTGGTGGGCTTTGACGACCGGGAAATCGCATCCCATTTGGATGTCCCGCTGACCACCGTGGCCCAGGACGGGTTCGCGCTCGGCAGGCGCGCTGCCGAACTGCTCATCGACCGAATCAGCGGGTATGACGGGCCGCAGCGCCAGGTGGTGGTGCCCACTCAGTTGAAGGTACGCGCGACGGCCGGTCCGCCTTCCCCCCACGCCGTTGACAGTTCGGGGCTGATGTGATCAGGCGCGTTCAGCCGGGCTGCTCGCGGCGAATGGCATGAGCACGAAGGATAACCAGAGACCAGCCCTATCGTGAGTTCACACCATTGACCGGGCGGGCTGCGTCCGCCCCAAGAGAAAAGGAGGTGATCGGGCAAACAGGTCTGAATCCGCAAACTGTTCTAGCTGTCAACAGAAAGTCAATTAGGAGGAAAAGATGAAAGCGACATTCAGGATCATGTGCCTGGCGCTGGCGCTGGTGTTCGCCGCTGGTTTGGTGCCCGCCATGGTGGCCGCGCAGGGAGGCGAAGTCGCCCGCGAAGACACCGTGATCTTCGATATCGACCGGGATGTCATCCAGAATCCCTACAACTTTAACCCGATGGTGCCCAACGACAACCGCAATACCGGGATCCATCAGGCCGTCTCCGAGCCGCTCTTCATCCTCAACTACGAGACCGGCGAAATCCAGCCCTGGCTGGCCGAGAGCATGGAGCCCAACGAGACGCTGGATGTCTGGACACTCCACCTGCGGGAGGGCGCCTATTGGAGCGATGGTGAACCCTTCACCGCCGACGACGTGGTTTTCACCATCCAGTTGAGACTTGATGACGACACCGTGTCGCTGGAAGGTGCCGCCGCCATGCAGCAGTGGGTCGAGAGCGTGGAGAAGGTCGACGACTACACGGTGGTGTTTAACCTGAAGGCCCCCAACCCGCGCTTCCAGCTGGACTACTTCTCGGTGCGCATCTGGGGCGGCATCAACATGCTGCCAGAGCATATCTGGGCCGGGCAGGACCCCTTCACCTTCACCTTCTACGATCCGGACCAGGGCTGGCCGATTGGCACCGGTCCCTACAAGCTGGTCAGCGCCAGTGAAACCGAGATGGTTTACGACCGTGACGACAACTGGTGGGGCGCTGCCACGGGTGTCTTCGACCTGCCCGCGCCCAAGCGCCTGATCTTCGTCATCACCGGCATCGAGCAGACGCGCGTGACCCTGGCCGCCGCCAGCCAGCTGGATAGCATCATGGACATCACGCTGGGCGCTTTCGAAGCGCTGCGGGCGCAGAATCCCAACATCATCGCCTGGCGAGACGGCCCACCCTGGGTCTGGCTCGATCCCTGCCCGCGTCAGCTCTCCATCCAGCATACGGTCCCGCCGTGGGACAACCCTGAGATGCGCCGGGCGCTCAACCTGGCGACCGACCGCACTGAGGTCATCGAGATCGCCTATGAGGGCGTGACCATCCCGTCGCGGACCATGTTTGTCGAATACGGCGGTCTGTTCCCCTACATCGACGCCATGGAGGAAGCCGGGCTGACGCTCAGCCCCACCGCCGATGTGGAAGCCGCCCGGGCCATCTTTGAAGCCAACGGGTACACCCTGAACGCCGACGGCTTCTACGAGAAAGACGGCGAAGTCCTGTCGCTGAACATCCAGGTCCCTGAGGGCTGGATCGAAAAGCGCCGCATCGCCGCCGACCTGGTGGAGCAGTACATCCGCGTGGGCATTGACGCCAGCGCGAGTGTCCTCGCCGATGCGACCTGGAACGAGAACCGCGACATGGGCAACTTCGACGGCATCATCGACTGGGAAGCCTGTGGCTCCGTCAATGAGCCGTGGAACTCGATGAACCGTTACACCAACCACTTCCTGGTCCCGGTCGGCGAGCGTTCCCCTGGCGCTAACAACTTCATCCGCTGGAGTGGCCCAGGCAACGATCGTTACACCGAGCTGGTCGACCAGATCGGCTCCCTGCCGCTGGGTGACCCGCAGATCGTCGATCTGGTGGTCGAAGCCATGACGATCTGGTACGAAGAGATGCCGTTCATCCCGCTCACCCAGGCCACCAAGCTGGTGCCCTTCGACACCACCTACTGGGTCGGTTGGCCGACCGCCGAGAACAACTACAACCATCCCGCCACCTGGTGGCAGAGCACCCACCAGATCCTCCAACACTTGAGACC
>DAOTXK010000407.1:0-9648 GCA_034435395.1 Anaerolineae bacterium | reverse complement strand
CATGGTGATCAACTTCCTGGCCGGGTTGCAGGCCATCGACGTGGAATTGTATGAGGCGGCCAGGGTGGACGGGGCCAATCCCTGGCAGAGCTTCCGCTATATCACCCTGCCCCAGTTGATGCCGGTGATCATCATCACGCTGCTGCTGCGCACCATCTGGACCTTCAACAACTGGGAAGTGATCGCCCTGCTCACCAACGGCGGCCCCCTCCGCTCAACCATGACCCTGCCGCTGCTGGCCTACAACACCATGTTCGGGGAATACAGCATCGGACGGGCGGCGACCATCTCCTTCCTGATGATGGCGATCCTGGGCGTCGCCATGACGGTTTACCTGTGGTTCTACAACCGGACAGAAAGGAGCCTGCAATGAACGCCGCCACCCCTTCGTCAGCTGCTCTGACGACTCATGCGCAGACGGTGACCCGCCACCGCCGCTGGCTGAGACAGGGCGGGCTGTTCCTGGCGGCGCTGTTGATCACGCTGATGTTGGGCCTGCCGATGGTGTATATGTTCGTCAGTTCGTTCAAGCCCGCGCCAGAGATGTTCACCATGCCGCCCCGGTTCTTCCCGACCAAGTGGAGCCTGGAAGGTTACTCCGAGCTGTTTGAGCTGTCCAACGTGCCACGGGCGTTCATCAACAGTCTGGTCGTTTCCTCCCTGGCGGCGGTGTTGGGGGTGGTGCTGGCCATCGGGCTGTGTTACACCGTCACGCGCTATCGCCTGCCCGGCCTGCGTTTCTTCACCTACCTGATCCTCATGGTCTACATCCTGCCGGGCATCCTGCTGGTCATCCCAGTTTATTCGATCTGGGCGCGGCTGGGCCTGACCGAGGGCATCGTGCCCCTGGCCGTCACCCATGTATCGTTCACCCTGCCCTTTTCCATCTGGATGCTGCGCTCGTACTTCGCCGCCATCCCGCTGGACCTGGAAGACGCCGCGCTGGTGGACGGAGCCAATCGCACCCAGGCTTTTCTGCTGATTGTCATGCCTCTGGCCCGACCGGGGATCATCGCCACCTTCATCTTCACGTTCATCCTGTCCTGGAACGAAGTGCTGTTCGCCTCGATCATGGCCGCTTCGGAGAACGCCATCGTCATCTCGGCGGCGCTGAAAAATATCCTGGGGGAGCGGAGCTGGCAGCCCTGGGAGATGGTCAACGCCGCCGGAGTGGTGGCCACGGTGCCGGTCCTGATCTTCTTCGCCTTCATCCAGCGCCAGTTGATCGCCGGTTTCACCGCCGGGGCGGTGAAGGGCTGAACAGCATATGGGGAGAAAGGAGTGACCGATTGCCGAAACTGCTAAGACCATCGCCCGGAACCTAAAAACCTTTTGGCCATATAGGGAGGAGGACCAAGATGTCCAGAATAAGCCGTCGTGAGTTTATGCGTCGGACCGCCATCGGCGGTGCCGGCCTGGCCGCGCTGACCAGTGGTCTGCCGCTGGCCTTCGGCCAGGAAGAGGTCGCCTACATCCGCTTCCTGTCCCAGGAGTTGGATCCGCCGCAGGTAGACGTCCACCGCCGCAATATCAGGGCCTTCGAAGAATCGCACCCCAACATCCGCATCGAAATCCAGTACACCTCCGCCGAGCAGATCGTGGAGCGTATGATCGCTTCCCTGACGGCGGGCGTGCGCTCGATTGACGTGCTCCAGCCTAACCCAGCGATGGCCTTTGCCGTGGCTGCGCAGGGCTACCTGCTGCCCATCGACGATCTGGTGGAAGAGGTGGGCGGCGACGAGTTCTTCTATGGCGACGGGGCCAGCGTGATCAAGTGGAACGACGTGCGCTACGGCGTGCCTTTCGGCGGCGGCACAGTGATGGTCTGGTACCGCAAGGACCTGTTCGACGAGGCGGGCATTGAGGTGCCGACCACCTTCGAGGCGTTCGAGGCAGCGGCCCGGCACTTCACCAAAGCTCACAATCCCAACTCGCCGACCGAGTTCGGCGTCAGCCTGCCTTACAGCATGGCCGGTCCCACCGGGTTTAACGTGTCGCCGTTCTGGTGGTCGATGGGCGGCGACTTCTTCGACATTGATCGGAACATCGCCTTCGAAAGCGACGCCACCGCCGACTTCCTGGACTGGTACGGGGGCATGTTCCAGTACAGCTCCGAGGCGTCCACCAGCTGGTCCTGGGGCGACCTGATCAACACCTTCCTCACCGGGCAATCGGCCATGACGCTCTACCTGGGCCGTGTGCTCAGCCGCACCTACATGAACGCGCCGGACCTGGTGGGCAAGATTGGCGTCATGCACTTCCCCAAGGACAAGCTGCAGATCACCCAGGACGACCCCAACTACTATGTGATCAATGCCCAGACGCCGTTCCCCGAACAGAGCAAGGAGTGGATCAAGTTCCTGGTCACTGGCGACGTGGCCAACGACTTCTTGTGCACCGTGCCCGGCCATCTGCCGCCGGCCACCGACGCCCAGCAAGAATGGTGGGACCAGGAGGTCACCGGCTGCGCCATGCTGGATGAGAACCCCGAAATCAAGCGCGTCATCGGCGAGTCGATGCAGTACGCCTACTGCCAAATCCTGCACTCAGGCGGCGTGACCGAAGCCATCGCCCAGGGGGCCGACACTTTCGTCCGCACCGGCGTCGCCAATCCGCTGGTGGTGGCCGCCACCCTCAGCGACCTGACTCTTGAGCGAGCCATTCAGGAAGTGGTGATCAACGGCAAGAGCGGGCGCGAAGCGATGATGGCCGTCCTGCCCGGCCTGGAGGAAGCGGTCAACAACCTGAAGGCGGAGGTCGGCTGGGAATAAGACCCTGACCCGATCGGTCGCGGGGGCCGGGCCGTTACCCGTCCCCGTTGGCGACCTCGCCGGTGTCTCCGCGACGGTCACCTTTTCCTGCCCGGAAACACAGCCCGGAGGTCGCCACCCAAGTTTACCGCCCGTCCCTCTCGTCGCAACAGAGGGACGGGCCGGTCCTGTCCCGGCTATTCCCGGTTCGCGGGAGGGCAGTCCGCCATGTCTGATCGCCCGGTCGTCGTCTTCTCCGACGTGCACATCGAAGGTCGCATGCCCGATTACCTGTCTGACCTGCTGGCGCGGGCGACCGTGCTTTCCCCTGGCCTGTCCACGCCGGAGGCCATCCAGGCGGCGCGGGCGGAGGCCGTCGTCTGGCTGGCCCGCCTGCGGACGGTCAGCCAGGCGGACCTGGAGGCCATGCCCCAGCTGAAGCTGATCAGCACCTGGGGGGTCGGCTACAACCACATCGATGTCGCTGCCGCCACGGCGCGCGGCATTCCGGTCTGCATCAACCCGGTATTCACGCGCTCCGTGGCCGAAGCCGCCCTGACCCTGATCCTGGCCCTCGCCAAACGCTTCACCCACCTTCTCCGTGATGCCCAGGCCGGACGGCGACCGCTCGAATCGGAGCGTGGGATGGAGATTCGGGGCAAGACGCTGGGGATCGTGGGGTTCGGGCGCATCGGCGAGGACATCGGCGACCTGGGTCACCGGCTGGAGATGACGGTCCTGGCCTACGACCCGCACCGACCGCCGGGCAGCTTCCCGGAATGGGCGCGCCAGGTGTCGCTGGAGACGCTCCTTCAGACGGCGGATTTCCTCGTCCTGGCCGCCGCCCTGACGCCGGAGACCCACCACCTGATCGGCGCGCGAGAACTGGCCCTGATGCGACCCACCGCCTACCTGATCAACGTGGGACGCGGGCCGCTGGTCGACGAAGCGGCGCTGTTCCTGGCCCTGCAATCGGGCCGGATCGCCGGGGCCGGGCTGGACGTGTGGGAGCAGGAACCGCTCCGCCCCGACAACCCCCTGCTGGCGCTGGAGAACGTCGTGGCCACGCCACACAAGCTGGCCTCCACCTGGGATAGCCTGCGGCTGATCTGCCAGTCGATCCAGGGGAACGTGTTCCGCGTGCTGGCGGGCGAGCGCCCGGAGAACGTCGTCAACCCGGAAGCATTTGATCGGTGAGGCCCCATATCAGGCGGGCCATATGGCGTGAAACAGGAGGGAGTGACTGACCGTGATCATCGACTGTGAAACATTCCACGTCACCAGGCCGATGGCTGGCAAAACGTTCGGCCTGGCCGGGCTGGAAGCACTGGCGCGCCAAGCGGGCGTCGACAGGATCATTGTGATGCCCAACCAGGACGTGCGCCCCAAAAACCAGGCGCTGGCGGAGGCCATCGCGGCCTATACGGGCAACCGTGCTATGTTCCGCGGTTGCGCCTGGCTCAACCCGCACTTCGGCGAGGAGGCGGTGGCGGAACTGGAGACCGCCGTCAGGGAATGGGGCTTCTGTGGCTTGAAACTGATGGCCACCCATCACGCCTTCCGCTTCGTCACCTCGGTGCCGCACGCCCTCGTCCACAAGGCGCAGGCGTTGGGTGTCCCGGTGACGGTCCACACCGGGGCGTCGGGCTTCTCTCACCCGCTGGAAGTCGCCGAACTGGCCTCGGCCTTCCCCGGCGTGCCCTTTATCCTGGATCATATGGGCTACCGCTACCTGGTGCCGGAGGCCATCGCCGCCGCCCGCCGCGCGCCGAACATCTACCTGGCGACGACGGCGGTGATGGAGCCGCACTTCATCCGTCTGGCAGTGCAGGAACTGGGGGCGGAGCGTCTGGTGTTCGGCTCGAACGCGCCGATGGTTTACCCGGCCACGCAGCTGCTTGTCATCAAGCAGGCGGAACTCAGCGAAGCCGACGAACGTAAGATACTGTCCGAGAACATCGCCCATCTTCATCACTGGGACTGATGACCGCCGCGCCCAGGCTGCCTGCGCGCAAACCGAGGAGCCGCCTTTCCCCCAGACGCGGCTCCTCCGGTTTCGACTCCCAGGGCCCACCTCACGTCGCCAATAATCGTCGGTGCGGTTACAATCAGCGTGCCGTTCAGGCGGTTTTTTGTCCGGTCGGCGGACGGGCCGCTGCCGTCCCTGGCCGGGACAGCCTGAACGCTGACCAACGATCCCATCGATTGATGCAGCCGGGAACAGACCTGCCATGACTGAAAAACTGGAATGGGACGACGGCTCTCCCTCCGGCGAAGTGCCCCTGTCAGCGGTCGCGCTGCGCCTCAACCCGCAGGACAACGTGGCCATCGCCAAGATCAACCTGCGCCAGGGCACGACGCTGACCTTCGCCGACCCGCTGGACGGGCCGGTACAGGTCCCCGTCCAGCAGTTCATCCCTTCGGGGCATAAGGTGGCCCTCCGGTCTATCCCCCTCGCTGCGCCGATTCGCCGCTACGGGCAGATCATCGGCTTCGCCAGCCAGCCTATCGCGCCGGGTGCGCACGTTCACCTGCACAACGTCGGGATGCAGGCTTTCGACCGCGATTACGCCTTTGGGGCGGACGTGCGCCCGGTCGATTATGCGCCGGAGTCGGAGCGGCGGACCTTCCTGGGCTACCGGCGGGCCGATGGGCGGGTGGGCACGCGCAACTATATCGCTGTGATTTCGACCGTCAACTGCTCCGCCCACACCTGCCGCGCCATCGCTCATCACTTCACCCCGGAGCGGCTGGCTCCCTATCCCAACATCGACGGCGTGATCCCCTTTGTCCACGGGTCGGGCTGCGCCACCGGCGTCAGCGGCCCGGATTACGCCATCCTGCAACGGACGCTGGCCGGAATGGCCCGCCATCCCAACGTGGCCGCTTACCTCATCGTCGGCCTGGGCTGCGAGACCAACCAGATCGCCGAACTGGTCGAAGCCTATAACCTGAGTCCGGACAGCCCGCCCTGCCTGACCATCCAGGGTGAAGGGGGCATCCGGAAGACCGTCGCCGCCGGGATCGCGGCGGTGGAACGCCTGCTGCCCCTGGCCAGCCGCTGCCAGCGGACCCCACAACCGCTCGCCGATCTGATGGTGGCTTTACAGTGCGGCGGCAGCGATAGCTGGTCCGGCGTGACCGCCAACCCCCTCGTCGGCCTGGTCGCGGACGAGATCGTGCGGCAGGGCGGCACGGTGGTCCTGGGCGAGACGCCGGAAATCTACGGGGCCGAGCCGTTGCTGACCCGCCGCGCCGTGAGTCCGGCAGTCGGTCAGCGCCTGATCGATAAGGTCCGCTGGTGGGAAGGACATGCGGCGCGGCTGGGGCTGGAGATCAACAACAACCCCAGCGCCGGGAACAAGGCTGGCGGGCTGACGACCATCTATGAAAAATCTCTGGGCGCGGTGGCCAAAGGGGGCAGCACCCCTCTGACCGGCGTCTTTGACTATGCCATGCCTGTGACCGCGCGCGGCTTCACCTTCATGGACACGCCCGGCTACGATCCGGTGGCCGTCACCGGCCAGGTCGCCGGTGGCTGTACGCTGGTTCTGTTCACCACCGGGCGAGGTTCGGCTTTTGGCTTCCAGCCCGCGCCGAGCATCAAAATCGCCACCAACACCGGGATGTACCGGCACATGATCGACGACATGGACTTCAACGCGGGCCGCGTGTTGGACGGCGAAGCGATGCCGACGGTGGCGGCGGAGCTGTTCGAGCTGGTCATCCAGGTCGCCTCCGGCCAGCCATCCCAGAGCGAAGCGCAGGGGGTCGGCGAGTCGGAGTTCGTCCCGTGGGGGCTGGGAGGAATCCTGTGAGCGCCCCCACCCGCCAGGATAGGTGAACCGAGATGACTCTTATCCATCCGAAAAGGGGGGAGCGATGATCGGATATATCATGGAGAACGAGCGGCAGACGCGCCAGTTCTTCAAGCTGCTGAATAAGTTCATGCTGCTCATGTGGCGGTTAGGACTGGGGCCTTTCCTGCAAAGCCCGCACTGGGGATACATCATGGTGCTGACCACCACCGGCCACCGCACGGGGTTGCGGCGGCGCGCGCCCATCAACTACGACCGCGCCGGGGACGTGGTGTATGCCCTGCCGGGGTTTGGCGCGCGCACTCACTGGTACCGCAACCTGATAGCTGATCCCCGCTGTGAGGTCTGGCTGCCCGACGGCTGGTGGACCGGCGTCGCCGAGGCGATCACCGATCCGGGCGAGCATCTGGCCGTCCTGCGGCGTCTGCTCATCCGCGCCGGATTCGCCACCCGTCTGGTGGAGGGTTTCGATCCGGCGGCGGTCTCCGACGATCACCTGCGGGCGCTGGCCGAACGGTACGACAAAACGATCCGCATCCGCCTGCAAACCCGGCTCGCCGGGCCGATGGGACCCGCCGATCGGGTCTGGGTGTGGCCGGTGCTGGCGGTCGGCCTGATCCTGGGGCTGATCGCCTCCCGTCGGAATCGTTCCTGAGGGCAAGCGCCGCTCGGTCGCGATTGGTGAAGGGAAACCGATGATGAAGTGGCTGGGCAGGCACCGGAACAACCCGGAACAAAACGATTCAGCCCCCCGCGAGTTTCCAGCGCGCTTGGCGCTGGTGCCGGGTGAACTCGCCGTGCAGGTGCACCGGCACCCGATAACCACCAGGGACGGCCTGCTGCCCTGCTGGTCATACGTGACCGATGGGCTGTGGGCGAAGGGGCAGAAGGAATTGATCCTGACTCTGCGCCATCCCCAGGGCGCGGCCCCGCTGGCATTCCCCCGGCTGCCGCTGAGCTTCTTCCGCGGCGTGTTGGAATTCGCCCGGCAGGGGCGGCTGGTCGACGTCGGCCAGTTCTCGGAGTTTGGGCCGCCGGGTTTTTTGGAGGATCGGTTCCGGGCTATTGTTTATGTCCCGCCGCAGCCGCTGCAGGATGTTGCGCTCCCTCAGGTCCCCTGTCTGGCAGCGATACTGCTCACCGGGGAAGAAGCGGCCGTCGCCAAGACGTTCGGCGCATCCCGCGTCCTGGCCCGGCTGGGACAGGCCCACAGCCACTATCCCTACCCGGTGTGGTCGGACCTTGCGCGGGCCGCCCTGTCCCACCTGCACGAGACCATGCAGGCCAGCCTCCTGGCGAAAACCCTCCGCATGGGGGTGCGCGGGGCGCAGGTGGCCCTGCACCAGCCGACGCAACGGATCGTGCTGCGGCTTCTGTCCGGGATTCGCCCGGAGTTGCAGCCCCAACTGGAGACAATTCCGCCAAACGCGGTGCTGGGCCTGCTCACGGAAATCGACCGGACCGCGAACGCCTGCCTCTACTGGGTGCCCGGCCAGGGAGGCCCCACGGCGATCACCGCTCCCCTCAGCGACGCCTCGCGCATCGCGGGCTGCTTCCTCGCCTTCGTCCCCGAACAGCCCGCCGACGGGGGGCGTATCCTCGAAGACGGGTTCGCCATGATGCTCACCGACGAATCCTGGGGGGCTGTTCGGGCAGCCATGGCCGCTGGCGAGGCGATCACGGTCCCCGCCGCGGGAGACGGCCTGAGCTTTTCGCTGGAATGGATCGAGCAGACTTATCATAACCCCGTCGACGGCATGAGCTATTATGCCGAAGGCGGGTGGACGGTGTGCGGTTCGCCCGCGCCGCCGACGGGGACGGATTTCGCGCCGCTGAGCCGCCTGCGATGCGTGCTGCTCAACAGTGACGAAGAACTGAAGGCGCGCGTCAGCGTGGAGGCGTTTTCAGACTACTTCCGCGCCATCCAGGCGATTGTTCAGGGGCATTTCGCCGCGCTGGCCGAGGGACCGGGGTTGGAGTTGATCATCCAGTTTGAGGTGGGCCCGGATCGCCGGGTGGAATTGGGGCTGGCCCTCCGGCCCCCGGTCGAGGTGGAGGACCTGCGGCTCCGGGACCTGCACGGCAGCCTGCTGGCGCTGCCCGCGCCGCCCGTGAGCCATGGCCCCATCCGCTTTCAGTTGTGCTGCGACATCTGGGGCGGCCCGGCCCACTCCCCCGACGGTCAACCCGGCTGACCATCGTTCCCCCGGCCAGGCAGATACCGCATGCCGTCCGCTGCGGTTGGCCGCGTTGTTCCGTCTGGCTTGACAACAATCCCCGAACCCCCCTATAATGAGAAAAGACTTTTGTAAATGACTTTCCATAAGTATGATCGGCAACGTCTCCAACCAGCTCAAACGCGCCATCGTGGAGTTGCTCAGCAAGCGCCCGCTGACCCTGGCGGACTTGCAGGAGGCCACCCACGCCAGCTTGCCCACCATCCGGAATACCCTGCAGGAGCTGACCGAAGTGGGTTGGGTGCGCCCGGTCGGCCAGAATCCGTCCACCGGCGGCCGGCCGGCCAGGTTGTTTGGCCTCAACGGCAACTCCCACCTGATCATCGGGGCCGATGTGGAGATTCCCGCCGTGAACCTCGTGCTGGCCGAACTGGACGGCACCATCATCGACCAGACTCACGCCTCGGAATCGGGCGATCTGCTCCCTGAGGACGCGCTGCGCATCATCACCCGTTACACCCGCGACGTTCAGGAGCGCTTCCCGGACCGTCACCTGCTCGGCATCGGGATGGCTGCGCCGGGGTATGTGGAGGCCAGTTCCGGCGAGATTCTTTTCGTGGGGCGCGCCCCCCGCTGGCGGAGTTATCCCATGAAAGCCCGGTTGGAAGCGGACCTGGGTCTGCCGGTAGTCATGGAAAACGCCACCGACTGCCTGATCCGGGCCGAGCTCAACCGGGAGGATACCCCGGTCACCGGCAATCTGATCTACCTGGCCGTTTTAGAGGGCGTCAAAGTCAGCATGCTGCTGGATGGACAGCTCTACAGCGGCCCATTTGGCAACGCCGGCCTGATCGGACGCACCTGGCTGCGGTCCGGTCAGCCGCCCGCCACCCTGTACGAGCT
>DAOTXK010000406.1:0-23618 GCA_034435395.1 Anaerolineae bacterium | reverse complement strand
GCTCGACCCCGGCTTCGGCCCGCCACCGGGCGATCAGGGCGCGCATCTGGTCCATGTCCAGATTCTCATGGTAGTGGAAGTTACACTGGAGCATGGGCGCCCGGTCGCAGGCGGCCAGGCACATCACCTGTTCCACGGTGAACAGGCCATCGGCGGTGGTGCCGCCGTCCTCGACGCCCAGCTCCGCCAGCAGGTCCTGGTAGAACTGGTCCGCGCCGCGCAGGGCGCAGGGCAGGTCCGTGCAGACCTGGAGCCAGTACCGGCCCTTCGGCTCCTCGCGGAACATGGTGTAAAAGCCAGCGATCGACCGGACCTGGGTCGGGTCCACCCCGATCAGGTCCCCGATCTCCTGGCAGGCTTCCGGCGTGACGTAACCGTAAGCTTCCTGCGCCAGGTAGATCAGCGGCATCACGGCGGAGCGCCGGTCCGGGTATTTGGCGAAGATGGCCTCGATCCGGTCGGCGTAGGTATCTTTGAGCATGGATTCCTCACCCCACGGCAGCAGCGATCCCAAGCGGGGGCAACTATAACACATTGGGCGGCGAATGCCATCACCAGGATGCCCTGGGGCTGCGCCAGGGACAAAATTACCCGCCGTCTGCTCGCACGGCGGGCGGGAAGGGGCGAGAGGCCCGGAGTCGCCTTCGGTGTTCCCTACGGTTTCGCTAAGACTCTACTGATCAGCCGCTTTCGCCGCTGACTCCCTACGCTGGCTCCCGATTGATCGTAACGCTTTGTCTTGATCGCTCGCTGGTGTATTTTGTGATGTATGACTACACCACTATTTTACACTTGCCGCACCGGCGATTAGGTGGCCGGTACGGCTGACCAGCTTCAGTACCCTTTCGAGTCTCGTCCCCCGTAGGGTTCCTCCGGTCGCTCAGGACCTCTCGGTAAATTTACTATAGCAGAAATCGGATCGCCGAGTCAAGACAAACCGGATGCAAAATGGAAAAGAACTAAGATAAGCGTTCGGGACGCATTTCTGTATTAAAGCTGAATCCTCCGCCGGATGAACCCCCGCTTCCTGATAGAACATTTGTTTGCATTCCGGCACGGCCTCTATTATAATAAACAGCGCGGCCTCCCCCAAACCAGGCTTCATCGGCCCTTCACGGCGCAACGCTCCCCCGCCGCCCCGGTCAACGGACACATGGGGCACCGCCCCCCAGGAGTGTGACACCATGGATCAACACGAAGCCATCGAGCAGGCGCTGGCCCTGGCTGACCGCGCCGCCATCGCCATGCTGGGCACCAACGGCGACGACGGCTATCCCCACATCAAGGCCATGATCAAAATGGAGAACGAGGGCCTGCGGCACGTCTGGTTCAGCACCAACACCTCGTCCCGGCGCGTCGGCCAGTTGACCCGCGACGGCAGAGCCAGCGTCTACTTCGTCGATTTTGACGAATGGAAGGGCCTGATGCTGGTGGGGACGGTTGAGCTGTTGCAGGATGCCGAGTCGCGGCGGCGGCTGTGGCGTCCCGGTTACGAGCGCTACTACCCCCAGGGTGTGGACGACCCCGATTACACCGTGCTACGCTTCACCGCCCGGTGGGGCAACTACTACCACGCCCTGCACAACGTGACGTTTGATGTGCCGTGACATTCCTGGGGTGGCGCATGCCCCGCCGCAGCAGGAGCATCCGGCGGGACGCCCCTCCCCGGCGTTTCCTGGTCAGTCTACCGGGCAGGTCTCCGGCTGGCCGCTATATTCGTCCAGGCCGAAGCTCATGTCCCGGTTGAAGGCGTAGAGTGTCTCTGGCGCGGGCTGCTCCTCGGTCACGATGGTCACCGCCCGCAGGCCGCAGCCGTCGTCGCCGCGCGTCGGCGTGAAATAGGGGTTGATGACCTGACCGTTCACCGTCAGCGACCAGTAGTAGGTCCCCGGCGGCAGATCGACGGTGATCGTCTCGCTGGCGCACTCCAACTCGTCGATCACGCCCGACCGCTGGTAGACGACCTGGCCCGCCGCGTCGGCCAGCGCCAGCGTGACCGCGTCGCCGGGGGTGCCGCACATCTCGATGGTGGCCGGATTGCCCACGCCAGCCCGGTACGGGAACTGGGCGATCACCGGCAGTTCCGTCGGGTCGGCGTCGATGCCCCGTTCCGCCAAAAAGTCGGCCAGCGAGACCTCGTCATCCACGCGCGGGTCGACATCGATGTAATAAAAGCGCCCGCCTGGCAGGGGCAGCCGCAGGCCGCGCGCGGCCAGGTCCAGATAGAGCAGCGTGGTGCGCATCCAGAAGCGGCTGTTTTCGTGGCCGCTGGCCAGCGTGATGACGGTCCCATGATGGACGCCCAGCTCGGTCAGGCGGCGGTCGAAGGCCAGAAACGGCGACAGCGGGAAAAAGGCGTCGTGGGCGCCCGCTGCCAGCCACACCTGCTTGCCGAGGAGCCGCTCCGCCAGGCCGATGGGGCCGCGCGCGTTCGCCGCTTCGGGATCGTCCGTGCCGAACAGAATCTCCAGGTACGGCCCCACGTTGGCTGGATTCCAGCCGTCATTGTCATAGCGCCAGGCGTCCGGGTCATGGCTGATCAGCTCGCCGATACGGATCATCGAAGGATAGGTCAGGATGCTGGTTTGGGCCAGGGAGCCGTAGTGGGTGGGCGGGACGGCGGCGAAGACGCTATGCACCGTGTAATCCAGGTCCAGCGGATTGGCGGCCCACACCAGCGCCGTGCCGCCGCCGCGGCTGCCGCCCGCCGTGATGGCGTTGTATTTGTCGCCGCCGTTGGCGTCGATAAAATCGAAGAAAGCCCCCACCGAACGCAGCGTTGGCTCATCGACGCCCTGGCTCTCCGTGCCGCCGCAGTTGCTGATGGCCACGATCAAACCGCGCCGCCCGCCCCGAACGCTGAAGGCGGCGATCTGCGCCGGGACGATGTCCGGTTCGCCGTAGAGGCGGCTGTTGTTGCTGGTGCCCGCGCCGTTGCCGCTGAGCAGCACGGCCATCTTCGCCTGGCGCGTCCAGCCCGGCGGCAGGAAGAGGGTGTACAGCGCGCCCTGGATGGGCACGTTGTTGACGATCTGGAGCGCCTCGCTCCCTTCCACCACCTCCGCCCAGTCGTTGAGTAACAACACGGAGATGCCGGTTTCCTGCTCGATCCGCCGCCGCACGGCCTCGGCGCGCCCCTGGTTGACGGCCCGGTAGTCGTCCTGGCGATTGTTGTAGACGCCGTAGGCCGCCGGAATCGCGTCGCGGGGGGCGGGGTCGACCCCGCCAAAGGCCGGATAGTGCGTGACGATGACATAGCCCGATTCGCCCCCCTGGGCGGCGACCGGGCCAGACAGCGTCGCCAGCAGGCCGAGGACCGCTAACAGAAGCCGGTAAGTCCTGGACATAACCCCTCCATCCCTTCTCACCTTCCGGTGATGGAACCCCTCGCCCCACCCATTATGTGTTATTCTGGACAAAGAGTCGAAATCTGGGCTAAAATGTTATTACATTTGCGCCAGGATGCGTCAGGAAAACAGCCGCTGGCCCTTTGTCCACCACCTGCCGGGACCCGGAACCAGCCGTTATGACCGGGAACGCCGACCACCCCCCCGCCGCCACCGCCCTCTCTGAGCATGGCCGTCACAGCCAGCACCCGACCAGCGTAACAGACCGTTGCCCGTCATCGTCATCGCCTGACGAAACTCAGTAGCCGAAAAAACCGGATTCGGGCTAAAATGCTATTGATGTCGTATTAGGGAGACGGACGGGATGGCTCTTCAACGCCTGCGTCGCGCCGCAATCAAAACCCTGGTCCGCCTGAACAAGCCTGTCCTCCTGGCGCTGGCCCATGACCTTCGTAATGAGGACATGGACGTTCGTCTGTCAGCCGCCGAAGCGTTGCTGAGCGCGGGGGAGCCGGCCGTGCCGGTCCTCATCGACGCGCTGCAGGATGCCGATGCCCGCGTGCGCGGCAAGGCCAAGCTGACGCTGGGGAAGATCGGCGTCCCGGCCATTGCGGCGGTCCCGTCGCTGGTCCTGGCCCTCCAGGATGATGACGAACAGGTGCGGTATGCGGCGGCCTGGGCGCTGGGGCGCTTGGGCGAGTCGGCGGCTGGCGCTATCCCTGCCCTCAGCCAGGCGCTGAGCGACCAGCAGGCCACGGTGCGCCGGGCGGCGGCCTGGGCCTTACGCGGCATCGGCACGTCGGTGGCCCCCTTTGTCGCCGCCCTGATCGACGCGCTCGGCGACGAGGACCGGTTCGTGTGGACGGCGGCAGCCGCAGCCCTGGCCAACCTGGGCGAGCTGGCCCTGCCGGCCATTTTCGGCGCGCTGCGGGACGAGCGACCGTCGGTGCGCGTGGCGGCATTGCAGGGCCTGGTCTTCAGCGCCAACCAGGCTCAGACTCATTCTGCCCTCACGGTGTACGCCATCGCCGACTCCCTGCGGGATGACGACAAAGACGTGCGCTACGCCGCCGCCTACGCCCTGGCCGACATCCGGGGACGGGCCGCGCCCGCCGTCCCGGCCCTGATCGAGGCGCTGGGCGAGGAGCCAGACCCCGACGTGCGCCGCTCCATCGCCAGGGCCTTCGGCCATATCGGCCCCTCGGCCACGCCCGCCGTCCCGGCCCTGATCGAAGCCCTCGACGACGGGGACGACAGCGTGCGATCCACGGCGGCCTGGGCGCTGGAACAACTGGACACACCGGAAGCGCTACAAGCTGTGGCCGCCTACCGGGCCAGCGAGTCCTGCCGCTGACGCCGACGGCCCAGGAGCCCGTACACGCCGGCTGGGGGCGGCAATCCCCCCCATAAAAAACGGCGGAGGCCGGGTGTGTGCTCGGCTCCACCGCTTCGTTTGTCGCCCGCCGTTGCCGCCGGCCGCTCGCTGCCCGGCCCGACGCCCCGCCTTCCCCTACTCCCCAAAAATCTGCCGCAGCGGCAGCTCAAAGCCGGGCAGCACCGCCTCCAGCCGCAGTGTATCCTCCGGGCCGAAGCGGACGATCCGGCCCCCTTGCAGATCATACACATCAACCGATTTCGTGTCCGGGTAGACCAGCCACATCATCGCCGTTCCTGCGGCGCGATAGTCGTTGATCCTGTCCCGCACGGCGGTATGCGTCTCGCTGGGGGAAACGATCTTGATGGCCAGCTCCGGCGCGAAGGGGATAAACTTGTTCACGTCAGGGATTTGGGCCTGGCGCTCATGGGAGAGAAACGACACGTCGGGCACGCGCATGGTCTGCTCGCCAAGCTGGTAGTGCGCCTCGATCTTCACCCGGCCCAGATCATGCTCCCGAACATAGGGAGCCAGGAATTCAATGATAAAAGCAGCGATGTCACTATGTCGCGAACCGGGTGCCATGAGTTCAACAGCCTCCCCCCCCGATCAACTCATAGCGTTCATCCGCATAACGATCCCAGAATTCTTCAGCGGTCAGCAGCTTTTCGACGACGACCATTCTGGCGACCTCAAACACACTCCCTCACCTGGCTCTCAGCTGTTGTAGCACGAACCCGAATAAAACAGAGGCATCTGCTGATGCCCGAACAAAAACGGCGGACGCCGTGGGTGCGCTCAGCCGGGTCCGCCGTCTGGGTTGTCTCATCAAATGCCAGGACGTGCTCGAACGAACCGCCCGGACGTTCTCCCGGCCTCTGGCCTCTGGTCTCCGGCCTCTGGTCTCTGGTCTTCGGCCTCTGGCCTCTTGCCTCCGGCCTCTTGCCTCTGGTCTCCGGCCTCTTGCCTCCGGCCTCTGGCCTCTTGCCTCCGGCCTCTGTCCTCTGGTCTCCGGCCTCCGGCCTCTGGTCTCCGGCCCCTGTCCGCCCCTACCGGTCGCAGTCGCCCAGCACCGGGTCGATCGTGCCGATGATGGCCACCAGGTCGGCCAGCAGGTGGCCCCTGGCCAGCAGCGGGATGGCCTGGATGTGGATGAAGGACGGGGTGCGGAAGTGCACGCGGTGCGGTTTGTTGCCCCCGTCGCCGCTCAGGTAACACGAGATCACGCCGCGCGGGCTTTCGATCATCACTTCCACCTCGCCCTTGGGCGCGTTGAAGCCCTCCGTCCACAGCTTAAAGTGGTGGATAACGGCTTCCATGCTCTGGCCCAACTCGGCGCGCGGCGGCGGCACAAACTTGCGGTTCTGGCTGCGGAACGGCCCCTTGGCCTGCTTGACGCGCGCCACCGCCTGGCGGATGATGCGCAGGCTCTGCCGCATCTCCTGAATGCGGACCAGGTAGCGGTCATACGTATCGCCGTGCAGCCCCAGCGGCACGTCGAAGTCGTAGGTCTCGTAGCCGCTGTAGGGCAGGGCCTTACGCACGTCGAAGTTGACGCCGCTGGCCCGCAACACCGGCCCGGTCAGGCCCCAGGCGATGGCGTCCTCCGGCCTGACGATGCCGATGCCCTGCGTGCGGTCGATCCACAGCGGGTTGTTGGTCAGCAGCGCCTCGTACTCCTCGATGCGGCCCGGCAGGTAATCGAGGAAGTCCTCCACCGCCGGGAGGAACTCCTCCGGCAGGTCGCGCCACACCCCGCCGGGGCGGAAGTAGGTGCTCATCATACGCTGCCCGGAGACCATCTCAAACATATCCAGGATGCGCTCCCGCTCGCGGAAGCAGTACAGCAGCACGCTCATCGCGCCGATGTCGATGGCGTGGGTACCCAGCCACACCAGGTGGCTGTTGAGCCGGGTCAGCTCGGCCAGCAGCACCCGGATGATCTGGGCGCGCTCCGGCACATCCAGCCCGACCAGCTTCTCAATCGCCAGGCAGTAGACCAGGTTGTTGCTCAGCGGGGCCAGGTAGTCCATGCGGTCGGTCATGACGATGGACTGCTCGAAGCGCTTAAACTCCATGTTTTTTTCGATGCCGGTGTGCAGGTAGCCAACATCCGGCACCACGTTGACCACGGTCTCGCCTTCCAGCTCCAGCAGCAGCCGCAACACGCCGTGCGTGCTGGGGTGCTGCGGCCCCATGTTCATCAGGGTGGTCTCGCCGGTCAGCGCCCGGGGCGAGACCAAATGCTTCAGTTCTTCCAGCGTGCCTTCCCACGGTTTGAGTTCGGGGGCAATGGTCATCAGTCGCGGCTCCTGCCCATCAGTGAGGATTTCCCGGTCGGGGGGAGGCAAACCCCGCCCCCCGACGCAGCAGCTTCAATCGAAGGCTACTCTTTGGCAAACGGCTTGTGCTGCTGAATCTCATCAAAATTAAAGGAGAACTGGACCGTCTCATAGCCCAGCGGGTAGTCCTTGCGCTGGGGATGCCCGTCCCAGTCAGGCGGCGTCAGGATGCGGCGCAGGTCCGGGTGCCCCTCAAACCGGATGCCGAACATGTCGAAAGCCTCGCGCTCCTGCCAGTTGGCGGTCGGCCAGACCGGCGTCACCGACGGCACGCGCGGATCGTCATCATCCGGGATGCGGACTTTGAGGCGCAGGGTGCGGTTGTGGAGCATCGAGTAGAGGTGATAGACCACCGCGAAACGCGGCGACTCCGGCAGGTCATCCACCCCGGCCAGGTTCACCAGCAGGTCGAAGCGCAGGTCATCGTCGTCGCGGCAGAATTCGGCCACCGCCGCGAGCTGCGACGGCTCCACGTAAACCGTGGTCTCGCCGCGAAACTCGACCACCTTCTGCACCGCGTCGGGGAAAGCCTGCCGGATGGCTTCAACAGCGTCTTGAGGTTGCATGGTTCATCCTCATCAGGTTGATCATCGCATCGGGGCCTGCCGCCCACGGCCCGTCACACCCGGATCGGCGTCTGACGCCATTTGGACAGGGCGCGCTCGCTGCGCACCTTTTCGTGCAGGGTCATGATGCCGTGGATGAGCTGCTCCGGGCGCGGCGGGCACCCGGCCACGTACACGTCCACCGGCACGATCTCGTCCACCCCCTGCACGATGGCGTAGTTGTTAAATACGCCCCCGCACGAGCAGCAGTCGCCCATGGCCAGCACCCACTTGGGGGCGGGCATCTGGTCATAGAGGCGGCGCACCACCGGGGCCATCTTACGCGTCACCCGCCCGGCGACGATGATCATATCCGCCTGCCGAGGGCTGGGCCGCATCAGCTCCATGCCAAAGCGGGAGAGGTCGTAGTCGCTGGCCTGGGTGCTCATCATCTCGATGGCGCAGCAGGCCAGCCCAAAGCCCAGCGGCCACATCGAGCCGCTGCGCGCCCAGTTGACCATCTCCTCCAGCGTGGTGGTGACCACGCCCGGCGCGCCGGTTTTGCCGGCCCCGGACAGGCCACCCCCTGGCGTGGTTACTCCCATTCCAGCCCTCCCCGTTTCCACTCGTAAGCGTATCCCACCAGTAAGACAAAAGTGAAAAAGCCCATGCTCAGCAGGGCAAACAGCCCCATCTGGCGGAAGATCACCGCCCAGGGCAGGAAAAAGACGACCTCGATGTCAAAGATGATGAAGGAGACGGCCACCAGGTAAAACTTGACCGGGATGCGGCGCACCGCCGGGCCAATAGGGTCCATCCCGCTCTCGTAGGGCATCAGCTTGCGCCGGTTCGGGCGGTGAGGGCCGAAGATGCGCGACATAAACAGGACCACGATCACCAGCGCGGTCGTGATCGCAATCAATACACCGATGGACAGGAAATCCTCCAACACGGTTCGCTCCCTCGCAACAAGCGATCAGCCATAGCCGTCAGCGTTCACCAGCCGGGGCGCGCCACCGCTGGCGAGATTAACACACGGCCAGGGCCGCGTCAACCAGCGTGGGGCCGCCCCGCCCCTCCGACGGCGGGCAGACGGGGCGCTCCCCCGGCGCGGGGGCCAGTGTAGCACATCCCCATCAAAAAGCGTAGGTGCGGCGGCGGTCCGTGCCCCCCTGGCCCCGTTCCTCGCCCGCCACGCCTATTTAACAGATACTCATCTGTTTTATTCATGGTATGATAGCCCGGCAGCGGGTTTTCGTCAACCACCCGATTCCAACAGCTTTGTCATAAAGTTGGACCGCCAAAATTCCTCGGCGCGCCTGGCGTCTTTGGCGGTTGGCCAGATGTTCGAATACCTCGGCCCCCCTGCACTGGAATGGTGTCTGGCCACGTCGCCACTCGCCTTTCCCCTCCGCCCGGCTCCGCCAGCAAGTCCTGTCCTCCGGCCCGCCCCAAAGTTTGTTACATTCGTCACCGGCAGGGCAGAAATCCGACATTGTCGGGCGGATTAGTGACCGACGTACAATCAGGGTGATCCTAACGGGCCTTTGGCACGCCAGCGCGGGCGCGCTCATCCCCGCCCCACCGTCCATCTCCGCCTCATCCGTCATGGCCGCCACCCGCCTCGCCGCGCCACCAGTGTTGTTGTTGATGAATTTTGGAGGAGGCGAATCCCCTATGGACCCCTTGATCCTGGCCCGGTTGCAGTTCGCCATCACCACCGTTTACCACTTCTTTTTTGTGCCGCTGACGCTGGGCCTGTCCATCCTGGTGGCCCTCATGGAGACGGTCTACGTGCGCACCGGGGACGAGCAGTACCTGAACATGACCAAGTTCTGGGGCAAGCTGTTTGTGATCAACTTCGCCATGGGTGTGGTGACCGGCATCGTGCTGGAGTTTCAGTTCGGCATGAACTGGTCGGAGTACTCACGCTTTATGGGCGATATCTTCTGCGCGCCGCTGGCCATCGAGTCGCTGCTGGCCTTCTTCCTGGAATCAACCTTCCTGGGCCTGTGGATTTTCGGCTGGGACAAGCTGCCCAAGGGCGTCCACGCCGCGGCCATGTGGGCGGTGGCCCTCGGCTCCAATATCTCGGCGCTGTGGATTCTGATCGCCAATTCCTTCATGCAGCAGCCGGTTGGATATGAGCTGGTGACCACCGCCGATGGGACCCGCGCCCAGATGACCGACTTTTTCGCCCTGCTGACCAACCCCAACGTCTGGGTGCAGTTCCCCCATGTGCTGGCTGCTGGCATGACCACAGCGGCTTTTTTTGTGCTGGGCATCAGCGCCTGGCACCTGCGGCGCAAAACTGAAGGCCACCGGGAGCTGTTCCGCCGCTCCTTCCGCTGGGCGACGGTCTACGGCCTGATCGGCGTGCTGCTGGTCATCTTCATCGGCCATGCCCAGATGCAGCACATGGTCCGCATCCAACCGATGAAGGTGGCCGCCGCCGAGGGCCTGTTCGACAGCGAGGACCCCGACGGGCTGTCGCTGCTGACCATCGGCAGCCTGGACGGCAGCCAGGAGGTCTTCTCCATTCGCGTCCCGTACCTGCTGAGCATCCTGTCCTACAACCGCCTCGACGGTGAAGTGAAAGGTTTCCGCGAGTTGCAGCGGGAATACGAAGAAACCTTCGGGCCGGGCGACTACGTCCCACCAGCGGCCATCACCTACTGGAGCTTCCGGGCGATGGTCGGCTCCGGGCTGCTGATGCTCGTCCTGGCGGCCTATGCCCTGTACCTGGTCAACCGCCAGAAGTTCGAGGGCGCCAGCCGCTTCCTGAGGTGGCTGCCCTTCGCCATCGTCCTGCCCTACCTGGCCAACACCCCCGGCTGGCTGCTGACCGAGATGGGCCGCACCCCCTGGATTGTGTTCTCCTTGCAGCGGATCGAGGAAGCCGTCTCGCCCAACGTCACGGCGGAGGCGCTGCTGTTCTCGCTGGTGGTTTTCGCCCTGATCTACGGCCTGCTGATGGCGGTTGACCTCTTCCTGCTCAATCACTTCGCCAAAAAGCCGGACCGGGTGTTCCTCGAAGCCGAGGATGAATCGCTCGGCGACGCCGAGATGGCCTTTTGAGGAGGGGACGAGATGATCGAGCTGAATGCCCTGTGGTTCCTGCTGATTACGGTGCTGTTCATCGGCTTCTTCTTCCTGGAAGGCTTCGACTACGGCGTGGGGATGCTGCTGCCTTTCCTGGGCCGGACGGACCGGCAGCGCCGCCAGATCATCAACACCATCGGCCCGGTGTGGGACGGCAACGAGGTATGGATGATCACCGCTGGCGGGGCGATGTTCGCCGCCTTCCCGGACTGGTACGCCACGCTGTTCAGCGGCTTTTACCTGGCGCTGGCGCTGATGCTGCTGACCCTGATCCTGCGCGGAGTGGCCTTCGAGTTCCGCAGCAAACAGCCCGGCCTGGCCTGGCGGCGCTGGTGGGACCGCGCCATCTTCGTGGGGAGCGCCGTGCCCGCCCTGCTGTGGGGCGTGGCCCTGGCCAACATCGTGCGCGGCGTGCCCATCGACGCCACCATGACCTACACCGGCGACCTGATGACCCTGCTCAACCCTTACGGCCTGCTGGGCGGGCTGGTGGCGGTGAGCGTCTTCCTGCTGCACGGCGCGATCTTCCTGACCCTGCGCACGGACGGGGAGGTCCGCGAGCGGGCGCAGGCCATCATCAGGCGGGTCGGGACGGTGGCCACGGCCCTGGTGGCGGCGCTGGTGATCTACACCTACTTCGACACCGACATCCTGACGACGCAGGGCGTGGTGCCGCCCATCACGGCGGTGGGGGCCGGTCTGGCGCTGCTGGCGGTGGGCTGGCTGGTCAACCAGGGGCGCTACGGCTGGGCCTTCCTCCTGACCGGCCTGCACATCGCCCTGACCACCATCACCGCCTTCAACGGCCTGTTCCCCCGCGTGATGATCTCCAGCCTCAACCCGGACTGGAGCCTGACCATCTATAACGCCTCATCCAGCGAGTACACGCTGAGCGTGATGACAGCGGTGACCCTGATCTTCCTGCCGGTCGTGCTGCTCTACCAGGGCTGGACGTACTGGGTGTTCCGCAAACGGATCACCGGCGAAACGAAGCTGACCTACTAGCCAAAGGCGACTTGATAGAGTATAATCATTACAGATCACGTTATCTAAACAGTCATCGCTTCACCATTCCCTGCGACCACCATCCTGCGGGCGGATAGTCCCCGCCTGTCCCTCGCGAGAGGGAGGAGAAGAAGGCCCCGGTTACCCCGCCGGGGCCACTTCGTTCCGGGTGGGCAGTGGCGGGGGAGAACCCACCGCCTTTTGATCAATGATGGGCGCATTTTCCGGCGAGGAGGCCGTTTTCGCCGCCGGAGGTTCCTCCGGCTGGGGCTGGACAGGTCCGCTAAAGGGACTGGTGAGGAACATCACAGGGCCGGAGACGAACCCCGGCGCGGGTCTGGCGCGCCGAACGACGGGTTTTGAACCCGTCGCGGTTATACCCGCCCCCGGGTTCGGGTTAACGTCCCCCGTCTCCCTGCCCGCCCCGTTTGCCGCCGGGCCGACAACGGCAACGGCCACAGGGGATTGGCCTGTGGCCGTCCGGCTGCAAACCAGCCATTGGGTGGGAGCGTCCCCATAACGGGTCACGCTCAACCTAGAGGTGGAGGTTACGGGGACACCCCCTTAGAACCTAACATAAGCTAGATCACCTCCTTTCCCTAACCCAACGATGTCACCAGTATAGCACAAAACCGGACGGCGCAACCATTAAAAACGGCGGTGAGATGCCACGATTTTGGTCACTGGTGCCCGGCGCGGCGGGCCACCGGGGGGAGTCACTCCCCCAGGCGGCGGACGGACTCGTAATATGCCGGCGTGACGGCCCAGCGCCAGTAGCGGTCGACCAGCGGCGGGGCCAGCCGCTCCGCCCACAGGACCAGCCGCAGGGGCCACCCGCCCGCGATGACCGTCTGCCGCCCATAGCGGGCCGCCGCCACGATGGCCGCCGCCGCGATCGCTGGCGTGGGATTCAGCCCCAGCAGGACCAGCGTCACGCGCAGACCATCGCCCGTCACTTCCCGGCGCAGGGCGGCGGTGAAACCGGCCAGGGCGGCCCTGGACGCGCTGGTTACCGACCGTCCCGGCGTGCCGACCAGACCGGCCAGGCTGCCCACGTTGATGATGTGGCCGGCCCAGCCAGGGCGGGCTGGCTCCTGCTGCCGCATGACGGGCAGCACGGCCTGCGTCAGCCGGATCGTCCCGTACAGGTCCCCACTGACGATGGCCCGCAGTCGGGCGGGATCGCTCTCCGGCAGCAGGCCGCCCAGGTCCAGCGCGGCGCAGTTAACCAGGATGTCGATCCGCCCACCGGCGGCCAGGGCCACCTTCACCAGGGCGTCCACGTCCGCGTCGCGGCTGAGGTCGGTCGGCGCGGCCAGGACCGGGGCATCGCTGGCGGCCAGTTCATCCCGGACGGCGGCCAGGGCGTCGGCGCAGCGGTCCGCCAGCACCACCGTCGCCCCCTCGGCGGCCAGGGCCTGGGCGGCGGCCCGCCCGATGTCCGATGCCGCCCCGGTGATGATCACCACCCTGCCGCGCCGATCGACGGGCGTCGGGCGACGCCCCGCTCGCCAGGCCGCGTATACCCCGCCGACCGCCAGGCTTCCCCACAGCCATCGCCGTCCCATGACGGTCCCTTCCCCAGACCTGATGGCTGGCCGCAAGAGGGGCCTCGACCGCCCCCCTACTCGCTGCCCGCCGCCTCCTCCGGGGCCGCCACGAAACGGACCTCGAAGACGTGCGGCCAGCGTTTGCCGGTGATGTAGAAGCGGTCGTTTTCCGGGTCGTAGGCGATGCCGTTAAGCACGTCCTGCTGCTGGTTTGGCAGGGCGGCGGTTTCCTCCTCGGTCAGCAGCCCGGCGGCGTCGATCATGGCGGTCACCGCGCCGTTGCTTTTGTCGATCTGCAGGATCATGTCGGCCTGCCACACGTTCGCGTAGAGGTAATCGCCGACGCATTCCAGCTCGTTAAGGCGCGGGACGGGCACGCCGCTGAGCAGCACCTGGCCCCGGTAGAGCACCTCAAACGTCTCCGGGTCGCGGATGTCGATGACCGGCGTGCCGTCGCTCATGTACAGGTACTGCCCGTCGTAACACAGCCCCCAGCCCTCGCCTTCGTAGTCGTAGGTGCCAACCTGCTCGAAGGTATCCCGGTCGTATACAAACGCCACGTTCTCCTGCCAGGTGAGCTGGATCAGCCGGTCCCCCACCAGGGCCAGCCCCTCGGCGAAGTACGGCGGCTCGATGTCGATCCGGCGCAGCACGTCCCCGCTCTGGGGATCGACCAGCCGCAGCGAGGATTCCCCCCGCAGCCCCGTGCTCTCGTAGAACTGTCCCTGGTCAAACACCAGGCCCTGGGTGTAGGCGCTGGGGTCGTGGTCACGCACGGCGAGCACTTCCGGCACGAGTTGGGCGGCCTCCACCGTCTCCGGGGCTACCTCCGGCTCCTCCGGCCCCCAGGCGTAGTGGATGGGGGCCAGCGCGTCCACGGCGGGCAGGAAGACGGCCTGGTGCAGCGCCTCGTAATCGTCGGACAGGGCCTGTAGCAGGATGAGGTAGGTGGTGCTCTCGGTCTCGCTCAGCGCCAGGTCAACCTGCACTGTGCCCAGATTCGGCACGTCGATGGCTACCGTGTATAACGTCCAGGCCAGCGTCTCGCTCTCGCGGGCGCTCGCTTCCTCCGGCAGCTCCTCCAGGCCGAGCCGGGGCAGCAGCACGGCGGCGATCTCATCCCCGCTGACGCCCCGCGCCGCCTGCTGGATGATCAGCGTCAGGTCGGTCCGGCTGTTGTTGCGGGCGTAGGCCCCTGGGGCCACTTCCAGCCATCCTTCCGGCACGACGCCGGTGATGGCCATGTCGTCGCTGGTGTAGGACACCAGGGTGATATCCCCCTGAGCCAGGACGGGCGGGGCGACCGCCAGACTCAGGATGAGCGCGATCACCACCCTCACAATGGACAAAATACGGTTCATGGACAACGGCATCCTCTCCTGGTAACCGGCGCAAGCAGACTCTCATCCCGCGAGCGGACCCGGCCTACCGGTCTTTGCGGGCGATCACGATCTGGTTGACGCCCAGGCTCAGCGGCGTGAAGGTCGTCCGCGTGACCACCTGGACCAGCGCGGGCAGCCCGAATACGGCAAACTGCACGGCCTTCGGGATCGCGGGCAGGTAGGGCACGTCCCACAGCCCATCGCCGAAGTGCCGCAGCACGCGCAGGCCCGCCGCCTCGGTCCAGGCGCGCCACACCTCCGGCGGCTGGCAGTTGATGTGCGTCGGGTCTTTGCCGATGGCGTCGGTCGCCGGGTCCTTGAAGCGGCGCAGGCGGTAGACGGGATTCGGCGTGGCGAACAGGAACAGCCCGCCCGGCTTCAGGAGGCGGCTCACCTGGCGGATGGTGGCGGCGGGGTCCGGCAGATGCTCGGTCAGGTGCAGGGCGACCACGGCGCTGAACTGCCCAGCGGCGAAAGCGCTCAGGTCGTCGGCGCTCCTGACCAGGGCGGTGGCGCGGGGCGCGTGGAGGCGGGTCTGCGCCACGGCGTACTCGGCCAGGTCGATGCCGGTGCAGGCGAAGTCATCCTGCAACAGGCCGAGCAGATGGCCCAGCCCGCAGCCCAACTCCAGCAACTCGCCGCCCGGCGGCGCATAGCGGCGCACCAGGGCCGCGTAGTAGCGGCGGGCGAACCAGTACATGCTGAACCGGCCCAGCGGGCGGTCGGCGTAGTTGTAACGCTCAAAGTAGTGCTGGCCGTATTCGTCCACCGGCACCGGTGGCGGCTGTGTCTGTTCACTCATGAGGGGCGATTATACCGGATCGGGCCTCAGAACGGGGAAAACTGATGCCCCCTATGCCGCATCCTGGGCATCGTAGACGGCGATTTCCTCCGTGCGCGTGGGCAGCGCGTGCCTGGTGAGCAGCGTAACCACCAGGTCATGTGCCTCGGGTGTGTAGAAGCGCTCGCCGCACTGGCGACACACCAGGGCAGGCAGGTTTTCGATCACGATCCAGCGGCCCTGATACTCCTGAGCGCGAGTCACACGCTGAAGCTGAAGTTTTCCCCGGCAATACAAACACCGCTGCTCACTCACCATGTAACCTCACTCGGAAGCTCTCGTCCCATTCATCAGGGGCCGGCTCGTATACAGTTGACCGTCTTCGGTGATAACTGCTATTTTCATGTTGAGCCTCTTTCCTCTTTGTTTAATCCTGATTGGCACGAGTGGCATACCAGCCGGTACATACCCTCGCCCTGACCTCAAATTCAGGCACATAGGGCTTGATATCGATCAAGGGGGTTCCATCCCAAACACTAATGCCCTTGACGACTGGTCCTTTCCAATAGATCGCCACAACCAATACACCGACGAGCAGTAAGATAAGCACGATGCTTTTTCTCGACAAAAGCAGCAGACATGTGGATCCATATAAGGGTTACATGCCTGCTGCGCAGTTACGTAGGAGATTTTGTCCTCTACCAGATGTTGATCCCTGCAAAGGCGGCTATAAACTTCACGGCCACGTACAGGAAATAGATCCCAAACAGCAGTTTCAAGGTGGTGGGTTTGAATCGTTTGATGACGGCAGCACCAATCTGCGCACCTACGATGGTACCCCCAGCCAGCAGTAATCCCGCACCCAGATCGACATACCCCTGGAAAAGTTTGATACCTCCACCAACGATTGCCAGCGGGATCATGGTAGCCAATGAGCTTCCCATCGTAATATAGACAGGGGCACCAAAAAGGTAAATTAACCCCGGAACCAGAGCGTAACCGCCTCCCAAGCCAGCCACGCCAGTTGCCACTCCCACTGTAAAACCGAAGAGCGAAAAGCCCCACGCTGGCCCTGAGATAGTGTTGCCCTCGCGCTGGGGAAGTTTGGCCTGTGTGATCCCTTCCCAGATCATGCGCATGGCAGGCCAGAGGAAAATCAACCCCAGGATCAAACCCAGCAGTTTGGACTGATCGGCCAGAAACGTGAATATCCATGATCCCAGGATCACTCCCAGAATGCCTGCCCCCCCTAAATAGGCCACAGCCCTTTTGTCCAGGTTTCCCCTGACCAGGTGTGCGTAGCCACCCGAAGTGGCTGTAAAGATGACCGCGAACAGGGTGGTACCCACAGCAATGGACGCGGGATACCCCATCCAGAAATGAAGCACCGGAAGCATGACGCTGCATCCACCGGTTCCGATCAATCCGCCTAACAGCCCAGCGAGAAAACCTACAACCAGTAGGGCAAGCCCAAGGCCAAAGGTCATTTCAGGGGTACCTTCGGGGGCAGTTATGTCACTCCAGGCAAAATACCAAACCATAACCGATAGAATCACCAGCAGAATGGCTATGGTTGGAACCTGGTTCTTGACGTTACGTGTTGATAACATTCTGTTATTTCCTTTCCTTGTCTATGATTTATAACCAAATCTGCGTAGGTGGGATAAATCCAGTGATGATCTTCACTGACGGTGGATAGCTTACGTGGATGTGCAGAACCCGATCCCGCTCAGTTCTGCCCAATATTAGACAGCTTGGCCTTCCGGATAGTCTTCAATGACTTCACCAACCTTCACTGCTTCTTCGATTTCGCCGCTAAAAATACCACGCTGTGCCGCTCGATCAGAAGCATGGGCGGTGAACAGATAATGCCTAGCCGCAAACTCCGCTTGTATTGCAGGGAGGTCAACCAGCATCATCAGCCTTTCAGGCGACACAGCACACACTATCGCTCATGAGGGGCGATTATACCGAATCGGGCCTCAGAACGGGGAAAACTGATGCCCCCGTATCCCCGGCGTTCACGCCTGATGATCACAGTGGCGGCTCATTCGTCGTGGGGCATGGATGCCGACGTCCACCAGAAACGGTGCGACTCATCACGCCGCTACGCGCCAATGACCTCGTCGATGGGCCGTCTCAGGCGTCGAAGGCTCGCCTAAAACTCGGCAGGGGGCCACTGGAACACGAGCAACGCGGCCAGAATCGCCAGGTTGATGAGCAGGCCGATCCCACCCTGATTGTCCAGCCTCTGCGGCTTTCCATCCCAGAAGAGGAGGTAGAGAGCGGCGGAAAATGCCGCCGACGTCACGACCACCGGTCGCCACCAGTCCTGGCTGGCGAATATCCCTACCCCGCCCGCCACAAAACCGATCGCCGCCAGCACGCATGACAGGCTCGCCAGACTTCTGGTGGCGTTATCCCCCAGAAGCCTGGAGAAGGCCCAGGCGCCATCCGGCCAAACCATCCCCGGTTGCAGCTCAAACAGCCTGGCGCTCTGTCCGAAGTACAACAAATGAACCAGGCCGTGCAGCACGATAAAGATGCCGATCAAGAATCTGGTCATGGGCTTCCTCCGTATGGGGCGGAGGGCCGTATGATCAGGCCCTGTTATCGCCGGAAAGGTGTGGCTTTGAGCCGGGAATGGGAGTCGTATTGTGCTCATCTTCCCAACAATCCATATTACCATCCCAAGTATAGAGGGTTTGGCGGGCATTTTCAAATTCCGCGGGCCTGTCATCAGGGGCATCACCAGAAAGGTTATCGCAGGGTCGTGATTTTTCTTCCCCGGTTGTATGCTCTTGGTGACGTTGAACCCACGGAACAGGCGGATTATCATTATCCGCGCCATCGCTGGTGGGGGGAGAGGGGATGATCCGACGGTTATTCGGGCTTGTGATGCTGCTGACGGGCGGGGTCGCCGCCGGGAGCCTGGCCTGGCGAGCCTGCCGCCGCCGGAAGCCGGTGAACCTGCGCGGCAAAGTGGTGATCATCACCGGCGCGTCGTCGGGGATCGGGCGGGCAGCGGCCCACGCCTTCGCCGCCGAAGGGGCCTGGCTGGTCCTGGCCGCCCGCCGGGCGGACGTGCTGGACGAGGTGAGAGCGGAGCTGGCCGTCTACGATGTGCCGGTGCTGGCCGTGCCGACCGACGTCAGCCGCGACGACGACCTCCGGCGGCTGGTGGACGAAACGCGGCGGGTCTGCGGGCGGATCGATGTGCTGGTCAATAACGCCGGGCTGTCCTACGGCGGCCCGCTGGCGGAGCTGCCGCCGGCGCGGGTGCGGGCCTTGCTGGCGGTCAACCTCTACGGCCCGATGCGGCTGACGCAGATGGTCCTGCCGGTGATGCTCCGTCAGGGGCCGGACCGGCAGGGGTGGGCCGGGCACATCGTCCACGTCACCAGCCTGGCCGGGCAGCTTCCCGCGCCGGGGATGGCGGTTTACGCCGCCACCCGTATCGGCCTGACCCGCTTCGGCGACGCGCTGCGCCGCGAGCTGGACGGGACGGGCGTGCGGGTGTCCGCCGTGTTCCCCACCTGGACGCGCACGCCGATGGCCGACCGGGTGTCCGAGGCCCAGATGCGAGCCAGCCGGACGCTGCTGTCGGCGGAGGGCTTCGACGAGCCGGAAGTCCCGGCGGCGGCCATCGTGGACGCGGTGCGGCGCAACCGCCGCGAGGTGGTGCTGGGCGGCCTCCAGATGCGGGTCGGATACATCCTGGAGCGTCTCCTGCCGGGCCTGATGGACTGGTACTGGCGGCTGATCGCGGACGCGCCGATGTTCATCGAGGCGGTGCGCGGCCTGGGGGCTGGGGCGGTGGACGGGCCAGAGGCAGACTTTCCCACCAAAACGCCCTCACCGGGGGTGAGGGCGTGAGCGATCGTGATTAGATAGCCGCTGGAGTCACCGGATCACAGCTTGGTGACATCGCTGGCTTGCAGGCCCTTTGGTCCTTCGACGATGGTGAATTCGACGCTCTGGCCTTCCTCCAGGTTCTTAAATCCTTCCTCCCTGATGGCCGAATAATGGACGAATACGTCCGGGCCATTTTCCCGCTGGATGAAACCGTAACCCTTGGACGTGTTGAACCACTTCACGACGCCGACAATACGTTCAGCCATTTTTGTGCTCCTTGGACGTGCCCATGGCTTCAGACAGCTTGCCGGGGCCGCAGGTCAGGCGAGGGTCTCTGCAAGGCCCTCGGAGAGGCCCTCGGAGAGGCCCTCTCATAAAACAAACGCCCGGGGCCCGGGCGTTGCTTTTGGGATTGCCCTCCGCTAGCCTGCGTCCTCCAACCGGGAATCTAGCACCACTGGGCCGGTGTTGTCAACTGATCCGCCCAGGGGCGTGGCGATGAATCGCGCCGCTGCCCTGGTGGACACGACGCCAGCATGGATTATGATATGTTCGACCGGCCAGGAAGCGGGCCGTGGAGGAGGAGAGCGCTCATGGCAACCCGGGTGAGGCAACCGACGCCGTACCCCGCCGTCAACGACGCCCTGCGTCTCTTGTTAGCGGGCGTCCAGGCGGTGTTAGGGAAGCAGTTTGTCGGCCTGTATGTACACGGCTCGCTGGCCAGCGGTGATTTTGACCCCCGGCGGAGCGACATTGATTTTGTCGTCGTCACCGCCGATAAGCTCCCCGACGAGATGCTCCCGGCCCTGGAGGCGATGCATGGGCGCATCTCCGCCAGCGGCCTCCCCTGGGCAACCAGGCTGGAAGGCTCCTACATCCCGCAGGGCGCGCTGCGTCGCCACGACCCGGCCCAGGCCCGGCATCCGTCGCTCCGCGTGGATGGAAGCTTTGGCGTGGATCAGCATGGCAGCGACTGGGTGATTCAGCGTCACATCCTTCGAGAGCAGGGGATCGTGGTGGCGGGGCCAGCCCCCTCATCCCTGATTGATCCCGTGCAGCCAGACGACCTGCGGCGGGCCGTGGTGGAGACATTACGAGAGTGGTGGGCCCCTCAACTTCACGATCCCGCCCGGTTGCGCCGGGGCGAGTATCAGGTCTATGCCGTCCTCACCATGTGCCGGGTGCTCTATACGCTGCGCTATGGGACCGTGGCCTCGAAGCCGGTCGCGGCGCGGTGGGCGGGGGCGGCGCTGGGCGAGCGGTGGGCAACATTGATCGCAGAGGCCCTGGCCTGGCAGCCCGACGCCCAGTCGGACAACCTGGAGGAAACGCTGGGCTTTATCCGGCATACGCTGGAGCGCGTTTTATCGTTTGAGATTCCGGCGGACGAAGCCTGAACGCGCCCGACGGCGGACACCACGGCCCGGCCCACAGCCCCTAATCATCCGCCGGGACCAGCGTCTTCAGGCGGGGCAGCCAGTCGGATTCCCAACGGGCCTCGATGCCCGCCCGCCAGGTCCGGGCAGCCGCCGTCAGCTCGGCGGTGAGGTCCGGATGGGCATCCTTGAGGTTGCGGCGTTCGCCCGGATCCTCATCCAGGTTGGCCAGGTGCACCGCGTCCTCCGGCGGCGCGCCCTCCACCAGCTGCCCGTTCAGTACCAGCTTCCACGGCCCGCGCCGGACCGCCGTCTGGCCGCCGATCTCCCAGTACAGGTCGCGCGCCGGCAAAGGCTGGTCTTCGGCCAGGGCCGGCAGGATGTCCACCCCATCCCGCTCATAGGCCGAGGGGTCGCCGCCCGCCGCCCGCAGGAAGGTGGGGAAGATGTCCATGGCCGCCAGGGGAGAGTCGATCACCTGCCCGGCGGGGATACGGGCGGGCCAGCTCATGATCCCCGGCACGCGGATGCCGCCCTCATACAGGCTGAACTTGTGCCCTTTGAGGAGGCCGGTCGAGCCGCCGTAGTAAGGGTCGGCGGTCCCGTTCAGCCAGTTGCGCGTCTCGCGGGAAGGGCCGTTATCCGCCATAAAAAACACCACCGTGTCCGCCGCCAGTCCCTGCCGCGCCACTTCGGCCAGGATGTCCCCCACCCCGTCGTCCACCGCGCTGAGCATGGCCGCCATGATCCGCCGGTCCGGAGACAGGTGAGGGAAGCGGTCCAGGTATTCCTGGGGGGCGTGCATGGGGTAATGCGGCGCGTTGTAGGCCACATAGAGGAAGAAGGGGCGCGCTTCGGCGGCGTAGCGGCGGATCAGATGGATGGCCTGTTCCGTGATGAGATGGGTCAGGTACTCGCCGTTCCGCCAGACCTCGGCGCTGTCCTGCCACAGGTCGTGGAGGGGATCGTTGCCGGGGCCGCCCCGGTTCATGTCCCAGTAAAAGATGTGCGAGTAGTAGTCCAGGCAGCCCGCCAGGAAGCCGAACCACTGGTCAAAGCCGTGGTCGTCCGGACGGCAGCCCGGGGCCGATCCCAGATGCCACTTGCCGGACATCCCCGTCCGGTAGCCGAGGGCCTTCAGCGCCCGCGCCAGCGTGGGCACTTCGTTGAGCAGCCCGCTGGTGTGGCGATGCCCGGCCAGGATCGAGCGGACGCCCGCGTTGCCGGGGTAGCGCCCGGTCAGCAGCGCCGCCCGCGAGGGCGAGCACACCGGCGCGTTGGCGTAAAAGCTGGTGAAGCGCGCCCCGGACGCGGCCAGCCGGTCCAGGTGGGGCGTCTGGAAGTCGGTGTTGCCCATGCAGGACAGATCGCCGTAACCCTGATCGTCGGTGAGGAAGATGATGAAATTGGGTGGGCGCATTTTTCGACCGTCCGTTTCCGTCAACACAGGCGCGCTGGCAGGACGCCGCCAGTGCCGTCCGCATCACCGGGCCAGCGGCGGTTGCCTCATCCGAACAGATGTGCTATCATGGTCGCAGGGGCAAACGCCGCCCGTGACCCACCCTGGAGTCTACCGGATGACCACCGTCCCCAACAACCCGCCGCTGACCATCATCTCCGCCAGCCGCCGCACGGACATCCCGGCCTTTTACATGCCCTGGTTCATGAACCGCCTGCGGGCCGGGTCGGTCGCCTATCCCAACCCGTTCGGCGGGCAGGTGCACACCGTGTCGCTGCGCCCGGAACACGTCCACAGCCTCGTCTTCTGGTCGAAGAACTACCGGCCATTCCTGCCCCACCTGGACGAGATCGCCGACCGGGGCTACCGCTTTTACGCCCACTACACCATCACCGGCGCGCCGCGATCCCTGGAGCCGCACGTGCCCGACTGGAAAGCGGCGGTGGAGGTCTTTCGTAAGCTGGCGGCGCGCGCCAGCCCGGCCCACGTCCAGTGGCGCTTCGACCCGATCCTGTTCACCGACGAGCTGGGGGCGGCCTTTTACCAGGAGCGCTTCCGGCAGATCGCGGCGGCGCTGGACGGGGCGACCCGGCGCTGTTATTTCAGCTTCGCCCCCTTTTACGGCAAGGTGGAGCGGCGGCTGCGGCGGATGGGCATCCGCTACCAGGACCCGCCGCTGACCGTCAGGCGCGATCTGGCGGCAGCCCTGGCCGACATCGCCGACGCCCACGGCATGACCCTGCACGCCTGCTGCCAGGACGCGCTGCTCTCCCAACAGGTTCACCAGGCCCACTGCGTGGACGGCGACCTGCTGGCGGCGCTGTCCCCCGACCGGCCCGCCGTCACTGAGCGGAGGCCCACCCGCCAGGGATGTGGCTGCACGGCCAGCCGCGACATCGGCATGTACGACACCTGTGCCTACGGCTGCGTCTACTGTTACGCCACCCAGGACCCCGCCGCCGCCGTCCACCGGTGGCGCGCCCACGACCCGAACGGCGAGATGTTGATCAGCGGCCCCCAACCGGTCGGCTCGGCCCCCGACTGAGCGCGCCCGACCCTGGGGTCGGCCCGTCGCCCGGCGGGGCCGGCCGCTCGCTACTGGCCGCGCAGGGCGTGCATGTCGTCCTTGAGCCGCCCGTACAGTTCCCGGTACAGCGCGCGGCGCTCCCGGTACAGGTCCGTGGCCGCCGGGTCGGGCGCGACGGCGGCTTCCGGCTCCGGCAGGCGGGCGGTCGCCGCGGCCACGTCGGCGTAGAGGCCCGCCCCGATCCCGGCCAGCAGCGCGTCCCCCACGCAGGCGTGATGCGCCCCCGCCGAGAGCAACAACGGCTGGCCCAAAACATCGGCCATGATCTGCTTCCAGGCCGGGGATCGGGTCGCGCCGCCGGAGGCGATGACCGTGGTCCCCGGCGGGGCGGCCAGCTCCAGGCAGTCGGCCAAGGCGAAGGCCACACCTTCCAAACCCGCCCGCGCCAGGTGGCCGGGGCCGTGATGCCGCC
>DAOTXK010000405.1:0-11235 GCA_034435395.1 Anaerolineae bacterium | reverse complement strand
CTTCAAAGACCTGATTGATGATCGCCTGGGCGGGCCGGTTGCCGTCCCGCGTCACCGAGCGGGGATAGGCGTTCTCAACTTCGGCGCGGCCTTCTTCAAGCTGCCGGACGACCATCAGGATGCCGCGCACGATATCCACCGGTTCGAAGCCGGTGACGACGATGGGGACGCGGTATTTTTTCGCCAGCGGCTCGTATTCCCGGTAGCCCATGACAGTATTGACGTGCCCGGCGGCCAGGAAGCCATCGACCTGCGCATCTTTCGATTCCATCAGGGCGGCGATGGCCGGTGGGACGGTCACGTGGGAGACCAGCACGGCGAAGTTGTCGATGCCCTGCGCCCGGGCCTGGACGATGGCCATGGCGTTGGCGGGCGCAGTTGTCTCAAAGCCGATGGCGAAGAAGACCACGGTCTTGTCCGGGTTGCTCCGGGCGATGGGGAGCGAGTCCAGCGGGGAATAGACGACCCGCACGTCGCCGCCCGTTGCCCTGACGCTGAAGAGGTCGCCTTCCGATCCCGGTACGCGCAGCATGTCGCCGTAGGAGACGAGGATCACGTCCGGACGGGAAGCCAGCGCGACCGCCTTATCGATCAGCTCCAGTGGCGTCACACACACCGGGCAGCCAGGGCCATGCACCAGCTCGATCAGCGGCGGTAGAAGCTGATCCAGGCCGTTTTTGAGGATGGCGTGCGTCTGCCCGCCACAGACTTCCATCAGCTTCCAGGGCCGGGTGACGACCTGGTGCAGCTCGTCCAACAGCCGCCGGGTGAGGGCCTCGTCGCGGTATTCATCGATGTATTTCATGAAGTCTCGCCGCCCTCGGCCAGGTCTGGCCTCAGCAGGGATTGTTCGTCGGCCAGCATCTCCATTTCGCGGAGCAGTTCCAGCGTGCGGTGAGCTTCTTCCTCGTCGATCTTGCTGATGGCGAAGCCGACGTGGATGATGGTATAGTCGCCCACCGCCAGGTCATCGAGGTAGGCTAGGCACGCCTCGCGGACCACGCCGCCGCCGAAGTCGACTTTGCCCATTTTCAGGCCGTCCTGCTCGTAAATCTCCACGACTTTACCGGGGATTCCCAGGCACACCGTATCGCTCCTCATCGTTGTTGGACACCCAAAATGTACAAATGGAATCGGATTTGCAGATAGTGACATTAGGCGCGGGCGCGCTAGAATTTCATAACCTTTCTCCGGTAGAATAACAGGTTTGAGGCCCGGCTCCAAAGGCACATCGATGGCTTCCGGCGAACGATCGGACGTAAAACGACGGCATATTCACGTGGACGGCGTGGTGCAGGGCGTGGGCTTCCGGCCCTTCATCTACGGGCTGGCGGTCCGCCACGCGCTGACTGGTTGGGTGTTAAATTCGTCTTCCGGCGTGGACATCGAAGTGCAGGGGCCGCCGGGGGCGCTAGAGGACTTCCAGGCCGCCATCGCGGCGGAAGCGCCGCCCCTGGCCCGCATCGACCGCATCACGGCTTCGCCGCTGCCGCCCGACGGATCGGATGAAGCGTTTGTCATCCGCCATAGCGAGGCCGACGCCGGGACCTCGCTGGTTCCGCCGGACGTGGCGACCTGCCCCGACTGCCTGCGCGAGGTGTTTGATCCGGGGAACCGCCGCTACCGGTACCCGTTCACCAACTGCACCAACTGCGGCCCGCGTTATACCATCATTCAGGGCCTGCCCTATGACCGTCCGCTGACGACCATGCGCGGCTTTGCCATGTGCCCGGACTGCCAGCGCGAGTATGAGAACCCGCTGGACCGCCGCTTCCACGCCCAGCCGAACGCCTGCCCGGCCTGCGGGCCGCAGGTGAGCCTGGTCGGGCCGGGCGACGTGCTGGCGCGCGTGCCGTCCAGGGATTTTGAGGACGACATCGCCCGCGCGGCGGCTTTGCTGCGGGAAGGATACATCCTCGCCGTCAAGGGGGTGGGCGGTTTCCACCTGGCCTGTGACGCCACTGATGCGGCGGCTGTGGCCCGCCTGCGCGAGCGTAAGGCCCGCCCGGACAGGCCGTTCGCCGTCATGATGGCCTCGCTGGACGAGGTGCGTCGGCACTGCCTGGTCAACGCGGATGAGGCCGCCCTGTTGACCGCCGTCAGCGCGCCGATCGTGCTGCTGTATGCCCGTCCGGAGACAACCATCGCGCCCAACGTCGCGCCGGACAACCCCATGTTAGGCGTGATGCTGCCTTATACGCCGCTGCATCACCTCCTGCTGCGGGATGGGGGCCGCCCCCTGGTGATGACCAGCGGCAACCTGAGCGACCTGCCCATCATCATCGATAACGACCAGGCGAGGGACAAACTCGGCTCCATCGCCGATGCCTTCCTGCTCCACAACCGCCCGATCCATATGCGCTGCGACGACGCGGTGTGGTGGGTGGATCATTTCGCCGGGGAGGATGACGCCGCCTTACAACCGCTGCGTCGCTCGCGGGGCGACGCCCCCTATCCGATCCGGCTGCCGTGGCGGGCCGACGCCCCTATCCTGGCGGTCGGGGCGGAGATGAAGAATACCCTGTGCCTGCTGCGCGGCGGGGACGCTTTCCTCAGCCAGCACATCGGGGAAGTCGACTCACTGGAGGCGCTGGACTACTGCCGGGAGGCGATGGATCATTTATGCCGGCTGTTTAAGGTCGCCCCGGCGATCATCGCCCACGACCGGCACCCCGACTACCTGACCACCCGCCTGGCCCGCGAGCTGGCCGCCGCGCGCAACCTGCCGCGAGTCGAGGTGCAGCACCACCATGCGCATATCGCCGCCTGCCTGGCGGAACATGGACGATATGGGCCGGTGATCGGCCTGGCTCTGGATGGGACCGGCTACGGCCCGGACGGCGCGATCTGGGGCGGGGAGGTGCTGGTGGCGGACCTGCAAGGCTACGCGCGTGCAGCCCACCTGGAATACCTGCCGCTGCCCGGCGGCGAGGCAGCCATCCGCCGCCCGTACCGCATCGCCTGGGGGTATCTGCTGGAAACGCTGGGCGAAATCCCAAATATTCCCACATTAACCCACATTAACCCAGATGAGCAACAGATCGTTGTAACGCAGATCAAACACCGCCTTAACACCCCTCTAACGTCGAGTGGCGGGCGGCTGTTTGACGCGGTTTCGGCGCTGCTGGGCCTCTGCCCGGTGGTGACTTTCGAGGCACAGGCGGCCATTGCTCTGGAACTGGCAGCCCGCCAGGCTGACCTGAGCGGCGTGGAGCCTTACCCCTTTGCCATCGACTCCGGCGCGATCCGGCTAGGGGCCATGCTGACCCAGATGGTGGCGGATTTGCAGGGCGGGCGGCCGGCTGGCGCGATCGCCGCCGCCTTTCACCTCACCCTGGCCGAGATGTTTGCCGCCGCTGCGGAAGCGGTCAGCCGGGAGAGCGGGTTGAACACTGTGGCCCTCTCCGGCGGGGTGTTCCAGAACCGGCTGTTTCTGCGGCTGGCGCGGGAGCGGCTGCGGGCGCGGGGTTTGGAAGTGCTGTCACATCGGCAGGTCCCGGCCAACGATGGCGGCCTGAGCCTGGGCCAGGCGGCGATTGTCCTCCATCAGCTGAAGCACGGGCTGGTCGGCGGGCAAGGAGAGAGCCGCCCTGCTCCTGGCAGAAGCGGCTCGGTGTAAGGGGAGTTTGGCCGGCGACGGGACATGGGGGCGTCCGCCGCCAGCCGGGGAGCGCTACATCTCGTCGTGTTTATGTTTTTCGCCGTTGCGGCGGCCATAGCCGAACAGCATCGCCAGCCCGATGGCCACCAGGATCAGCGGCCAGAAGTTCCGCAGGAAGTCCAGGTCGAACAAGAAGCTGGCCGCCAGCAGGATCAAGAACAAACCGATAGCGCCCTGCACAAAGTCGTTGTTCTCCAGCTTGCCCTGGCTGGAATATGCCCGGTAGACGTTGTTGAGCATGGCCAGGCCGGGCAGGGCGATGAAGATCGCCCACCAGTTAAAACTCAGGTTGAGGCCAAACTGTCCCAGCAGGAACAGGACGCCCAGTCCGATCAGGATGTAGGCGGCGATCTTCTGTCCGCGATCTTCAGTCTGCATCATGGCGTTACCCTCGCATATCCTCGGCAGAGATGACGAGCCGATGTCTGTTTGTGATCCCATCCGGCGCAGGTGCCTGCGCCTTTCACTTACTTATACGCAAGAACGGGTCGAGGGTTGTGCGGGGGGGCGGCAGGAGGGGCAGGGAGCGCCCCCTGCCCCTGCCAACGGCGTCAGACCAGCCGGTTCAGGGCAGTTCGCCCAACCTGGGAAAAGTGGGCTGCAAGGTGGGATACAGCGACTGGTAAACGGCGTAAACCTTATCGTAGACGCTGACATGGGGACCGGGCTCAGCGGGTTCGCCGAGCGGAATGGACTCGGTCGCCGTCAGGACATCCGGCCAGATGCCCGCGCCGACGCCCGCCAGCAGGGCCGCCCCGTAAGCCGCCCCTTCGGGTGCCTCCACGGTGACCAGCGGCGCGTTTAACACGTCGGCCATGATCTGCCGCCACAACCGGCTGCGAGCGCCGCCGCCGCTCACCCGCACCTGGTCGATCCGCCGCCCGGCCTCGCTCTGTTTGATCAGTTCGAAGCTGTCTCGCAGGCCGAAAGCCACGCCTTCCAGGACGGCGCGGGTCAGGTGGCCGCGCGTGTGGCGCGTGGTCAGGCCGATGAACGCCCCTCGCGCCAGCGGATCGGGGTGGGGCGTGCGCTCCCCGGTCAGGTAGGGGAGGAATAACAGGCCGTCGCTGCCGGGCGGCACGGACTCGGCCTCGCCGGTCAGGGCATCGAAGCTCAGGTCCGGCGCGAGCGTGTCGCGGTACCATTGCAGGCTGCCCGCCGCCGAGAGCATCACGCCCATAAAGTGCCACTGCCCCGGCACGGCGTGGCAGAAGGCGTGCAGCCGCCCCTCCGGCTCGTAGGCGTAGCTGCCCAGCGGCGCGAAGACCACGCCGGAAGTGCCCACCGTCAGGGCCACAATGCCCGGCTTCACCGCGCCGACGCCGGTGGCCTGGGCGGCCTGGTCGCCGCCACCGCCGACGACAGGCGTGCCTGCTTTGAGGCCGGTGGCTTCTGCGCCAGCGGCGCTGACGACGCCGGTGATCTCAGGGCCTTCGTGCGTCTTGGGCATCCACGCCAGGGGGATGTCCAGCGCGTTGAGCACCTCCGTCGACCACTGGCGACGGGCCACGTCCAGCAGGATGGTGCCCGCCGCGCCCGCCATATCGGTGTGGTAATCGCCGGTCAGCTTGAAGCGGATGTAGTCCTTGGGCAGCAGGATATGGGCGATCCTGGCGTAGACCTCCGGCTCGTGGTTGCGCACCCAGATAATCTTGGGCGCGGTGAAACCGGTCAGCGCCTTGTTGCCGGTGAGCCGGATGAAACGTTCTGCCCCCACGGTCTGCATGATCCAGTCGCATTCGGCCTGGGTGCGCTGGTCGTTCCACAGGATGGCCGGGCGGAGCACTTCCCCCTGGGCGTCCAGGCAGACCAGGCCGTGCATCTGCCCGGTCAGGCCGATGGCGGCGATGGAATCGGCGGCGTCCGTCTCCGCCAGCACGGCGCGGATGGAGGCCACGATGCCCGCCCACCAGTCGGCGGGGTTCTGCTCGCTCCACAGCGGTTTGGGCGTGCTGATGGGCTGCGGCGTGGTGTGGCTGGCAACAACGGCCCCCCTGTCGTTGATGAGCAGGGCCTTAGCGCCAGTGGTGCTGATATCAAGTCCTAACAAATATGGCATCTTATTCTCCCGCTCGGTACACGAAGGATCGGGTCAGTCAATCCTATTTTGAGATCGCCGGGTGATTAATGCAATGACTTCCTGGGCGCTTTCTTCGATGGGTCGGTCGGTCACGTTGAGCATGGCGAACCCGCCCCGCTGGCACACGGCGCGCGCGGCGGCGACTTCCTCGGCGATGTCGGTCGGCGTGGCGTAAGCCATGTCCTGTTGTATGCCCAGATGGCGCTGCCGCCAGCGGCGGTGGGCCACCAGCTGCCCCGGCTCGATGGTCAGTCCCACCACGCGCCCCGGATCGATCTGGAACAGTTCGTTCGGCGGCTCTATGCTGCTGATCAGGGGCACATTGGCCACCTTCCAGCCCTGCACCGACAGGTACATGCTGAGCGGCGTCTTGCCGGTGCGGGAGACGCCAACCAGCACGATCTCCGCCAGATGCAGCTCGTGGGGGTTGCGCCCGTCGTCGTGGGCCACGGCGAATTCGATGGCCTCCACCCGCTCGAAGTAGGCTTCGCGGAGCTGGCGGTATAACCCCGGCTGGCCGAGCGGCGTCTGTCCCAATATGGCGCTCAATCGGGAGAGCAAATGTCCCATCAGGTCGATGGCTTCGACGTTGTGCTGCCGTGCCAGCCGGATCAGGGCTTGGCGCAACTCGGCGTCGACCAGCGTGTGCACGATGATTCCCCCGGTTGTGGCGGCCTGGACAACCGCATCTGTCAACTGGGCGACCTCATAGATATGAGGCACGATCGTGACCGGCACGCTGGCGTCCTGGAACTGGGCCAGGGCCGTGCGGACGACCTGTTCGCCGCTGGCTCCCCTGCCCCCGGAAATGATATAAATCGGTGGCGCGCTCATTCCCTCTGCCCTTCAGTTCTTGTCTTGACGGGGATGGCTGCGAGTTGGCGGGGATATGACCAAGTGTAGACGGGGGTCGGACTGTTGGCAATCGTTCCCCCCTCTCCCAAGAAGGCGCTCACCGCCGGACAATGGTTGTGAGCGCCTGCCCGGATGTGTTAGGATCATCGCGCGAATATTAGCGGGTTGTATCGGCTATCGGTCAAAGACAGGTCCTGTTCTTTAGGGAGAAAAAACTCATGAGACGCAGGTTGCTGTGGTGTTATCCGGTCCTGACTCTGCTCGCGCTCAGCGCGCTGCTGACTGGCGTTCCGGCGGCGTCATCCGCGCGGCCATCCGTGACGGGCGAGCGCCTGAACCAGGCAGCGGAGGACACCCTGTACGTGGCCATCATCTGGCATCAGCACCAGCCGGTGTACTTCAAGGACCCGGAGACCGGGCTGTACGTGCGGCCCTGGGTGCGCGTTCATGCCGCCAAAGACTACCTGGACATGGTCGCCATCCTGGAGGACTATCCTGCCATTCACGCCACGTTTAACCTCACGCCCAGCCTGATCCGGCAGTTGGACGACATCGCCGCCGGGGCGAAGGACCTCTACTGGGCGATGGCCGAAATCCCGGCGGATGAACTGGCCGCTGACGAAAAGCGCTTCATCCTGGAACGGTTCTTCGACATCAATCCGCGCATCATCGCCCGTTTCCCGCGTTACCAGGCGCTGGCCGATTCCCGGACGGCGCTGGGCATCAACGGCGCGCTGGAAAGCTGGTCTGCCGGGGACTTCCGTGACCTGCAGGTGCTGTTTAACCTCGGCTGGACCGATCCCGACTGGCTGGCCGAGGAGCCGCTGGCGGGTCTGGTCGCCAAGGGCGAAGGTTTTGACGAGGCGGACAAGGACGTGCTGTTCGCGGAACATCTGCGCCTCGTGCAGGAGGTGATACCCTTCCACGCGCGGATGCAGGAAGCCGGGCAGATCGAGGTGACCATGACGCCGTTCGCCCACCCGATCCTGCCGCTGCTGGTCGATAGCAGCGTGGCCGCGGTGGCCATGCCGGAGGCCGAACTGCCGTCCCGTTTCACCTTCGGGCAGGATGCCGTGGCCCAGGTGCAGTTAGGTGTGGCGCTGTACGAGGAGCACTTCGGCCTGCCGCCGCGCGGGATGTGGCCCGCCGAAGGTTCCGTTTCTCCGCAGATCATCCAGATGGTCGCCAATGCGGGCATCCAGTGGATCGCCACGGACGAGGGCGTGCTGGCGCACAGCCTGCCGGACGTGCAGAGCTTCACGCGGGACAGCGACGATGTGGTCCAGCAGGCCGACGCGCTGTACCGGCCCTACACGGTCACCGGCGGGCGCGGCGGCCAGGTCGCCGTCCTCTTCCGCGATCGCCTGATCTCGGACATGGTGGGCTTCCAGTATTCCGGCCTGGACGGCGACGCCGCTGCCGAGGACTTCGTCCGGCGGCTGGACGCCATCCAGGCGCGGCTGGCCGAGGAAAGCGCGGCAGGGCCGCATCTGGTCACGGTGCTGCTGGACGGCGAAAATGCCTGGGAGTATTACCCGAATGACGGCAAGGCGTTCCTGCACGGCATCTATCGCCGCCTCTCAGAAGCCGAGAACCTGCGCACCGTCACGCCGAGCGAGTTCCTGGCGATGACCGGCGAGCCGCGCCCGCTTGAAAATCTGTGGCCCGGCTCCTGGATCAGCGCCGACTTCAGCACCTGGATCGGCGAGGACGAGGAGAATCAGGCCTGGGAATACCTGTTGCAGACCCGCCAGGCGCTCCAGGAAGCGTCCCGGCAGCTTGACGAAACGGCGCTTCAGCAGGCGCTGGACCTGATGTACATCGCCGAGGGGTCGGACTGGTTCTGGTGGTATGGGGCTGACCAGAATTCCGGCTCGGATGAATCGTTTGATCAGCAGTTCCGGGGCTACCTGCGGCAGATTTACACGGCCATCGGACAGGAAGCGCCGGGTTTCGTCGACGTGCCGGTGATCCCACAGCTGGCGCAGCAGCCGGACCAGCCCTTCGCCGGGCCGTTCACGCCGGTCATCGACGGCGTCGTCGGGACGGATGAGTGGGCCAGCGCGGCGCGTTATGACCTGGACGCCGGCCCGCTGACGGCGCTCTATGCCGGGATGGATGACGCGGCGCTGTACCTGCGGCTGGACGCCGCGGGGGACTTCGCCGACCTGGCGGGCGCGAAATTTAGTTTTTACTTCACTGTCCCGGACAGGGACTGGCGACCGGCGGCGTTTGTGCGCGGCATGGAAACGCGGCTCGGTTTCGGGGCCAAGCGGGCGGTCGAGGTGACTTTGGGCGAAGGCGAGGCGCTATCCAGCACGATCTACACGTCCACCCCACAGGGCAGTTGGGGCGTGGACGGCAGCGCAGGGCCGGTCAGCCTGCCCGCCGGGGCGATGGCCGCCGGTGATAGGGCGCTGGAAGTGGCCGTGCCGCTCGATCATTTGTCCGGCCAGTTCCAGCCCGGCGCGCGCTTCAACGTGCGGCTGGCCGTGATCCAGGGCGATGGGGTGACGCTCTATCCACCCCACGGGCCGGCGTTGCTGGCGCTGCCGGACGAGGCGGTCCCGAATGTGGTGGTCGAGGTGGAAGACCCGACGGGCGACGATCACGGGCCGGGGACCTACGTCTATCCGCGCGACCCCGTGTTCCGGGGCGGCGCCTACGACGCCACCCGGCTGGTCGTGGGCTACGATGAGGAAGACGTGATCTTCCGGTTGAGCTTCCGGGGCGCAGTGGAGAACGACTGGGGCGCGCCGAACGGCATGGGCATCCACACGGTGGATATCTACCTCGATGTGGATGGGCCAGGGAACGGGGCGCGATTGCTGCTGCCGGGGCGTAATGCCGCCCTGCCGGAAGCCTACGCCTGGGACTACGCCATCTGGGCCGAGGGCTGGACGCCCGGCATCTACCAGCCCGGCGACGAGGGGCCGGTCCAGATGGACGGCAGGCTTGAGATCAGCACCAACCCGGCCCAGCGGCGCATCACGGTTCGCGTCTCCCGGCGTGCCATCCCCGGCGACCCGGCGACCTGGTCATACGCGGTGGTGGTGGCCTCGCAGGAAGGTTATCCGGCGGCGGGGGTGTGGCGCATCCGCGACGTGCTGCCTGTCGCCGAGCAGTGGCGAGTCGGCGGCGGGCCGGAGGACACCAATCACACCCGCATCCTGGACGTGATATACCCGGAGGCCGGCGTGCAGGAAGCCATGCTCGCCGACTACCTGCCATCGCAGGCCAGCGTCGGGACGTTGGGGCCGGACGACTTCGGGCAGGTGCCGGTGATCACGCCGGAGTGACTTTCCGACTCATCGGACCAACATTCGCCGGGCGGTTTCTCGTTTGAGCCGCCCTGTCTGTCGTCCGCTGTGGCGTTATATGGGCACCTAGCTGAGCAGGCCTGAAACGTGACAAATGACAGCGCAGGGGATAACTGACTATGACAGCCAACGACTTCATCACCGCCAACGTCGAGCGCTTCAGCGGGCTTGCCGAGACTTATGACAGATACCGTCCGGCCCCTCCAGCGGTTTTTGTGGATGTGCTTACCCAGTTGGCGCAAACCGAGACCCCATCCCTGGTGGTGGACCTGGGCTGTGGAACCGGTCTCTCCACCCGTATCTGGGCCAACTGCGCGCAGCAGGTGATCGGCATCGAGCCGAATGATGACATGCGGCGGGCGGCTGAGGCGCGCACGACCGCGCCCAATGTCCATTATCGGCGCGGCTTCAGTACGGCCACCAGTCTGCGGGAGGCCAGCGCCGACATCATCATCGTGTCCCAGGCGCTGCATTGGATGGAGCCAGAGCCTACGCTCCAAGAGGTTGCCCGTGTCCTGCGGGTCGGGGGCGTCTTTGCCGCCATAGACTGTGACTGGCCTCCGGTCATACATTGGGAGGTAGAGGCCGCTTACAATGTGTGTATGCAGCAGGTGGCTACCGTCAACCGGGCATACGGCCTGGCTCAGGATATCCAGCGTTGGGCCAAGCGCGAGCATCTGGTCCGCATGGAAGCCAGCGGTTACTTCCGCTACGTGCGTGAGATCGTGCTGCACGGCGTCGAGATGGGGGACGCTGGGCGATTGGTTGGGCTTGCGCTGAGCCAGGGTCACGTGGCGACCCCGCTTAAGCACGGCATCAGTGAAGGTGAGTTGGGCATTACCCGGCTGCGCGAGGTGGCGCAGCGGGTTCTGGGTGATAGTCCCCGGCCCTGGTATTTCAGTTACCGGGTGCGGTTAGGCATCAAGTAGCCGGGAAAAACGTATATGGCTCAGGCCTTCCACATCCCGTACAACAAGACAACACTTACATTTTATCTGCCGGAAACCAGGCAGGCGGAGGTGGTTGCGCCGGTGGACGCGCCCGCCGCGCCCGATCCGGTGCAGGTGGTGCAGGCGGCGCTGGATCATCCAGTGGGCGGCGTCTCCCTGTCTGACTTCAGCGATGCCCGATCGGTGGCCATTGCCATCAATGACAAGACGCGCCCGGTCCCGCACGAGTATCTGCTCCCCCCGCTGCTGGCGCGACTGGAAGGGTTGGGGCTGCCCCCGGAGGCGATCACCCTGATCATCGCCACCGGGGCCCACCCGCCCATGTTGCCGGAGGAGTTCGGGCTGGTAGTCCCGGCGGAGGTGCTGGCC
>DAOTXK010000404.1:0-5014 GCA_034435395.1 Anaerolineae bacterium | reverse complement strand
GGGCGTGGGTGAGCAGGCGCGTGATGGCCAGGTGCTGGGTATCGGGGCGGGTCACAATCAGCAACAGGTCGGCAGCAGCGGCAGTGAGCAGTTCGTACTGTTCGTTGAGACCGGGGTGGGTATCCACCAGCAGGAAATCCAGGTGGCGGCTGACGATCAGCCGGTGGAACGCCTGGTGCAACAGGTCGAGATCGTAGCCCTCGCGCCACACGCCCTCGATGGCATCGACGCTGTGGCGCGCCGGGATCAGGTAGACCTCGCCAGGCAGGGCGATCTTGGCCCCTGAGTCCGTCTGGAGGCCGCCGCCGACCGGATACACCGCTTCTTCCAGGCTGGCTTCGCCGCGCAAGTACTCGTTCAGGGTGCGGTCGACGCGTTCCAGGCTCAGGTTGAAAAGCAGATGCAGGCCCGGCGCGTACAGATCGGCGTCGATGATGCCCACCCGCCGGCCCCGCCCGGCCAGGCGGACGGCGAGGTTGGCGGCGAGTTGCGTCTTTCCCATCCCGCCGCGCGCGGCGTGGGCGCAGATCATCCGGATCATGGCTTCCCCCTGCTGGCCGCCGCGACCGGACTCACGCGACCGGCTGTTTTTCGGCCCTGACCTCCCGCACCAGGGCCATCATCTCGTGGGCGATGGCGCGGATCTCGCTGAGGGGGCGACCGCCATTACCGGCCAGGCCGTCACCGGCCACGCCGCAGACCGCCGCGCCCGCCCGCAGGAAGTCGGCGATGTTGCCCAGGTGCATGTGGCCGTTGCAGCTGAAGTTGATGTCGCTCAGCGGGCCGCGCATGGTGCGGAAATAATCCACCCCCAGCACGCCCGCCGGGAAAAACTTGACCAGCTGGCAGCCGAGCGCCGCCGCCTGTACGGCTTCGGTCGGCGTGGCCGCGCCGGGGGCCATCAGGACGCCCGCCGCGTGCGCGGTGGAGACCGAGGCCGGGTCCAGCGCCGGAGACACCAGGAACTGCGCGCCCTGGGCCAACGCCTCCCGGACCTGCACATGATTCAGGACGGTCCCCATGCCGACCAGCAGGCGATCCCCAAAGGCGTCCCGCACGGCGGGGAGGGCCTCCCGCCAGTCGGGCGAATTGTAGGTCAGCTCCACGCTGGTGATCCCGGCTTCCAGCAGGACCTCGGCGACGGCGATGGCTTTCTGGGGGGGGAAGTCGCCGCGCAGCACGGCGATGATCCCGCACTGCCGAATCCTGTCGAGCGCTTGCGAAGCATCCATTCCAGGTTCTCCTCAAGAAGGCGATGGGCAAAAGCGCCTCACCCGTTCCGGCGATGGTCGCACCCGATCGCGCGGCGGGCGGCAGTGGCCCTGGCGCGCGTTCTCAGCCTATAATGCGGGGAGTCTGGTGTGGTGTCAAGACGCAGGTCCGTTCAGGGAACGTGCCGTTCCTGAAAAGGGGTGGTGGAAGGAGCGAAGTGCCTATGGTTCGCCGATTGGTTCCCCTGGCGTGGATGATCCTGCTGGCGCTGACCGCCTGCGCGCCGGAGGAGATCGAGATTCCGACGGTTGTCCTGCTCCCCACCGTGCCGCCGGAGCAGGCGGCGACGCAGACCGCCGCCGCTTACGCCACGTCCATAGCCCCGCCGACGCTGCCGCCCAGCTGGACGCCGTTGCCGTCGCCCGCCTGGTCGCCGACGCCGGAAGCGCTTCCGCCGGCGGGAGGTCCCGTATCCGTCGCGCGGGGCCGGTTCATCTTTGTGGCTGACGGCGCGATTCAGACGGTCAACGCGGACGGGACCGGGCTGACGACTTTGACGCCAGCGCTGGCCGCGAGCGACCTGACGCTCGCCCCGGACCGGCAGACTTTGGCCTTTGCGGCTATGGGACCCAATAATGCGCGGGAGTTGTTTGTGCTGGAGCTTGCCTCCGGCGTGGCGCGTCAGGTGACCTGGCTGGGCATGGAGATCGTGGTCGATCCCGCCTGGCATCCCGACGGCGACCGGTTGGTCTTCGCCGCCGGGCAGGGGGACGGTGCCCGCCAGGTCTACACCGTCCGGCCAGACGGGCAGGAACTGGTGCAGGTCACGGCGCTCCCGGCCCGTGATCCTGACGCCACACCCGACAGCAGCACCGCTGAGGGGGGATCGCCGCTGACAGCGCTTGGCCTCTCCGATCCGATCTTCACGCCGGACGGGGGCGGGATTATCTTCGCCGCACCGAGCCTGGCGATGGTCGACCTGGCCACTGGCGATGTCACGCCGCTGACCATCGGCTCCGGCTGGGGCAACGACGCCTCGCCGCGCTGGCGGCCCGGCACCACCCAGCTGGTTTACATCCGCTCGTTACGGGGGGAGCTGTTCGGCGGGCCGCTGCACAGCTTTGACCTCAACACGCTGGCCGGGGAGAGCGTGCCGCCGGTGCTGGTAGACCTGCCCATTCAGCAGTTCGTCTTCTCCCGTGATGGCCGGTACCTGGCGATGGCCAGCGGCACCAGCGTGCAGCTGATGGATTTTACGCTGCGCGCGGCGCGGGAGCTGACCGATACGGGGGATGTGTTGCCCTCGGTGGCCATCAACCGGGATGGTTCGCGGATCGCCTACTTCGGCAGCTCGATCACCGGCGGCAAGACGCCGCAGTTGATCATCGCCGGGCGCTCCGGGCGCGACCGCTGGGCGGTGATCGACCTCACCGCTCAATCGCTCAGCGATCTGCTGTGGATCGAGACGGAGTAGGGAGCGGCAAACGGGCGCGTTAACCGGAGGGATTGGGTAACTCGCTGCTCAGCCGTCGTTATTCACCACCAGCGCGTGCAGGGCGCGGACGGCGCGTTCGTCGTCGCGGGCGTCGACCACCAGCGTGATGCTGCTCTCCGATCCGCCCTGGGCGATCAGCAGCACGTTGACCCCCGCTTCGGCCAGCCCTCCAAAGATGCGGGCAGCCACGCCGGGCGTCGTGCTCATCCCCGCGCCCACCACGGTGATGATCACCACGTTTTCCTGCGCCCACACGCGGTCTACGTCCCGGCGTTCCAGTTCCAGCGCCAGTTCCCGCTGGATGGCTCTGACGGCGCGGGCCGAATCAGTGTCCCGCACGATGAAGCAGAAGCTCTGCTCGGAGGACGCCTGTGAGATCACCAGCAGGTTGACGTTTTCGCGGGCCACGGCGTTGAACGTCCGCCCGGCGATGCCGGGCACGCCCATCATGCCCCGACCGGCGACCGTGATCAGGTGCACGTCGCCGATGATGGTGATGGCCTTGGCGACGCCTTTGGTCAGGCGCGGCTCCGGCTGGATGCGCGTGCCGGGATGGGAGGGGTTGAAGGTGTTGCGGACCCGGATCGGCATGCCCCGGTCCATCACGGGGAGGATGGTCCGGGGATGCAGCACCTTCGCGCCGAAGAAGGCCAGCTCCCCGACTTCCTTGTAGGACAGCACCGGGATCACGCGGGCGTCCGGCACCAGGCGCGGGTCGGTGGTCATCACCCCGTCCACGTCCGTCCAGATCCACAACTCGTCGGCGTCGATGCAGGCGGCGAAGATGGCGGCGCTGTAGTCGCTGCCGCCGCGCCCCAGGGTGGTGGTGATGCCGCGCTCCGTCGCCCCGATGAAGCCGGTCACCACCGGCAGGATGCCCGCTTTGAGCTTGGGGAGGACGTGGGTCTGCACGCGGGCGCGGGTCTGGTCCATCAATGGGGCGGCGTTCTGGAAGGTGTCGTCGGTGACCAGCAGGGTGGTGGCGTCGAAGGGCAGCGAGGCCGCCCCGCGATCCTGCAGGTGGGCGGCCATCAGACGGACGCTGAGCCGCTCGCCGATAGAGATGATGGCATCCAGGCCGCGGTTGGTCAGCTCGCCCAGCACGGCCACGCTCCGGCACAGGTCCTGAAAGTCGTCGATCAGGCGGTGCAGTTCGGCCAGCAGCGCTTCCTGGGCCGCGCCATTGCTGACCAGCTGGCGGGCGGTTTCGTGATGGCGGTCGCGCAACTCGGCAGTGGCTTTGAGGTAAACGTCCGTTCCGCCAGCGGCGGCGGCGTGGGCGGCGCCCAGCAGGGTGTTGGTGACGCCGGTCATGGCCGAGACGACGGTGAGTATCTGATGTCCCTCGGCGGCGGCGTCCAGGACGATTTGCGCGGCGTCCCTGATGATGGCCGCATCACCCATGGAGGTGCCGCCGAATTTGAAGGTCAGGACCGCCATGTCACAGTCTCCTTACTGAGGCGCGCCGCCGGAGCGATGGCTGTCAGCGGTGCCCGGAGCAGGCACACGCCGACAGTCGGGGATGGGACGCGGAGATGTTGAGGTATTGACCGGTGCCGTGAACGGGATGGTGACGGACGAAAGATTAAGCTGGCAGATTAGCATGGCGGGCGGCGGCTGTCAACAATTCGGGGTCGGCTTGAAAGGGAATGGTGGAGGGCGTATAAATAACGATGGGCAAAGCTCACAAACGGAGGGGGCGGGTATCGATGAAAATCCTCGTCGCGCCAAACGCATTCAAGGAAGCCTTAACCGCGCCGGAAGCCGCCGATTGTATCGTCCGGGGGTTGCGGCGATCCGGCCTGGACTGTGTGATTGACTCGATGCCCATCGCCGACGGCGGCGACGACACCATGGACGTGCTGGTCGCCCAGGGCGGCGAGATTCGCGAACTGACGGTTGATGATCCGCTGGGGCGTCCGGTCCGGGCGGCGTGGGGTCTGCTGGCCGATGGCCAGACGGCCATCGTGGAGATGGCGCGGGCTTCCGGGCTGAGACTGCTGCGCGAAGATGAGCGCGATCCGCTGCGAGCCTCGACGTATGGCACCGGCCAGCTGATCGCGGCGGCGGTCGAGGCGGGCGCGAGGCGGATCATCGTCGGGGTGGGCGGCAGCGCCACGGTGGACGGCGGCTCCGGCTGCGTGAGCGCGCTCGGGGTGCGGCTGCTGGGCGCTGATGGGCGGGAAGTGCCGCGCGGCGGCGGGGCGCTGGGCGAGGTGCACCGCATCGATACGCGGGGCCTGGTCGCGCCGTTGCGCACCGGCGCGGTTAAGGTCCTGGTCGCCTGCGACGTGGATAACCCCACCC